>VSBZ01000118.1:0-12117 GCA_047459215.1 Micromonosporaceae bacterium | reverse complement strand
GTACGGGGTGGCGGGGGGCCGCGCGTGACCGGGGTCGTGGTGGTCGGTGCCGGCATCGTGGGTGCCGCCTGCGCCTGGTACCTCGCCCGGGCCGGGGTCGAGGTGACGGTGCTGGAGCGCGACACGGTGGCCGGTGGCACGAGCAGCGCCGGGGAGGGCAACATTCTCGTCTCCGACAAGCCGCCCGGTCCCGTGCTGGAGCTGGCGCTGTGGTCGCGCCGGCTGTGGCACGACGTGGCGGCCGAGCTGGGACCGGCCGCGATCGAGTTCGAGCCGAAGGGGGGTGTGCTGGTGGCGGAGTCCGCGTCCGACCTGGAGCGGGTGCACCGCCTCATCGAGCGGCAGCGCGCCGCCGGCGTGGACGCCACCGAGCTGTCCGCCGACCGGCTGTCCCAGGTGGAGCCCAGGTTGGCCGCCGGGCTCGCCGGCGGGGTGTTCTTCCCGCAGGACGCCCAGGTGCAGCCCATGCTGGCCACCGCGCACCTGCTCAAGGGTGTCGACGTGCGCACCGGTACCGAGGTCTGCGAGCTGCGGACCGGACCGTCCGGTGAGGTCACCGGCGTCCGGACCGCCGACGGCACGGTGATCCCGGCCGCCGCGGTCGTCAACGCCACCGGCGTGGCCGGGGCGGACCTGGCCGCGCAGGCGGGCACCCGGCTGCCGATCGAGCCGCGGCGCGGGTTCATCCTCGTCACCGAGCCGCTGCGGGGCGCCCGGGAGCCGGCGCCGATCCGGCACAAGGTCTACACCGCCGGGTACGCCGACGCCGTGGCCAGCGGCGACCCGGGCCTGCAGACCGCGGCGGTGATCGAGAGCACCCGCGCCGGCACCGTCCTCATCGGCTCGTCCCGGGAGCGGCGCGGCTTCGACGACGCGTACCCCGTACCGGTGCTCCGCCGGCTGGCGGCGCAGGCCGTGGCCCTGTTCCCGTTCCTCGCCCGGGTCCGCGTCCTGCGCGCCTTCCACGGCTTCCGGCCGTACACCCCCGACCACCTGCCGGTGATCGGACCGGACCCGCGGGTGCCGGGGCTGTGGCACGCGTGCGGACACGAGGGCGCGGGCATCGGCCTGGCGCCGGCGACCGGTGCGATGATCGCGGCGATGATCACGGGCGACGCGCCGGCGGTGGACCCGGCGCCCTTCTCCCCGGCGAGGTTCCGGTGAGCGGCCGGGGCCGGAGGCGGCGGCGGGCGGCGCCGACGCCCACGTTCACGTTCCAGTTCGACGGCCGGCCGGTACCGGCGGCTCCCGGGCAGACGGTCGCCGCGGCGCTGTGGGCCGCGGGCGTGCGGTCGTGGCGGACCACCCGCGTCGCCGGCGCCCCCCGGGGCCTGTTCTGCGGCATCGGCGCCTGCTTCGACTGCCTGGTCACCATCGACGGCGCCCGCAACGTGCGGGCCTGCCTGGCACCGGCCCGGCCCGGCATGCAGGTCACCACCCAGCTGGGGGTGGGCGATGGCGTATGACCTGGCGGTCGTGGGCGCCGGGCCGGCCGGGCTCGCCGCCGCGGTCACCGCCGCGCAGGCCGGCTGCCGGGTCGCCCTGCTCGACGCGGCGCCGCACCTGGGCGGCCAGTTCTGGCGCCACCGGGACAGCTCCGGCGTGGGCCACCGCGCCTGGGCGGTCTTCGCCGCCCTGCGGGCCGCGCTGCTGGACTCGGACGTCGACTACCACGCCGGAGCGGCGGTGTGGGCCGCCGAGGCCGACCCGCCCGGGTTCGTCCTGCACGTCGAGGGCATGCGACCGGTGGTCGCGCGGCACGTGCTGTTCGCCACCGGCGCGCACGACCGGTCGCTGCCGTTCCCCGGCTGGGACCTGCCCGGCGTCGTCACCCTGGGTGCGGCGCAGGCGCTCCTGAAGGGTTCCGGCGTCCCGGTGGGGCAGCGGGTGGTGGTGGCCGGTGCCGGGCCGTTCCTGCTGCCGGTGGCGGTCGGGCTGCTGTCGGCCGGGGTGCAGGTGGTCGGCGTGTACGAGGCCGGCAACCCCCGGCGGTACCTGTACCGCCCCTGGGTGCTCACGGCGGCCCGGCTGCGGGAGGCGGCCGGCTACCTGGCGCGCCTGGCCCGGCACGGGGTGCCGTACCGTACCCGGCACGCGGTCGTCGCCGCGCGGGGGGCCGGGGCGGTCAGCGAGGTGGAGGTGGCGCAGCTGGACCGCCACGGCCGGCCGGTGCCCGGCTCCACCCGCACCGTCGCCTGCGACGCGCTGGCCATCGGGTACGGGTTCACCCCGCAGATCGAGCTGCCGCTGGCGCTGGGGTGCGCGACCCGGCTGGACGTGGACGGCAACCTCGTGCTGGAGACCGACCTCGCCGGGCGTACCTCGGTCGCCGGCGTCTTCGCCGCCGGCGAGGTGACCGGTGTGGGCGGGGCCAACCTCGCCCTCGTGGAGGGCCGGCTGGTCGCCGCGGTGGTGGCGCTGGCGTGCGGCCGCCCCTCGCCGTTCACCGAGCTGGAGCTGTCCCGGCTGCTGTCGCGCCGGGCGGTGGAGCGCCGGTTCGCCGCGCTCATGCACCAGGTGCACGCGCCGCCCGCGGGCTGGGTGTCGTGGCTGGACGACCGCACCCTGGTGTGCCGGTGCGAGGAGGTGCCGTACGCGGCGGTGCGGGCGGCGGTGACGGAGCTGCGGGCCACCACCGGGCGCGCGGTCAAGGGGCTGTGCCGGACCGGGATGGGGTGGTGCCAGGGGCGGGTGTGCGGGTACGCGACCGCGGCGCTCACCGCCCACCTGTGCGGCCGCGACCTCAGCCCGGCCGACCTGGAGACGTTCGCCCGCCGGCCGGTCGCGCAGCCGGTCACCCTGGCCACCCTCGCGCGCGAGGACCGGCCCGCCCGCGTCCCGGCCGGCTACCGGCCGGGACCCCAGCGGGTTCGGGGCGGCGTCAGCCCGCGTACGAGTGCAGGCCCGTGAAGAAAAAGTTGACGCCGAACAGGTTCATCAGCATCGTGAGGAACCCGACCACGGCGAGCCAGGCGGCGGTGGTACGCCGCACGTGGGGTGTGGCGCGGGCGTGCAGGTACCCCGCGTACACGATCCAGGAGACGAACGACCACACCTCCTTGGGGTCCCAGTCCCAGTAGCGTCCCCAGGCCGCCTCCGCCCAGATCGCCCCGGCGATCACCGCGAACGTCCAGATCGGGAACGCGAACGCGTGCACCCGGAAGGTCAGCCGCTCCAGGGTGGCGGCGGCGGGCATGCGCGCGCCCAGCGGGTACGGGAACCGGGTCTTCTGCCGGTCGTGGCCGACCCGGATCAGGTACATGACCGCGGCGACGAACCCCACCAGGAAGATCCCGGTGGCGGTGGCGGCGGACGCCACGTGGATGAGCAGCCAGTACGAGTCCAGCGCCGGCACCAGCGGCCCGACCGGCACGTACAGCACCATCCCCGCCAGGCCCAGCAGGACCAGGTTCGCCAGGCTCACGTAGAGCCCGAGGTGGCGGGCGGCCGGGTGGCGGAACCGCACCACCAGCCAGGCGACCGCACCGACGAGCGTGGCGGACAGGAGGAACTCGTACATGTTGCCCCAGGGCACCCGCTGCGCGGCCAGGCCGCGGGTCACGGTGGTGGCCGCGTGCGCCGCCACCGCGAGCAGGAGCGTGGACAGCGCCACCCGGTCGACCAGCCACGCCAGCCGGGCGGGCCGGTCGCCGGCCGGCGGCGCGCCAGCGGACGTGGCCGGCGACCCACCGGCGGGAGTGGACGGTGGCGCGCCGCGGTCGACCACCGGGGAGGCGGGTCGTGCGCCCGCCACGGCGACGCCGCTCAGCGCCGGTTGGCGCTCCGCGGCCGGCGCCGGGGCGCCGCGCTCGCGCAGGGCCGTCTGCGCGGCGTGCGCCACCATCGCGGCCAGGTAGGCCAGCACCGATACGACCAGCAGCAGATCCGAGGCAGCGGACATCAGGTACTCCTTGCGGCCGGCTCGGGTGCCGGCGCGGTGCGCTCCGGCAGTGGGAGATCGGCCAGTCGGGCGAACTCGTCGGCGAAGCCAGGATAGTCGGAGCGGGGCAGGCCGCCGGCCTCGACCAGGGACCCGTCGGCCGCCGGGGTGACCCGGAACCACACCCGGCGCCGCCGCCCGGTCAGCGACCCCAGCAGCCCCGCCAGCAGGAGGACGGCGCCGGCCAGCACCACCGGCCCGCCCGGGTCGTACCGCACCGACACGGTGGCCCAGCGGCGGGTGCCGACGAACTCCACGGTCGTGCCGTCGTCGAGCGTCATGCTCTCGCCGGGCCGCAGGAACCGTGGCTCGCCCACCGGCCGCAGCAGCCCGGCGTCGATGAGGCTCTGGTTGAGCTGGACCACGGACTGCGGCACCCCGCTGTCCAGGCCGAGGTCCCCCCGGTACGCCTGCAGGGCCAGCGCGGGCGAGCGCTCCTGCGGGTGCACCGACGTGGGGGCGACGCCGGCGTCGAGCAACCGGTCGAGCACGTCCGGGTCGGCCGGTGCGGTGGGCAGGTACAGGCCCTGGAACGCCACCTGGGCGTCCGGGTCCGGCACGCCCTCGGGGGACACGTTGGCGTCCGGGAACATCGCCACCCCGGAGGCGGTGCCCATCGGGCCGTCCGGCAGGAAGATCTCGGTCGCGGTCTGGGTCCGGCCGTACCGGTCGGTGTAGCGCAGCACCGGCGCGTACCCCTCGCGGAGCAGGTAGACGTTGGCGCCGTCGAGGCGCAGCGGCGCGTTCACCCCGAACGTGACCGGCCGGGCCGGGCCGCCGTCCTCGGACACCTCGGCCCGGGCCAGGTAGCGCAGCGGCTGGCCGTTCTCGGTGTACTCCGCCTCGACGTCGGTAAGGGTCAGGCAGAAGTCCGGCAGGTCCGCCGGTTCCACCCGCTGCCCGAGCCGGTACTCCTCGTACTGCTGCAGGGTGTTGCAGGACTCCCCGTCCGGGATGGCGACCAGCGGCTTGTTGCCGTGCCAGCCGTACCAGGCGCCGAGCGCGACCCCGACCAGCACCACCACCATGGCGGCGTGCATGAGCAGGTTGCCGGTCTCCTTCAGGTAGCCCTTCTCCGCGCTGACGGTCGCGGTGCCGTCCGGGTGCCGCCGTACCACGGCCCGCCACCGTCGGGACCGCAGGCCGGCGCGCAGGGCGGCGGCGACCTCCGCCGGCGCGCCGGCGGCGGGTCGGGGACCGGCGTGGTGGGGCAGCCGCGACAGGCGCCGCGGCGCGTCGACCGGAGGGTGGCGCAGCGCCCGGACGTGGTCGACCATGCGCGGGACGATGCAGCCGACCAGGGAGACGAACAGCAACAGGTAAATGGCGGAGAACCAGGGCGAGGCGTAGACGTCGAAGCCGCCCAGCCGGTCCACCACCGGCGCCAGCCGCGGGTGGTCCCGGAACCAGGCGTCGACGTCCTCCGGGCTGATCCCGCGCTGGGGGAGGATCGAGCCCGGCACGGCCGCCACCGCCAGCAGGAACAGCAGCACCAGCGCGGTCCGCATGCTGGTCAGCTGCCGCCACGAGTTGCGCAGCCGGGCGACCAGCCACACCACCACCGGTTCCGCGCGCCCGGCCATCAGATCCCCACGGTCCCGACGCCCACCAGGCCCCGCAGCCACAGCAGGAACCCGTCCCAGGCCCCGGTCAGCAGCGCCAGCCCGACCAGGATGAGCAGCGCGGCACCGGCCCGGGTCACCCACGCGCCGTGGCGGCGGATCACGGCGACCGCTCCGACGAGCCAGCGCAGTCCCAGGCCGAACGCGAGGAACGGTGCCCCGATGCCGGCGGTGTACGCGGCCGCCAGCACGGCGGCACGCCCGGTGTCGCCGCCCAGCGCGCCGAGGGCGAGCACCGCCGCCAGGGTGGGGCCGACGCACGGGATCCACGACAGGGCGAACACCGCGCCGAAGACCGGTGCGCCCAGCAGGCCGGCGGCGGGCAGCCAGCGCAGCCGGACCTCCCGTTGCAGGCCCGGAACGAGCCCGAGCAGCGCCAGGCCGAAGACGATCATGAGGACGCCGCCGCCGGTCTCCAGCAGCCGCCGGTGCTCGGCCAGGGCGCTGCCGGCCGCGGCGGCCAGCACACCGGTGGTGACGAAGACCGCCCCGAACCCGGCCACGAACAGCAGGCCCCCGGCGAGCACCCGGCCCCGGACCCGGGTCGCGGTGGCGGTTCCGGTCGCGGTCGCGGTGGCGGCGCCGGCCGTCCGGGTGCCGGCGCCGGCGCCCGCGGTGCCGTCCGTGCCCGCGGCGGCGGCGGTCCCGGCGTCGCCCGTACCCGCACCGGCGACGGTCCCGGTGTGGCGCGGACCGGCGGCGCCCCGGCCGGCCGGTGCCCGGACCGCGTCGAGGTCGGCTCCGGACAGCCCGGTCACGTAGGCGAGGTATCCGGGGACCAGCGGCAGCACGCACGGGGACAGGAAGCTCACCAGCCCGGCGAGGGCCGCCACCGCCACCCCGACCAGCAGGGGGCCGGACGTGACGAGCTCGGCGAACCGCTCACCCATCGGCCGGGTCCTCCGCCGCCAGCCGGGTCACGATCGCCTCCAGCTCCTCCCGCTCCACCGGGCGGTAGATGGCCGCCGCGATCCCGCCGTCGCGGTCGACGACGAGCGTACCGGGCAGCCCGACCGGCGCCGGTGGGTCGGTGAACCCGCGTGCGTACCTGCCGCCGGGGTCGAAGATGCTCGGGTAGGTCACCCGGCCGGCGAGGAAGCTGGTCGCCTTGTCGCGCTGGTCCTCCACGTTGATGCCGACGAAGCTGACCCCCAGGTCCCGGGTGGCCCGGTGGACCGCCTCCAGGTCGTCGGTCTCCGCCCGGCACGGCGGGCACCACGACGCCCACACGTTGACCACCAGCACGTCGCCGCGCAGGTCGGCCAGGTCCAGGTGGCCGCCGTCGAGGGTCTCGCCCTGGATCGGCGGCAGCGGCGGGCGCTCGCCGGCCGGGTACTCCCGGACGGTCGGGTCCGCCGCGGGCGGGTCCCCGCGGTCGAGCACCGCGTAGCCGATCCCGGCGAGGAGCACTACCGCCACGGCGGCGATGACCGCGGCCGCCGGCCGGTCCAGACGGGCGCGGGTGCGATGCGGGGTGGGGGAGCCGGAGGTCATCACGCCCCCTTCGCCCGGTCCGCCCCGGGGGAGCGCGCGACCAGGTGGGCGGCCGGTTCGGCGTACCGGATGGCGGTCACCTCGTCGCCGTCGAACTCGATCGAGGTCAGGCTGGCCAGGGCGCACTGCCGCCGGCGCGGGTCGTGCCACAGCCGCCGGCCCTCCAGGTACCGCCGCAGCGTCCAGATCGGCAGCTGGTGCGACACGCACACCGCCTCGTGCCCGGCGGCCGCGTCCCGGGCGGCGAGCACCGCCGCGTGCATGCGGGCGGCGATGCGCGCGTACGGCTCCCCCCAGGACGGGGTGAACGGGTCGCGCAGCAGCCACCAGTTCCGCACCCGGCGCAGCGCGCCGTCCCCAACCCCGAAGCGCGTGCCCTCGAACTTGTTCTCGGCCTCGATGAGCCGCTCGTCGATGTGCACGCGCAGCCCGAACCGCTTCGCCAGCGGCTCGGCGGTCTCCTGCGCGCGCTCCATCGGGCTGGACACCAGGTGCACGACGTCGTGCCCGGCCAGCGCCTCCGCCACGGTCTCGGCCATCTGCACGCCCAGCTCGGAGAGGTGGTAGTCCGGCAGGCGTCCGTACAGGATGCCTGACGGGTTGTGCACCTCCCCGTGGCGCAGCAGGTGGACCACCGTACGCATCAGGTCCCCCCGGCGGCGGAGGCGGCGGCCGCCGCCGCGACCGGCATCGCGGCCGCGATCCGCTCCAGGGCGGCGTCGTCCACCGCGGTGGAGACGAACCACGCCTCGTACGGGCTGGGCGGCAGGTGGACGCCGTGGGCGAGGGCGGTGTGGAAGAACGCGGCGAACGCGGCGGTGTCCTGGGTCCGGGCGCCGTCGTAGTCGCGCACGTCGACGTCGGTGAAGAAGATGGAGAACAGGGTGCCCGCGGTGGACACCCGGTGGGGGACGCCAGCGGCGGTCAGCGCGTCCGAGGCGAGCTTGCGGACCGTCGCCGCGGCGGTCTCCAGCCGCCGGTAGGCGTCGTCGTCGGCCAGCCGCAGCGTGGCCAGCCCGGCCGCGCAGGCCAGCGGGTTGCCCGACAGGGTGCCGGCCTGGTAGACGGGGCCCTCCGGGGCGAGCTGGTCCATGAGGTCGGCCCGGCCGCCGAACGCGGCGGCGGGCAGGCCACCGCCCATCACCTTGCCGAACGTCCAGAGGTCGGCGTCGACCGGGTCGAGGGCGTGCCAGCCGCCCGCTGACGCGCGGAACCCGGTCATCACCTCGTCGACGATGAGCAGCGCCCCGTGGTCGTGGGCGATCCGGGCCAGCGCCTGGTTGAAGCCGTCGCGGGGGGCGACCACCCCCATGTTGCCGGCCGCCGCCTCGGTGATCACCGCGGCGATCCGGTCACCGGCCGCGGCGAACGCCTTCTCCACGGCCGCCACGTCGTTGTACGGCAGCACGATCGTGTCGCCGGTGGCGGCCTCGGTGACGCCGGGCGAGTCCGGCAGCCCCAGCGTGGCCACGCCCGAGCCGGCCGCGGCCAGCAGGGCGTCCACGTGGCCGTGGTAGCAGCCGGCGAACTTGACCACCTTCGGGCGGCCGGTCGCGGCCCGTGCCAGCCGCAGGGCCGACATGGTCGCCTCGGTGCCCGAGTTGACCAACCGGACCCGCTCGACCGGGGTGCGGGCCACGATCTCGGCGGCCAGGTCCACTTCGGCGGGCGTGGGCATGCCGAAGCTGGTGCCCCGGCCGGCGGCGGCGCTCACCGCCGCCACCACCTCCGGGTGGGCGTGGCCGTGCAGCAGCGCCCCCCAGGAGCACACCAGGTCGACGTAGCGACGGCCGTCGACGTCGTACAGGTACGGTCCCTCGCCGCGCACCATGAACCTCGGGGTGCCGCCGACGGCCCGGAACGCCCGCACGGGCGAGTTGACCCCGCCCGGAACGAGGGTGCGGGCGCGCCCGTACAGCTCGGTGGAGGCGGGCGCGTCGGCCGGGTAAGGGCTGGCCCCGTTGGTCCACGGTCCCACGTCGGCCCATTCTGTCAGCGTCGTCGGTCACCCGGCGCAGCGGCCCCGGCCGGGTGACGCGATTCCCCCTCGGCCATACAATTCCGGCACGCTCGCGCTACCCTTGCCAGGTGGAGCGGCCTGAGCTGACGATCTCGGTGCACCGGACACCGGGCGAGGCGGTGGTGACCCTCGCCGGTGAGATCGACATGTTGACGGCGACCCGGCTGTCGAACACGGTCAACGACATCCTCACCGACCCTCCGCCCCGGATCGTGCTCGACCTCGGTGGAGTCACCTTCTGCGACTCCCAGGGCCTGGGCACGCTGGTGGTGCTCAGCCGCAAGGCGAGCACCGCGCAGAGCGCGCTCGTGCTCACCAACGTCGGCGACTTCCTGCTGCGGGTGCTCGACATCACCGGGTTGCGCTCCGCCCTGATGATCCGCAACGAGACCGCCTCGCACTGACCGCGCGGACCGGCCCGGGCGGTGCGTCAGCGGCTGGCCTGCTCCAGCAGCTCGATGGCCCGCCCGACGTCCCGGATCCCGTCGGTGCCCCGCAGCGCGGCCAGCGCCTGCTCGATCAGCGAGGCCACCCGTTGCTCCCGTGCGGCGCGCTCCCGTTCCGCCGCCGCCCGCGCGGCCAGCTCCCGGTTCTTCTCCCACAGCTCGATGAAGACCGAGACCTTCGCCCGCAGCACCCAGGGGTCGAACGGCTTGGTGAGGTAGTCCACCGCCCCGGCGGCGTAGCCGCGCAGGGCCAGCTGGGCGTCCCGGTCCGCGGCGGTGAGGAAGATGATCGGGATGTGGCGGGTCCGCTCCCGCGACTTGATGTGCTCGGCGGTCTCGAACCCGTCCATGTCGGGCATCTCCACGTCCAGCAGGATGACGGCGAAGTCGGCCACCAGCAGCTGCTTGAGAGCGGCCTCGCCGCTGGTGACCGAGACCGTCGTCACCGGGAGTCCCTGCAGCAGCGCCTCCAGCGCGGTGAGGTTCTCCCGGCGGTCGTCCACCAGCAGGGCCTTGGCCAGGCCGTCCGCATGGTGGGGGCCCGACACCGCGCCGGTCACCGGTTGGCCTCCCCGGCGGTGTCGGTCGCCGGCGGCTGGACCCACCTCGCCAGCATGTCGAGCAGCTCGTCCAGGTCGACCGGCTTCGTGATGTAGTCGCTGCCGCCCGCCACCAGGGCGGACTCGCGGTCACCCGGCATGGCCTTGGCCGTGAGGAAGATGATCGGAAGGTCGGCGAACTGGTGGTCGCTGCGGATGCGTCGGGTGGTCTCGTAGCCGTCCTGGTCGGGCATCATCGCGTCCATGAGCACCACGTCGACCTCGGGGTGCTCCGACAGCAGCCGCAGCCCGTCGGCCCCGTTGTCGGCGTAGAGCACGTTGATGCCGTGCAGCTCCAGTGCGCTGGTCAGGGCGAACACGTTACGCACGTCGTCGTCGATGATGAGCACGGTGGTGCCCTGCAGCTTGTCCACCGACGGGTTGCTGCGCCGGACCTGCTCCTGCTGTGCGGGCCGCTGCTCGCGCAGCACCACCGGCCGGTCGGCGACCGCGACCGGGCCGCGCGGCGCCGGGATCACCGACTCCGGCACCAGGGTGTCGGGCAGGTAGAGCGTGAACGCCGAGCCGTGCCCGGGTCGTGAGGAGACGACGATCGTGCCACCGATGAGCCCGGCGAGGTCCCGGCTGATCGACAGGCCGAGACCGGTGCCGCCGTACCGCCGGCTGGTGGTGCCGTCCGCCTGCTGGAACGCCTCGAAGATGATCGACAGCTGGTCGTCCGGGATGCCGATGCCGGTGTCGGTGACCGTGAACCCGATCACCCGGCGGGCGTTCGCCAGGGTCGGGGCGTCGAAGGCGAGCCCTTCCGGGGCGGGAGCGATCTGGAGCGTCACCGAGCCCTGGTCGGTGAACTTCACCGCGTTGGACAGCAGGTTGCGCAGGATCTGCTGCAGGCGCTGGCCGTCGGTGACGATCGTGGTCCCCGCCAGCTCCGGAGCGATCTCGACCCTCAGCTCCAGACCCTTCTCGGCCGCCTGCGGACCGAACCCCTGGCGGACGTAGTTGGCGATGTCGTCGAAGCTGACCTCGCCGGGCTCGACCTCCGCCCGGCCGGCTTCGATCTTCGACAGGTCGAGGATGTCGTCGATCAGGGTCAGCAGGTCCGAGCCCGCACTGTGGATGGTGCGAGCGAACTCGATCTGCTTGGGCGTGAGGTTGTTCTCCGAGTTCTCGCTCAGCAGCCGGGCCAGGAGCAGCACGGAGTTGAGCGGCGTGCGCAGCTCGTGGCTCATGTTGGCCAGGAACTCCGACTTGTACGCGGACGCGCGCGCCAGCTGCTGGGCCTTCTCCTCCAGGCCGATCCTGGCCAGCTCGATCTCGCGGTTCTTGGTCTCGATGTTCGCCTTCTGCTCCTGCAGCAGCGCCGCCTTCTCCTCCAGCTCGGCGTTGGTGCGCTGCAGCTCCGCGGACTGCTCCTGCAGCTCCTGGGCCAGCCGCTGGGACTGGGCCAGCAGCTCCTCGGTGCGCCGGTTGGCCTGGATGGTGTTGAGCGCGATCCCGATGGTCGCGACCAGCCGCTCCAGGAAGGTGAGGTGGAGGTCGGAGAAGCGGGAGACCGAGGCGAACTCGATGACCCCCAGCACCTCACCCTCGAACAGCACCGGCAGGACCACGAGGTCGGCCGGTTCCGCCTCGATGAGCCCGGACCGGAGGGCGAGCGACCGGCCCGGATCCGCCACGACCCGGATGGTGCGCTTGCTGACGGCCGCCTGCCCCACGAGACCCTCGCCGGGTCCGAACGTCACCTCCTGGTCGCGGCCCACGTACCCGTACGCGGCGGACAGGCGCAGCCGCGGGGAGGCGTCCTGCTCGTCGGCGAGGAAGAACGCCCCGAGCTGGGCGTTCACCAGCGGGGACACCTCGTGCATGATCATCCGCGTGACCTCGCCGAGATCCCGCTGTCCCTGCAGGAGACCGCCGATGCGGGCCAGGTTCGAGTCCAGCCAGCCCTGGTCGGCGTTCCGGGAGGTGGTGTCGCGCAGGGTGCGGATCATCTGGTTGATCGTGTCCTTCAGCGACGCGATCTCGCCCTGGG
>VSBZ01000117.1:0-12123 GCA_047459215.1 Micromonosporaceae bacterium | reverse complement strand
GTCCGCCGGACCGGGGGCCGCGGCCGGTCCCGCGACGGTCACCGACGAGCTCGCCGCCAGACGCGCCCGGCGACGCGCCGGCTGACCGGCCCACCCGGGCCGCCCCGGTTGGTAACGTGGGACCAGCCGGTTGAACCCGCGCGGGAGAGTCCGTCCGGCACGCCAGTCGGGCGGCGCCGAAGGGGCAACTCCTCCCCGGAACCTCTCAGGCACCAGGACCGCGTCGGGTAGGCACCTCTGAAGGCATGGCGCCCGACAGAGGGGGAGGGCCACAGTCAGCCATCCGCCTGGAGCGCCCATGACCGGACAGACCTTCGTCCACCGCCACATCGGCCCCGACGCGGAACAGCAGCGTCGGATGCTGGAGACGATCGGCTACGGGTCGATCGACGAGCTCATGGACGCGGCGATCCCCGAGGCGATCCGCTGGAACGGCGTGCTCGACCTGCCGCCCCCGGTCAGCGAAGCGGAGGCGACCGCCGAACTGCGGGCGATCGCCGCCCGCAACACGGTGGCCGTGTCCATGATCGGCCTGGGGTACTACGGCACGCACACCCCGGCGGTGATCCGCCGCAACGTGCTGGAGAACCCCGCCTGGTACACCGCGTACACCCCCTACCAGCCGGAGATCAGCCAGGGCCGGCTGGAGGCGCTGCTGAACTTCCAGACCATGGTCAGCGACCTGACCGGGCTGCCGGTGGCCAACGCCTCGCTGCTGGACGAGGCGACCGCCGCGGCCGAGGCGATGGCGCTGGCCCGGCGGGCGTCGCGCGCCGAGTCCATGGTGTACGTGGTGGACGCGGACACGCTGCCGCAGACGCTGGCGGTGCTGCGGACCCGCGCCGAGCCCCTGGGGATCGAGATCCGGGTGTGCGAGCCGAGCGTCGACGCCCTGCCGGCGGAGTTCTTCGGCATGCACCTGCAGTTCCCCGGCGCCAGCGGGGCCGTGCGCGACCACGCCGACCTGGTGGCCGCCGCCCACGAGCGGGGCGCGCTGGTCACCGTGGCCGCCGACCTGCTGGCGCTGACGCTGCTGCGGCCGCCGGGGGAGATCGGCGCGGACATCGCCGCCGGCACCACCCAACGGTTCGGGGTACCGATGGGGTACGGCGGTCCGCACGCGGCCTACCTGGCGGTGCGCTCCGGCCTGGAGCGGATGCTGCCCGGCAGGCTGGTGGGGGTGTCCCGCGACGCCCGCGGGAAGGTGGCGTACCGGCTGGCGCTGCAGACCCGCGAGCAGCACATCCGCCGGGAGAAGGCGACCAGCAACATCTGCACCGCCCAGGTGCTGCTGGCGGTGGTCGCCGGCATGTACGCCGTCTACCACGGCCCGGACGGGCTGCGCGACATCGCCCGGCACGCCCACCGCATGGCCACCACGCTCGCGGCCGGGCTGCGCGACGGCGGGGTGGAGCTGGCGCACGAGGAGTTCTTCGACACGGTCACCGCGGTCGTGCCCGGCCGGGCCGGCGAGGTGGTCGCCGCCGCCCGCGAGCGCGGGGTCAACCTGCGCCGCGTCGACGCCGACCGGGTCGGGGTGGCCTGCGACGAGACCACCACGCCGGAGGTGCTCAAGCTCGTCTGGGAGGCGTTCGGCGTATCCGCCCCGCAGCGGGAGGCACCCTCGGCGCTGCCGGCCGCGCTGCGGCGCACCAGCCCGTTCCTGACCCACCCGGTCTTCCACGAGCACCGCAGCGAGACCGCGATGCTGCGCTACCTGCGGCGGCTGGCCGACGCCGACTACGCCCTGGACCGCGGGATGATCCCGCTGGGCTCGTGCACCATGAAGCTCAACGCGGCCACGGAGATGGAGCCGATCACCTGGCCGGAGTTCGCCGACCTGCACCCGTACGCCCCGGTCGAGCAGGCCGAAGGCTACCGGCAGCTGGTCGAGCAGCTGGAACGCTGGCTGGCCGAGGTCACCGGGTACGACGCGGTCAGCGTGCAGCCCAACGCCGGCTCGCAGGGGGAGCTGGCGGGCCTGCTGGCCATCCGGGCGTACCTGCGCGACCGCGACGGGGGGTTGCGGCGCGACGTGTGCCTGATCCCCTCGTCGGCGCACGGCACCAACGCCGCCAGCGCCGTCATGGCCGGCATGCGGGTGGTCGTGGTCGGGTGCGACGCCAACGGCAACGTGGACCTGGTCGACCTCGACAACAAGATCGACGAGTACGGTGACCGGCTCGCCGCGATCATGCTGACGTACCCGTCGACGCACGGGGTCTACGAGACCGGGGTGGCGCAGATCGCCGCGAAGGTCCACGACGCCGGCGGGCAGGTGTACGTGGACGGGGCGAACCTCAACGCCCTGCTCGGGTTCGCCAAGCCGGGCCGGTTCGGCGCCGACGTGTCCCACCTCAACCTGCACAAGACCTTCTGCATCCCGCACGGTGGTGGCGGCCCGGGCGTGGGACCGGTGGCGGTCCGGGCGCACCTGGCGCCGTACCTTCCGTCCGACCCGCTGGCGGACGGGCCGGTGCGGGTCGGCCCGGTCTCCGCGGCCCGCTACGGGTCGGCGGGGATCCTGCCGATCTCGTGGGCGTACCTGCGGATGATGGGCCCGGAGGGCCTGCGGCGGGCCACGGGCGCGGCGGTGCTGGCCGCCAACTACGTGGCGGCCAGGCTGCGCGAGTACTACCCGGTGCTGTACACGGGCAACAAGGGCCTGGTGGCCCACGAGTGCATCCTGGACCTGCGGCCGTTGACGAGGGCCACCGGCGTGACCGTCGACGACGTGGCCAAGCGGCTGATGGACTACGGGTTCCACGCGCCGACGGTGTCGTTCCCGGTCGCCGGCACGCTGATGGTGGAGCCGACCGAGAGCGAGGACCTGGCCGAGCTGGACCGGTTCTGCGACGCCATGATCGCGATCCGCAGGGAGATCGACGACGTGGCCGAGGGCCGCTGGCCGGTGACGAGCAGTCCGCTGCGGTACGCGCCGCACACCGCCGCGGACGTGGCCGCCGACGAGTGGGACCGCCCCTACCCGCGGACGATGGGCGCGTTCCCGCCCGGCGTCGACCCGGCGCGCAAGTACTGGCCGCCGGTGGGGCGCATCGACGGCGCGTACGGTGACCGGAACCTGGTCTGCGCCTGCCCGCCGCCCGAGGCGTACGAGCGGGGGTGAGCGGGGGTCAGGCGGTCGCCGACTGCCGCGGCACGGTGGTGGTCGGTGCGCCCGCCGCGGGGGTGCCGGCCGTCGCGGCGCCGGCCGCCGGGGCGGCGGTGGGGCTGCTCGCCGCCGGGGTGGTCGTCACCTCGGCGACCGTGGTCCCGGCCGTCCGCGGGCGGGTGGCCGGCGCGTGCGGTGCCGGACCGCGCTGCGGCGGGATCGTGCTGCCGTCGGGGAGCAGCTCGCCGGTGTCCTCGAACACGATGACACCGTTGCACAGCAGGCTCCATCCCTGCTGCGGGTACGAGGCGATCACCTGCGCCGCGTCACGGTCGACCGCGTGGGCGTCCGGGCAGGGGGGTACGTGTGGGCAGGGCATGGGTTTCTCCGACCTTGTGTGGACCTTGCGTAGCGGGATGTCCCCTCGGTACGGGGGTCGGGTCGGGACCCGGGTTTCTATGAACCCTGACGCACGTCGGCGCTGGTATCAACGCGTTATCGCGCAGGTCACAGTGTGGTTTATAAGGGTCTGCACCCGATGAGTACGGCATTCCGGTTTTCTCGCGCTAATTGGGGAGATCACCCACCCGCGGCGCCCGTCGGGTGCACCCCGCTGGTCGAGCGGGCCCGGCTGCAGTGGTGCCGCGGCGACCCGGGTGACCCCGCCGCGCTGGCCGAGGCGTTCCTGGCCGGGCACGGCCTGCCCGTCGCCGACCTGTCCGACCCGCCGCGGGCGGACGGCTCGCCGTCCGCGGCGGGCGACCGCGGGGTGGTGCAGGCGGCGCTCGGCCGGCGCCGGGACGGTCGGGTCCCGGACCCGGCCGGTCACCGCGTCGAGGGCGCGGTGTGCGGAGCCACCCTGTACCTGTCCGCGGCGGCCGCCGCGGACCTGGCCGGCGTCCCCGCCGGTGCCGCCAGCCCGGTGGCCGGCCTGCCGGACCTGGTGGTGGTCGTGTGGGAGCACGGCGCCGACACCTCCGACGACGCCGCGGCGCCCCTGCGCCGCGGCCGTGCCGGCGACGCCGCCGGGCCGCCGGGCGGCCCGGCGTGGCGGGTGGGCGCCTGGCGGCCCAGCTGGAGCCCGCACGAGCACGCGGAGGCGGTCAGGGCGGTCCAGGCGGCGATCGCCGCCGGGGACGTCTACCAGGTCAACCTCGTCGGGCACGCCAGCGCGCCGTACACCGGCGACCCCACCGCCGCGCTGCGCCGGGTGGCCGCCCTTCCGGGCGCCCGGTACGCGGGGGTGCTGCGGGGTGACGGGTGGGCGGTGGCGTGCGCGTCACCGGAGACGCTGGTGACCGTCACCGGCGGCCGGGTGGTGACCCGACCGATCAAGGGCACCCGCCCGGCGACCGCGCGGGGCCGGATGGAGCTGCTCGCCTCGCCCAAGGAACGCGCCGAGCACATCATGATCGTCGATCTGGAGCGCAACGACCTGGCCCGGCTGGCGCGCACCGGCACCGTACGGGTGGACGAGCTGTTCGTGCTGCGGCGCTGGTGCGACCTGTGGCAGGCCGAGTCGCAGGTGTCGGCCCGGCTGCGCCCGGGGGTCGGCCTGGCGGAGCTGCTGCGGGCGGTCTGCCCCGGCGGGTCGGTCACCGGGGCGCCGAAGCGGTCGGCGCTGCAGCTGATCGCGCAGCTCGAGCCGGTCGGCCGGGGGCCGGCGATGGCCGCCCTGGGATGGGTCGACCACGATCGCGTGGACCTCGGCCTGACGATCCGCACGGTGGCGGTCGACGCCGCCCGGGTGCACGTGTGGGCGGGCGGCGGCATCACCTGGTCCAGCGACCCGCACGCGGAGGTGGCCGAGGCCGCGGCGAAGGCGGCCCCGCTGCGGGACGCCCTGGCCGGTGGGGCACCGGGGCCGGCCCGCCGGGACGGGGTGCCGGCCCACCACGCCGCGACCTGAGGGCTGCCGGGCCGCGGAGCCCGCGCGCCGCGGGCCCGTGAGGGCCGCGGCCCGCGGGGGCCAGTCGCTCCGGGCCCCTAGCCGACGTTGCCGAACACCGCGGTGCGGAACAGCTCCGGCAGGTCGAAGCCGCGCTCGGAGTAGTAGGCGGTGCCGCCGGAGGCCTGGGCGACCTGCTGCATGATCGTGAAGTCGGCCTCCTCGCCGAAGGCCACCGGAATGATCTTGATGGGGTTCCCCGTGCTGGGTTGCTGTGCCTGCACGTGGTCCAGCAGCTCCTCGAGGGTGATCGTGGGCCGGCCGGCGGTGTCGTTCTCGCCGTCGGTGAGGACCACGATCATGTTGGTGGCCTCGGGGTCGTAGTTGGCCACCATGGTGTCGAACGCCGCCTGGATGGAGTTGTACAGCCCGGTGTCGCTGCGCCCCACGAGATTCTCGATCTCGCTGATGAGGAACTCGCGCCGGCTCAGCCCGTCGAACGTGACCGGTTCGTTGAGCGGCCCGATCGACACCCGTTCGAGGTGGTCGTTCTCGCCGTCGATGTCGGTGGAGAACTCCCACAGGCCGACCCGGTCGTCGTCCCCGAACAGGCGGACCGTACCGGTGGCCGCGGCGACCGCCTGGTCCATGCGACTCCCACCGGTGCCGGGCACGTCGAACAGCATGGACCCGGAGGTGTCGAACAGGATCAGCACGTTCATCGGCTGGATCAGTGCGGTCCACCGGTCCAGCGACAGGGTGACCGACTCGGGCACCAGCAGCGCCCGCGGGAGCGCCGACAGCTCCGGCAGCAGCCCCAGCTCCGGGTTGAAGTCCTCACCCGGCTCCCGGTTGGTGCCCCGGAAGCCCGCCTCGCGCAGCCGTTGCTGGGGGCCGTCCGAGCGGAGGTGGTCGAGGAACATCGCCGCGACCTCCCGCTTGGCGTCGGTGACCCAGTCCCCGTTGAGCACCAGGTACGGGTAGTCGGCCTCGATGTTGCCGTTGACCGGGTAGATCGCCGCCAAAGGCACGTTCGGGTTGTTCCGGTTGTAGGCGAGGACCTGCTGCTCCAGCGCCGGGAACGCGGACACGTACGCCAGCGCCTCCTCCTCTCCCTGCGCGTCGGCCTCGGCGAGCGCGTTGAGCAGCTGCGGGGTGGTCTCGTGGTAGCGGTCGGGGTCCAGCAGCTGCTGCAGGCGCAGCGCGAAGTCCAGCTCCCGCGTGGAGGTCTCGCCGTTGTCGTCGGAGTCCAGAATGGCCATCAGCGCCAGCAGGGCGGCGGTGTCCTTCCTGGGGTCGCCCATCCCGAACCGGAACGTGCCCCACTCCTCGTGACCGAACCGGGCCCAGCTGGGGTCGTCCCCGAACACCGACACCAGCGACTCCCACCGCACCTCTGAGTCGTCGACCTCGGTGTCCGGCCAGTTCAGCGCGGCCGCCATCGGCTGTGGCATGGCGATGACCGTAGGGGAGCGGGCGATGCTGGGGCGCAGGTCCGGGATGAGCGGTTCGGCGGTGTCGGACGCGGCGACCTTCTGCGACCACGCCGACGAGGTGGAGATCCACACGTCCGGCGGCTCACCCGCGTCCCAGCCCTGGGTCAGCAGGTCGGCGACCTCGGCCGGGTCGCGGGACTCCACGAGGACCACCGCGCAGGTGCCGTCCGAGGTGGCCGGCTCGGTGAGCCGCCACTCCGAGGCGATCTCCGACAGGAGGCGGGAGGTCGGGGACGGCGCGACCACCCGCAGCGTCTGCTCGCCGGAGCAGGTGCTGGCTAGCAACTGGGTGTAGGCGAACCCGAGCCCGACCACGATCATGGTCATGACCAGCGTCCCGGTGAGCCACGGGGCCACCCGGCGCCGGCGGCGGCGGTAACGACCGCGGCGGTGGGAGCGGACGTTGGCGGGGTAGCCATACGCCATGGCGGGGCCTCCGTGCGGAGTAACTCGGCGAGACCGGCACAGTCTAGGCCGTCGGCGTGTCGCGTGGCATGTCACACCGGCCGCACCCCGCGCCCGGTGACCAGTGTGTATTCGCGCCGAAACTGACCGTCACCATTCGACGTCCGTCATGATCCACCGCGGGTACGGTGGGGATGTGGCGATGCGTGAGATCCGGCTGCTGGGCGACCCCATCCTGCGCACCGTCGCCGACCCGGTCGGTGAGGTGGACGCGGCGCTGCGGCGGCTGGTCGCCGACCTGATGGACACGATGACCGGTCGCCCCGGCCGGGCCGGGGTGGCCGCGCCCCAGATCGGTGTGGGGTTGCGGGTGTTCGTCTTCCAGGCCGAGGGGCGGCGCGGACACGTCGTCAACCCCACCCTGGAGCTGGCCGGCGAGGAGGTGGTGGAGGAGGAGGGCTGCCTGTCACTGCCCGGCCTGTGGTTCCCCACTCCGCGCGCCGCGCGCGCCACGGTCCGCGGCATCGACCAGGACGGTCGGCCGGTGACGATCTCGGGGTCGGGTGCCCTGGCACGGGTGCTGCAGCACGAGTACGACCACCTCGACGGGGTGCTGTACGTGGACCGGCTGCGGGGCGAGACCCGCCGGCGGGCCCTGCGGGAGATCCGGGCCGCACCGTGGGCCCAACGGTGAGGCCACCGGTGGCCCGCCGGCGGCGGCCCCGGGCGGCGGCTCAGCCGGCGGCGCCCAGCCGGAGCACCTCGCGCAGCCGCACCCGGGCGCCGGTGCGCAGCACCGCCCGTTGGTAGATCCTGGCGCCGAGCGCGACCACCGCCACCGTGGCCAGGGCCATCAGCACCAGCGCGACGGCCACCTGCCAGGCCGGGACGGTGGAGGAGGCGACCCGTACCGGCATCACCACCGCGGAGAACGGCGGCACGACCGACAGGACACTCGCCACCGGCGTGCCCGGGTTGAAGGCGGCGGAGAACCCGACGACGTAGCCGGCCATGACGACCACGGACAGCGGGGTCATCACGCCGTTGACCTCCTCCTGGCGGGAGACCAGCGCTCCGGAGGCCGCCGCCGCGGCGCTGAAGAACGCGTAGCCGAGCAGGAACCACACGAACGTGCCGGCCACCACACTCCCGAGGCCCGGGGGCAGGTCCGACAGCACACCGGTGACGGCGGCCGCACCGACTCCGACGGCGGCGATCACCGCGAGCTGGACGAGGCCGAGCAGCCCGATGCCGATGATCTTCCCGGCGAGCAGCTGCCAGGGGCGGATGGTCGCCAGCAGCAGCTCCACCACCCGGCTGCTCTTCTCCTCCACCACGCCCATGGCCACGTACAACGCCGGCAGGTAGATCAGCATGAACATGAGGATCACGACCACCATTGCCAGCACCCGGCGGGCCGAGCCGTGCTCGCTGGCGTCGCCCACGCCGACCTCTTCCAGCGGCGGCGCCGCCAGCGCCTGCTCGACCTGTCGCGGGTCGATCCCGGCCAGGCGCAGCCGCTGTTCCACGGCGACGGTGCGGTGAGCGGTCTGCAGTAGCTGGGCGAGCCCGGAGTCGAGCTCGCCCCGGTACAGCAGGCGGTCGTCGACCACGGCGGCGTCGACCTCACCGTCCTCCACGGCCGCGCGGGCCGCCGGCTCGTCCGGCAGCGACCGGAGGTCCAGGTCGATGTCGTCGGCTGCGGCCTGTGCGACCAGCACCGGGCGCAGCCGTTCGGCGGACGCGCCGGCCAGGCCGACGGTGTAGGAGGTCTCGCCGCCGACGACGCGGGGCAGGACGGCCAGGCCCGCCATCAGCACCGCGCTGATGGCCAGGCCGAGCACGAAGCTGCGCGTGCGGCCGCGGGTGGCCAGCTCACGCCGGGCGACCAGCCACATGGTGCTCACGCCACCGCCTCCCGGAAGATCTCCGCCAGGGTGGGCTGCTGCTGACCGAAGTGGACCACCCGGCCGGCGCGTACCGCCGCCTGCAGCACCGCCTGGTCGTCCTCGGCCTCGACCAGCACCTCGGAGTCGTTCACCGCCTCGACCACCTTCCCCGGCAGGCGGTCGGCCCAGCCGGGGGAGGCGCCGGAGACCACCACCCGCAGGCGGGTGGTGCCCCGCTGCCGCAGCTCCGCCACCGGGCCGACCGCGACCATCCGGCCGGCGGCGATGATCCCCACCGAGTGGCACAGCCGCTCCACCAGCTCGAGCTGGTGGCTGGAGAAGATCACCGGAACGCCGCCGGCGGCCTTGTCGGCCAGGACCCCGGCCAGGGTGTCGACCGCCAGCGGGTCCAGGCCGGAGAACGGCTCGTCGAGCACCAGCAGCTGCGGGTCGTGCACGACCGCCACGGCCAGCTGGACGCGCTGCTGGTTGCCCAACGACAGGCTGCTGACCTCGTCGTTGCGGTGCCGCCCGAGGTCGAGCCGGTCGATCCAGTACTGCGCGGCCCGCCGGGCGTCCGCAGCCGACATTCCGTGCAGGCGGGCGAAGTACTCGATCTGCTCGCTGACCCGCATGCTCGGGTAGAGGCCCCGCTCCTCGGGCAGGTAGCCGAACCGCTGCCGGGTCGACAGGTCCAGCCCGGCGCCGCGCCAGCGCACGTCGCCACCGTCGGCACGGGTGACCCCCATGATGATGCGCATCGTGGTCGTCTTGCCCGCCCCGTTGGCGCCCACGAAGCCGAACATCACTCCGGGTGGGACGGTGAAGCTCACCCCGTCGAGCGCGACCTTGTCCCCGTACCGCTTGCGCAGGCCCTCCACCTCAAGCACGGCAGGCCATGATACTGCCGGCGGGGCCATTTCCACCGCCGGGCCGCTCCACCGGCGCCGCAGCCAGCGGTCGTGCGTGGCGACCACCACCCCGCCGGGTGCGGTGTGCAGCGCCTCCTCCAGCTCCTCGGCCAGGGCCAGGGAGATGTGGTTGGTGGGCTCGTCCAGCAGCAGCAGGTCCGGCGGGTCGGCCACCAGCAGCGCCAGCGCCAACCGCCGTCGCTGCCCTGTGCCCAGGTGTCCCACCGGGCGGTCGATGTCCCGCGGTGCCACCAGCCCCAGGTCGGTCAGGGGTACGCCGGTGCGCACCCGGGCGGCGTAGATCTGCCGGCACGTCAACTGTGGACGGCTGAACCGCACGTCCTGCGGCAGCAGGCCGACGCGCAACCCGCGGCGGTGCGCGACGCTGCCGCGTGCCGGCCGCAGCTTTCCGGCGAGGACGGACCCGGCGCCCCTCGTAGGTCTTGACGACGTCCTGTGCGGACAGGATCACGGACACGCTGACACCGCCACGGTCGGTTGACGGTGCCCGCCGGGCAGAGCCTCGGACGCGGGCCGGTGATGGGGTCAGCTCTCCATGGCGGGTGGGAGGCTGCCGCGGGGCGGCGCGGCCGGTCCACCCGGTGTCGCCGGGGCGTTCTCGCCGGCGGTCAGCCGGACAGTTCCCGGCGATGACCACGAGCTCGGCCAGCTCGCGCAGGTCGGCACGCGGTGACGTCAACCCGCTCGGGCCCTCGAGTAATATGCCAGTTGTGGCGATGAAAGCGCTTTCAAAACCCTCTCGCCGTCGGGGCGCCACGATCTACGAGGTCGCGCGGCACGCCGGCGTCTCCATCGCCACAGTCTCCCGGGCCCTGCGCGACTCCGACCTGGTCACGCCCGAGACCCGGGCGCGGGTCCGAGCCGCCGCCGAGGCCCTCAACTTCACGCCCAGCCGATCGGCCCGTTCCCTGGCCGAGGGCCGGCATGCCGCCAACGGGATCGTCTTCCCGCACCTCGTCGGGCCGTACTACGCCGAGGTCGTCCTCGGGTACGAGCAGGTGGCCGCGGACCTGGGGTCCAGCGTGCTCATCCTGGCCACCCACGGCCGCCGCGACGCCGACGCCGCCGTGCTCGACCTGGCCGGCCGAGTCGACGGCCTCGTGATCATGGGTCGCACCGTCGACGACGACGTCGTGCGGCGCATCGCCGACACCGGGCTGCCCCTGGTGCTGCTGGCCCGGAACCCGGTGCCCGGCGTGGACACCATCCAGGCAGAGAACGAACAGACCGCGCGGGAGCTGGTCGCGCACCTGGTCGAGCACGGGTACCGGAGGTTCGCCTTCCTCGGCGACCCGGCCGACTCGCCGGACGTGGCCGGCCGCTACCGGGGGTTCGCCGCCGGGCTGCGGGCCGCTGGCCGCGCCGTCCCCGAGCCGGTGCCGTGCGCCCTGGACCTCGACTCTGGCCAGGCCGCCGGCGCGGCGCTCATCGCCGGCACGCCCCGCCCGGAGGTCGTCGTCTGCGCCAACGACGAGGTCGCCCTCGGTGTGCTCACCGCGGCATCCGACGCCGGGCTGACGGTTCCGGACGACCTGGCCATCACCGGGTGGGACGGGCTGATGGCGGCCCGGTTCGCCGGCCTGACCACGGTTGAGCAGCCCATGCGGGAGCTCGGCGCCACCGCGGCCCGCTTGCTTCACGACCGCATCACCGAACGGACCTCGGACGCCATCCCCGGCCGGGGCGTGCGCCGCGAGGTCCTCCCCACGCGGCTGGTCGTCCGCACCAGCTGCGGCTCACACTCCCGGAGGTAGCGACATGATGAGGTATCGGCGGCTCGCTGCGGTCGCCACCGTCACGATCACGGCGCTCGCGCTCGCGGCCTGCGGGCGGGACTCCGGCGGTGGCGCCGACGACGCCCAACCGGTCGGCGAAGGCAAGGCAACCGGTGAGATCACGGTCTGGGCCATGGGAACCGAAGGCGAAGCGCTCGAGGCGTTCGCCCAGGAGTTCACCAAGGAGAACCCGGACGCGACGGTGACCGTCACCGCGATCCCCTGGGACGCGGCGCACCAGAAGATCTCAAGCGCGATCGCGGGCGGGCAGACCCCGGACGTGGCGATGATCGGCACGACGTGGATGGGCGAGTTCGCCAAGACCGGGGCGCTCGACCCGACCCCACCCGGCCTGATCGACCCCTCGGCGTTCTTCGAGGGGGCCTGGAACACCACCGTCGTCGACGGCACCTCGTACGGCGTGCCGTGGTACGTCGAGACCCGGCTCATCTACTACCGCAAGGACCTGGCGGAGCAGGCCGGTGTCACCCCACCGACGTCGTGGGAGGAGCTCAAGGACTTCGCCCGGGCGATGACGGAGAAGGCCGGCGCGGAGTGGGGATCAGCCTGCAGCCGGGCGGGACCGGCAGTTGGCAGACCTTCCTGCCGTTCGCCTGGTCCAACGG
>VSBZ01000232.1:0-1957 GCA_047459215.1 Micromonosporaceae bacterium | reverse complement strand
GCCCCGGCGCCCGCCTGGACGGGCGCGGGAGCGGCGAGCCACAGCGCGGCGGCGGCCAGCCCCAGGGTGCCGAACGCGAGCCAGAGGCCCGGCCCCAGCTCGTGCTCGACGTCGAGGGGCCCCGGGACGATCCCGGCGGGGAGCGGGTCGGTCCGGGGCAGGGCCACCGCCACGGCGACCAGCAGGCCGACCAGGGCGGCCGCGGTGGCGAGGCCCACGGACCGGGCGTGGCGGCGGGCGCCGACCTCACCGACGTAGGTGAGCAGGGTGCAGACGGTCAGCGCCAGGACTCCGACGATCCAGCCGATGCCCCACACGGGGAGCTCGACCACGCCCATCGGGAGCTCCTCCCGATCACCGGGGACGAGGAACCGGAAGTCGGCGGGGACCTCGACGGACAGCCAGTTCAGCTGCAGGGAGAGGAACGCGGTGACCGCAGCGGCGGCGCTGAGCGGGTACGCGACGTAGCGCCGCAGCTGCGTCGGGGTGAGCTCGACGGTGAAGGGGTCGGAGGAGTCACCCCACTCCACCACGCTGCTCTCCGGCTCCTGTGTCACGCGGGCATCATCGCACGCGCGGACGGGTCTGTCGCCTCATGGACGACGGTGCCCGCCGGTGGGACCGCCTCGGGCCCGTCACCGGCCTGGTCGCGGCGTCTTGTCAGGCGCCCGGGCGCACTGGTTCATGACATAAACGAACCCACGAACAGGGGCCAGGGTGTTCGACGACCGCAGCCCGATCTACCAGCAGGTCGCTGAACGGATCAAAGAGGACATCCTCAGCGGGGCCCTGCGGGAAGGCGACCGGGTCATGTCCACGAACCAGTACGCCGCCTTCTACCGCATCAACCCGGCGACCGCGGCCAAGGGGTTCCAGCAGCTCGTGCGCGAAGGCATCCTCCACAAGCGGCGCGGCATCGGCATGTTCGTCAGCCCGGACGCGCGCGAACGGCTGCGTCGCCAGCGTCGCGCGCGCTTCTTCGCCGATCTGGTGGACCCCATGCTCGCCCAGGCCCGGCTGCTCGGCATCACCCCGGCGGAGATCATCCGCTACATCCGGGAGAACAGGGGAAGCAGTGACCCACTCGTGGGCCGACCGGCACGCCCCACCGGGCATCGAGATCGACGACCTCACCGTCAGGAACGACCGGACCACCGCACTGGACGGGCTGAGCCTCCGCCTGGACGGTGGCCGCATCTACGGCCTCATCGGACGCAACGGCTCTGGCAAGACCACGCTGTTGTCGGTGCTGGCCGCGTTCCGCAGGCCCACCTCCGGCACCGTGCGCGTGGCCGGCGCGGATCCGTTCGAGAACGAGCGCCTCACCGCCGACATCTGCCTCGTCCGGGAGGGTGGCGACGTCGTCCCCGAACGGGTCGACCGGGTGCTCGCGCTCGCCCGGGACCTGCGGCCGCGCTGGGACGACGGCTACGCGCGCCGGCTCCTCGACCGGTTCGGGGTGCCCCTGCACCGTCCCCTGCCGCAGCTGTCCCGCGGCCAGCGCGCGGCGGTCGCCTGCGTCCTCGGCCTGGCCAGCCGGGCGCCGCTGACCATGTTCGACGAGTCGTACCTGGGCATGGACGCGCCCGCCCGGTACGCCTTCTACGAGGAGCTGCTCGACGACTACGCCGCCCACCCGCGGACGGTGATCGTCTCCACCCACCTGGTCGAGGAGTTCGGCGGCCTGTTCGAGGAGGTCGTCATGATCCACCGTGGCCGGCTCATGGTGCACGACGAGGCGGACGCGCTGCGCGCCCGCGGCGCCACCCTCACCGGGCCGGTGGAGGAGGTACGGCGGGCCGCGGCCGGGCTGACCACCCTGCGCGAGCGGCACCTGGGCGGCATCGGCGAGGTCACCGTCTACGGGCCGCTCGACGAGGAGCGTCGCCGCGCCGCCGAGGCCGCCGGCGTCCACGTGGAACCCGTACCGCTGCAGGACCTGTTCGTCCACCTGACC
>VSBZ01000116.1:0-12244 GCA_047459215.1 Micromonosporaceae bacterium | reverse complement strand
CCACGGGATCCGGGTGCGCAACCTCGTCGGCGGCTACGAGTTCGCCTGGAGCAGCGTGCGTCAGGTCCGGTTCGACCGGAACTCCTGGTGGGCGACGCTGGAGCTGCTCGACGGCGACGAGGTGTCGCTGCTGGCGGTGCAGGTGCTGGACGGCCAGCACGCGGTCGCCGCCGTGCGCACCCTGCGACGCCTGCACGCCGCACACGCCGGCTCCGGTGCCGGCCGCGGCGGCTCGGGGGCGGGCGGCCGGGCCTACGACGTGGCCGGCTCGACCGACGCCGACGCGCCCGACCGGGACGGTTGAGATCCCGCCGGGCCGGCCGGATCCGGACCGCCGGCCGGGGCCTCGGCCGACCGTGCCGACCGGGAGCACTCCGGTCGGCGCAACGGCCACCAGCCCGTGGCACCGGCGGCGTCCCGGCGCGTCCGGTGTGACGGGGACCGGCCGGGACGCCGGCGGGTCCCAGCGGGTCCGGCGCGACGGGATCTTCCCGGGCGGCTGCCGTGCTACGCTTGCCACAGTCGACCCTGCCGCGCACCCTGACCAGCCGACCCGGCGACGCCGGTAGGCGGGCAGCGGGGCGCGGTGGCGAAGCGGAGCGCCTGCTCCCACCCGAGTCGCCCCCGGAGACGGGGTGTGGCCGGGTCCGGTCACCCGGGTTTCCCGGGAGGGTGCGCGTGAGCGCACCTGGCCGGTCGAGCAGGCCCCGGCGAGCGCCGGGGCCTTCTGCTTTGCCTGTGCCGGCCGACCGGCGCAGGAGTCGACGGCACTGTCCCCAACGCTACGAGGAGGCCACATCAGCGTCGAGCCACGCATCAACGATCAGATCCGGGCGCGCGAGGTCCGGTTGGTCGGCCCTGAGGGCGAACAGGTGGGCATCGTCCCCCTGGAGCGGGCCCTGCAGCTGGCCAACGACGTCGATCTGGACCTGGTCGAGGTGGCGCCCCACGCCCGGCCGCCGGTGTGCAAGCTCATGGACTACGGCAAGTTCAAGTACGAGAGCGCACTCAAGGCCCGGGAGGCGCGGCGCCACCAGCAGCAGACCGTCATCAAGGAGATGAAGCTCCGGCCGAAGATCGACACGCACGACTACGAGACCAAGAAGGGCCACGTGGAGCGGTTCCTGCGCGCGGGCGACAAGGTCCGCGTGACCATCATGTTCCGCGGCCGCGAGCAGAGCCGCCCC
Organism: Micromonosporaceae bacterium; assembly: GCA_047459215.1. Taxonomy (GTDB): domain Bacteria; phylum Actinomycetota; class Actinomycetes; order Mycobacteriales; family Micromonosporaceae; genus Natronosporangium. The sequence continues at coordinate 11,057 of VSBZ01000116.1, read as the reverse complement.
GAGCTGGGCTACCGCCTGCTCAAGCGGTTGTCGGACGAGGTGGCAGACCTCGGGTTCGTGGAGTCGGCCCCCAGGCAGGACGGTCGGAACATGGTCATGATGCTCGCGCCCCACAAGAAGGGGACGGGCAAGCACTAGGGAGAGCGTTCAGTGCCGAAGATGAAGAGCCACACCGGCATGGGCAAGCGGGTCCGCGTGACCGGCGGCGGCAAGCTCATCAAGGAGCAGGCCAACCGCCGGCACAAGCTGGAACACAAGTCGTCCCGGCGCAAGCGGCGGCTCGCCGGCACCGTCTCGGTCGCCGGGGTGGACCTGCGGCGGGTCAGGAAGCTGCTGGGCCGCTGACACGCGCGGTCACGACACAGGGAGGTTTCGACGATGGCACGCGTGAAGCGGGCGATCAACGCGCACAAGAAGCGGCGGACGATCCTGGCCAGTGCCAAGGGCTACCGTGGCCAGCGGTCGCGGCTGTACCGCAAGGCCAAGGAGCAGGTGCTCCGCTCGTTGCAGTACGCCTACCGCGACCGCAAGGACCGCAAGGGCGACTTCCGGCAGCTGTGGATCACGCGCATCAACGCGGGTGCGCGCGCCAACGGGATGACCTACAACCGGCTCATCCAGGGCCTGCGCCTGGCCGGGGTGGAGGTCGACCGCAAGATCCTGGCCGACCTGGCCGTCAACGACGAGGTGGCGTTCGCCCGGCTCGTCGACACCGCCCGCCAGGCGGTGGGCGCCGCGGGCAGCGGCGCGGCGGCGCAGGCGGGCAGTCGGGCGGCCTGACCCTCGGCGCGGTGACGTCGCGGCAGCGACCCGGGGACGCTCCGTTCACGAGACGGAACCCCCGGGTCGCTGCCGCGTCGCGGTTGCGGCGCCGCCGCGACCGCGACGCGGCGCGCCGGTTCCTGGCCGAGGGGCCCCAGGCGGTACGCGAGGCGCTGCAGCAACCGGGCGTGGTCCGGGAGCTGTTCGCCACGCCCGCGGCCGCCCACCGCCACCCGGACCTGGTGAACGCGGCCCGACGGGGCGGGGTGCCGGTCTGGGCCGTCACCGAGCAGGCGGCCGCCGCCCTGTCCGAGACCGTCACCCCGCAGGGGCTGGTCGCGGTGTGCGACCACGTCGACGTTCCGCTGGCCGCGGCCCTGTCACCGCCGCCCCGGCTGGCCGCGGTGCTGGTGGAGATCCGTGACCCGGGCAACGCGGGCACCGTGCTGCGCACCGCCGACGCCGCCGGAGCGGGGCTGGTCGTCGTCGCCGGCGACGCCGTGGACCCGTACAACGGCAAGTGCGTGCGCGCCACCGCGGGCAGCCTCTTCCACGTCCCGGTGGTGCGCGCCGCCGACCCGGGCGAGGTGGTGGACCGCCTGCGCACCGCCGGGTTGCGGGTGCTGGCCGCCACCGGGCGCGGCGAGACGGACCTGGACACGATGCCGGACGAGGCGTTGGCGGCGCCCACCGCCTGGCTGTTCGGCAGCGAGGCGCACGGCCTGCCCGCGCCGCTGCTGGAGGCGGCGGACGAGCGGGTACGGGTGCCGATCCACGGCCGCGCCGAGAGCCTCAACCTGGCTGCGGCCGCGGCGGTCTGCCTGTACACTTCGGCGAGGGCGCAGCGCCGGAAGGAGCCCGACCGTGATCCCGACGACCTTCCCCCGGCCCGCGAGCGGCGGGCCGTGGACGTTTAGCCGGCCCGCCGGTGGCGGGCGGCAGCGCTGACTCCTGCGCTTTCTTCCCCCGCTCCGGTGGGCGGCGGCACAGCCGCACGACCGTAGACTGCTGTCCGGTTTTCCGGTGCGACGAGGAAGAACGCGATGCCCTACCGAAACGACCCGTACGACCCGAAACAGGCGAGCCTGCTCGACCAGGAGGCGTTGGACGAGGCGCTGTCGCAGGCGGAGAAGGCGTTCGCCGCGGCCACCGACCCCGACGCCCTGGTCGCGATCAGGCACCAGCACCTGGGCGACCGCGCGCCGGTGTCGCTGGCCCGCCGCGAGATCGGCTCCCTGCCGCCGGCCGCCCGGGCCGCCGCCGGTCAGCGGGTCAACGCCACCCGGGCGGCGATCCAGGCCGCCTACGACGCCCGGCTGGCGCAGCTGCGCGCCGCGGCCGAGCAGCGGGTGCTCGCCGAGGAGCGGGTGGACGTCACCCTGCCCACCGACCGCCGCCCGCGCGGGGCCCGGCACCCCCTGACCACGCTCATGGAGACGATCGCCGACCTGTTCGTCGCCATGGGGTACGAGGTGGCGGAGGGCCCCGAGGCCGAGCTGGAGTGGTACAACTTCGACGCGCTCAACATCGGGCCCGACCACCCGGCCCGCACCATGATGGACACCTTCTACCTGGCCGCCGCGCGCACCGGCGCCGGCGACTCCGGGCTGGTGCTGCGCACCCACACCTCACCGGTGCAGGCGCGGGCGATGCTCTCCCGGGACCTGCCGATCTACGTCGTCTGCCCCGGCCGGACGTACCGCACCGACGAGCTGGACGCCACCCACACCCCGGTCTTCCACCAGGTGGAGGGGCTGGTGGTGGACCGTGGCATCAGCATGGCGCACCTGAAGGGCACGCTGGACCACTTCGCCCGGGCGATGTTCGGCCCGCAGGCGAGGACGCGGCTGCGCCCGTCCTACTTCCCGTTCACCGAGCCGTCCGCCGAGATGGACCTGTGGTTCCCGCAGCACCGCGACGGTCCACGCTGGATCGAGTGGGGCGGTTGCGGCATGGTCAACCCGCGGGTGCTGCGCGCCTGCGGTGTGGACCCGGACGAGTGGAGCGGGTTCGCGTTCGGCATGGGCATCGAGCGCACGCTGATGTTCCGGCACGGCATCAGCGACATGCGGCACATCGTGGAGAGTGACGTCCGGTTCGTCCGCGCGTTCGGGATGGAGGTCTGAGATGCGGGTACCCGTCTCGTGGCTGCGCGAGTACGTCGACGTGCCCGCCGACCCGCAGGTGCTGGAGCCGGCACTGGTCGGCATCGGCCTGGAGGTCGAGCAGATCACCGACCTGCGCGGGACGGTCACCGGCCCGCTGGTGGTGGGCCGGGTGGTCGACATCGAACCGGTCACCGGTACGCGGAAGCCGATCCGCTACTGCCAGGTGGACGTGGGGGAGGCGTCACCGCGGGGCATCATCTGCGGGGCGACCAACTTCGCCGTCGGCGACCTGGTGGTGGTGGCGCTGCCCGGCACGGTGCTGCCGGGCGGGTTCGCCATCGATGCCCGCAAGACGTACGGCCGGATCTCCGACGGGATGATCTGCTCCGAGCGGGAGCTGGGGGTGGGGGACGACCACACCGGCATCCTGGTCCTGCCTCCCGACGCCGCCCCGGTCGGTTCCGACGCGCGCCCGGCGGCCGGGCTCGACGACGTGGTGGTGGAGCTGGACATCACCCCCGACCGCGGGTACTGCTTCTCGGTGCGGGGCATCGCCCGGGAGCTGTCCCACGCGCTGCGGGTGCCGTTCCGGGATCCGGCCGCGATCGACGCCCCCGGCGCGACCGAGGAGCCGCCGTACCCGGTCACCGTCGAGGACCCGGTCGGGTGCGACCGGTTCGCCACCCGCCTGGTGCGCGGCATCACCCCGGGCGCCGCAAGTCCACTGTGGATGCGGCGGCGGCTGGTGCACGCCGGGCTCCGGCCGCTCGGCCTGGCCGTGGACATCACCAACTACCTCATGCTGGAGCTGGGCCAGCCGATGCACGCCTTCGACCCCGACCGGCTGCAGGGTCCGCTGGTGGTGCGCCGGGCCCGGCCCGGCGAGCGGCTGACCACGCTGGACGGTGTCGACCGGGAGCTGGACCCGGAGGACATGGTGATCTGCGACGACCGGGGTCCGGTGTCGCTGGCCGCGGTCATGGGCGGGGCGAACAGCGAGATGACGCCCGAGTCCACCGCGGTGCTGTTCGAGGCCGCCCACTGGGACCCGGTGATGGTGGCGCGCACGGCCAGGCGGCACAAGCTGCCCAGCGAGGCGGCCAAGCGGTGGGAGCGGGGCGTGGACCCGACGCTGCCGCTGGTGGCCCTGCAGCGGGCGGTGGACCTGCTGGTGGCGCACGCCGGCGGGCAGGTCGACGAGCGGATCGGCGACATCTCCACCGTCAGGCCGCCGGCTCCGGTGACGATCGCCGCGGACCTGCCGGCCCGCATCGTCGGGGTGCCGTACCCGCCGGAGCGGGTGGTGGAGGTGCTGCGGGAGATCGGGTGCACCGTGGCGGTCGACGGCGACCGCCTGACCGTCACCCCGCCCGCCTGGCGCCCCGACCTCACCGACCCCGCCGACCTGGTCGAGGAGGTCGCCCGGGTGGACGGGTACGACCGCATCCCCAGCGTGCTGCCGGTGGCGCCGCCCGGCTCCGGCCTGACCGCACGCCAGCGCCGCCGCCGCACCGTCGGTCGGGCGCTGGCCGAGGCCGGGTACGTGGAGGCGCTGTCGTACCCGTTCGTGTCCGACAGCGTGTGGGACGCGATGCGGCTGCCGGCCGACGACCCCCGGCGGGCCACCGTCCGGCTGCGCAACCCGATCTCGGAGCAGGAGCCGGCGCTGCGCACCACCCTGCTGCCGCCGCTGCTGGCCACCCTGCGGCGCAACCTCGCCCGCGGCCACCGGGACGTGGCGCTGTACGAGATCGGCCTGGTGTTCCACCCCCGGCAGGGCAGCGGTGACGCGCCGCCGGCGATGGGGGTGGACCGGCGTCCGTCGGACGAGGAACTGCAGCGGGCCGAGTCGTTCGTGCCCGACCAGCCGTGGCACGTGGCCACCGTGATCGCCGGCGACGCCGCGCCGGCGGGCTGGTGGGGTCCGGGCCGCCCGGCGGACTGGGCCGACGCCGTCCAGTCGGCGCGCGACGTGCTCGCGGCCGCGCGCGTGCGCACCGACCGGGTCCGCGTCCGCGCGGCCGAGTACGCGCCGTGGCACCCCGGCCGCTGCGCCGAGGTGAGCGTCGACGGTGAGGTGGTCGGGCACGCCGGGGAGCTGCACCCGGCGGTGTGCGACGCGCTGGACCTCCCGCGGCGCACCTGCGCCATGGAACTGGACCTGGACGCCCTTCCGCTGCCGGAGGTGGTTCCCGCGCCGCGGGTCTCCAGCTACCCGCCGGCGCTCATCGACGTGGCGCTGCTGGTGGACGAGTCGGTGCCCGCCGCCGAGGTGGAGGCGGCCCTGGTGGCCGGGGCCGGACCGCTGCTGGAGTCGGTGCGGCTGTTCGACGTGTACGCCGGCGAGCGGCTCGGTCCGGGCCGCAAGTCCCTGGCGTACAAGCTGGTGTTCCGCGCCGACGACCGTACGTTGACGGTCGAGGAGGCGGTGGCGGCCCGGGACGCGGCGGTCGCGGAGGCCACCAGGCGGGTCGGCGCGCAGCTGCGGGCCGGCTGACGAGGGCCCGGTGGGCCGGGGCGGACGCCCCGGCCCACCGGGCCTCTGCCGTCGCCACGTGGACGCCGTGACCACGTGGACGCCGTCGTCACGTCGGTGCTGCCACGTCGGCGGGACGACCGTCGCGGACAGACGGACCCGTCACGCCTGCCGGATGAGGGTCACACCAGCCAGATGAAGTAGGCGAGCACGCCCAGGAACAGGCCGTACGTGATCGGGTGCACCTCCCGCCACCGGCCGCGGACCAGCATCATGAGCGGGAACAGCAGCAGGCCCAGCCCGATGCCGTTGGCGATCGAGAAGGTCAGCGGCATCGCCACGACGGTCACGAAGGCCGGGAACGCGTACTCCATCCGGCCCCACTCGATGTCGCCCAGCGCGCGGGCCATGAACACGCCGACGACGATCAGCGCCGGGGCGGTCACCTCCGACGTGACCACGGCCAGCAGCGGCGAGAAGAACAACCCGAGCAGGAACAGCCCCGCGGTGGTCACGGCGGTCAGGCCGGTCTTGCCGCCGACCGCGACCCCGGCGGAGGACTCGATGTACGAGGTGGTGGTGGAGGTGCCGAGCACGGCGCCGCCCATGGTGGCCGCCGCGTCGGACATGAGCGCCCGGTTGGCGCGTGGCAGCTTACCGTCGCGCAGCAGGCCGGCCTGGCCGGCGACCGCGATCAGCGTGCCCGCCGTGTCGAAGAAGTCGACGAACAGCATCGTGAACACGACCGCGATCATCTCGGTGGCGACCACGTCGGGCAGGTGCGTGATCGCCTGGCCGAAGGTGGGCGCCAGGCTCGGCACGCCGGAGACGATGGCGTCGGGCGGGTCGATGAGCCCGAAGATCATGCCGGCGACCGCGGTGACGACCATCCCGTAGAACACCGCACCCCGCCGGCCGCGCACGAGGAACACCGCGGTGGCGATCACGCCGAAGATCGCCAGCAGCGTCCCCGGCCGGGACAGGTCTCCCAGGCCCACCGTGGTGTCCGGGTCGGCGACGATGATCCCGGCGTTGCGCAACCCGATGAACGCGATGAACAGGCCGATGCCGGCGCCGGTGGCCTGCTTGAGCGGCAACGGGATCGCGTTGATGATCGACTCGCGCACCCCGGTCGCGGCCAGCAGGAAGAACAGCACCCCGGAGATGAACGTGCCCGCGAGCGCGGTCTCCCAGGGGATGCCCATCCCGAGGACGACGGTGAAGGCGAAGAACGCGTTGAGACCCAGCCCCGGCGCGAGCGCCACCGGGTACCGGGCCCACAGGCCCATGACGAGGGTGCCCAGCGCGGCCGCGAGGGCGGTCGCGACGAAGATCGCCCTGACGTCCATCCCCGTCTGGCCCAGGATGTCCGGGTTGACGAAAAGGATGTACGCCATCGCGAGGAAGGTCGTCAGGCCGGCGAGCAGCTCGCGCCGCACGGTCGTGCCGTGCTCGGAGAGACGGAAGTACCGGTCGAGGAGCGACGGGCGGGTGTCCGGCCGCGGCTCGGTCGCGGGGGTGGTGTCGGCCGTCATCGAGTGAGGTCTCCCAGGGGTTGAGGGACAAGGACGTGCGCAAGGATACGGCGATCTCGGCCGGACGGGTGGTCGGGTGCCCCGGTGTGACGCAGGTCAGTCGAAGTCGGTGGGCAGCGACGGGTCGTCGTGGTGGCGGCGCATGAGCCGCAGCTGCTCGAGGGTGGTGCGTCGGGACGACAGCTCCGGCAGCTCGTCCAGGTCGAAGAAGCCGACGTCGGTGGTCTCCTCGTCCAGCCCGGCGACCGGCTGCTGGGCCGGGTCGGTGCGCTCCACGAGGAAGAACAGCTTGTAGATGTGGAACGGGCTGGCGCCGTGGCCGTTGTGCCGGGATCCGTCGTGCACGGCGGCCAGCTTGGTGGCGCGGACCGTCAGGCCCGCCTCCTCGGCGACCTCCCGTTCCACCGCCGCCGCGGGGGAGTCGAGCGCGTCGGCCCACCCACCGGGCAGGGTCCACCGGCCGTCCCGTTTCTCCTGTACGAGCAGCACCCGGCCGGCCTCGTCGAACAGGGCACCCCGGACGTCGACCTTCGGGGTGGCGTGGCCGGTCTCGGCCACCAGGATGCTGCGCAGCTCGGCCGGGTCGGCGTCGGAGATCAGCCCCATGATCTCCGCGGCGGCCTCACGCAGCCGCTCGTGGCGTGCCCGCTCGTACCGGTCGGTGGCGTACGTGAGGCCGTTCTGCGCCATGGCCGCCAGCTCCACCGCCAGCGCGTGCAGACACTGGCCAGGGGATCGGGAGCCGTCGGTCACGTGCCGAGTGTGCCAGACCGCGGACACCCCGCGGCGACACCCCGTGGCCCGTCCGGCCTGCGTCCCCGGGGCCGCACCCGTGCCCGGCCCGCGGCCCGCCGCGGCACCCCGTGCCCGCCTCAGCCTGCGACCTCGGCCGGCTGGTCCGCCCGTCTACCGGGGGTGGCCGCCCGCCGGTCGAGGCAGGCCGAACCGGCGCAGACCGACGGACGCGCCCGCGAGCGCACCGGCGTGCCCGGGCACCGCCACGTACCAGCCGCTGCTCGTCGCCACGTCGATGAGGACTCCGGGGATCGCGCCGGCGAGGAAGCCGAGCCAGGCGCCGACCACTCCCCGTACCAGGGCGACGCCGGGTCGCGCGCCGCGGGCCATGGCCAGGGGCGCCACGACGACTCCGATGACGGTCACCGACACGGTCGGCATGAGCATGACGGAGCCTTCCTTCCGCCGGACTGCGGACACCGACATGTGTCCATCCTCAGCGTTCGGAGTGGTCGCACATCGGGATGTCCACCCACCCGTCCCTGATCCTGGATCCCTGAAGGGAGCTGGGGGTAACCGCATGACCCCACGACGCCCGGGAACGCCCGTCGGACGACCGATGCCGAGGCGATGGGGTCCGACGACGAGACGATGGGCTCCAACGACCAGGCGGGTCGCCTCAGCGTCCCGGTACGGGTCTCAGCACGTCGATCTCGGCGGGGATGTCGTCGACGGTCTCGGGCGTGATCCCGGTCTTGACCCAGTCGCCGGAGCTGTCCGGCTCGACGTGGGAGGTGCCGACGTCGCCGGAGAGGATCCACAGCTGGTCCCGGTCGGACAGCCAGGTCACGCGGACCCCGTGGCGGGTGCTGTACGCGTAGTCGTCCCGGAAGACTTCTGTCCCGTCCGCGGTGGTGATGACCACGATCAGGGTCTCCACACCGTTCTGCAGCGGACCGGGCTCCACCATTGCGGTGAACCGTCCCGACGGGGACGTCTTGGGTTCACCGGGGCGCACGAACCGGTCATCCTCCCCGGACCTGTTGAACAGGCCGCACCCGGCGATGACGAGCGCCGTGGCGAGCACCGTGATGAGTAGCCCGGAGCCGGCGGCCCTAGGTGCGTTCATGGTGCGGGATATCCCTCGATCGAGAGCACGTTGCCTTGGTGGTCCAATATGATCTTTGTGTCGCTGGTCCAGCTGATGTGGATACGGTACGGATCGGCCTGCCCGAGGGTGATGATCTCGGCTAGGCGGCTCTTCCATGTATCGGTATAGTACTGGTAGTTTGGGTCGATCGTGTCGTTCCAGGTGTAGTGTCCGGCGATGGTTACCTCGTACGTGCCGTCGGGAAGCGGACTAACTGCGGTGTCCCCGCTGAACCGGAAGTCGCCAGCGTCCGCATCCGTCCCGTGAAGGTATTGGTACCCCACGATGCCTTCGCCATTCTCGATCTCGGCGTGGAACGTTTCACTGAACGTGCCATTCGGCCCATCGCCTGCGAGATAGCGTGCCAGCGCTAGCTGGGCCTGCTCCTGTGCCGGACCGGTCAACTGCATCCGTAGCAGCTGATTGTCCATCATGTAGTCGGCCCACTTTGGGTCACTGTCGATCACCCAGTCGTCCCCGCCTCGCAGATAACGTTCGAGAATCGCGCGTCCGGCCCAGTCATTGTCGAAGTGGCCGCCACCGCGGTCGCCCCCTTCCGGCCGGCGGAACAGCTCATCGTTGCGGATGCGGCGACCGCTGCGTTCATCAGGGTCGCGGCGGTCCTGCCCCACTCCTGCGACCTCGGTGCGTACGTCCCCGATACGGGCGATGAAGACGTTGCGGGCTTCGTGGGCCGCGAGGCGCGCGCCGACCACCTCACCGATCAGGTGGGCGACCGTGGTCGCGTGCTGAGGGTTCACTAGGACGAACTTCACGACGTTGAAGGGACGGCCGACCAGGTCACCGCTGCCCATACCCAACTCGGTGGAACGGAGCATGGCCGTATCGGCGCGCTGCTGAGCCTCACGCAGGTCTCGCGACAGAGATCGGAACGCGGCGGCGGCTCGCGTCAGCGGAACGCTCAGGGCGGCCGTTGTCGCTGCTTGCCGCCGAGCATGGTGGCGGTAAGCCGCCGACGCGACCCCGGTCCAGAAGTCCTCGGTTGACGTGGCCGCTCGATGCAGGTCCCCCGTGAGTGCGTCAGACCGTTTGGCCGCGTCGTCCAGAAGGTCGGCGGCGGCGAGGAGCTGGTCGGGGTCGCCACCTACCGCCTCTCGAGCGGTGAGATACACACTCACGCGTGCTCCTCCCCACCCAGCATGGTGGAAGACTCGGCGTCGGCGGCCTCGTACCTGGCGGCGTTAACAGCGATCAGCTTGCCGTCGTCAACAAGTCGCGAGCTCAGCTGCCTCAGGAGGTCATGCGCGTCGAGACCGGCGAGGCGACCCATCTCGTCGCTGTCGGCACGACCGGTGTCGGCGGTGACGCCGGCCAGGGCATCGGCCACTGAACCCGCCTCTGTGGCCAGCCTCATCAACCTCCTGCTGAAACCACGAAGCTCGGCAATGTCCACCTGGAATCCGCGCGCGGTTGTCATCCTCGCCTCAGCGGTGTGGTAGCGCAGTTACAGATACCTGTGTTACAGAGAATGCAATGGATGTCAACCAAGTGTCATGGGGATGTATGTGGAGCCTCATGCGGTGGTGACCCACCACTCCAAGTGGATACTGGGACGCTGTTGCCGTTTCAGTCGTGGGAACCAGGCGGCGGTCACCAGCCGTGACCCGTCCCGGGAACTACGTGTCCGCCCCGCCCCCACCCGACGCCTCGCCGGTGCGGCCGGCAGCCGAGCCGCCGGGCGGGGGCCGCGCGGCCGGTCGAGGGCATCGGCCTCAGTCGACGGCTTCCTCGCCGCGGTCGGAGCTCCAGCGCGTGTGGAAGGCACCGTCGCGGTCGACCCGGCGGTAGGTGTGGGCGCCGAAGTAGTCGCGCTGCGCCTGGACCAGGGCCGCGGGCAGTCGCTCGGCCCGCAGCCCGTCGTAGTACGCCAGCGCGGCGGCAAACCCGGGCACCGGCACGCCCGCCGAGACCGCGGTCGAGACCACCTTCCGCCACGCCGGCTGCGCGGCCGCCAGCGCCTCGGCGAAGTGCGGCGCGACGAGCAGGGTCGGCAGGTTGGGGTCGGCGTCGAACGCGGCCCGGATCCGGTCCAGGAACGCCGCCCGGATGATGCACCCGCCACGCCAGATCGTCGCCAGCGCCGCCGGGTCCACGCCCCAGCCGTACTCGTCGCTGCCGGCCCGGATCTGGTCGAACCCCTGCGCGTACGCGATGATCTTGGACGCGTACAGCGCCTGCTCCACGTCGTCGACCAGGCCGGTGCCACCGCTGACGCCGACGGTCGGACCGGGTCCGGGTAGCGGCCGGGCCGCCGCCCGCAGCCCCGCCTG
>VSBZ01000115.1:0-12310 GCA_047459215.1 Micromonosporaceae bacterium | reverse complement strand
GCACCGGAGGGGCGCACAGCCTGGTGGCGCTGGAGCGGGCCATCCGCGCCAGCGGCACCGAGATGGTGACCGTGGCGCTGCGCCGGGTGGAGCCGGGAGCGCCCGGCGGGCTGGTCGAGCTGATCGAGCGGTGCGGGGTGCGGGTGCTGCCGAACACCGCCGGCTGCTACACGGCCACCGAAGCGGTGAAGGTGGCGCACCTGGCCCGGGAGGCGTTCGGCACCGACTGGGTGAAGCTGGAGGTGATCGGCGACGACCGCACCCTGCTGCCGGACGCGGTGGAGCTGGTCGCCGCCGCCCAGCGGCTGGTCGACGACGGCTTCACCGTGCTGCCGTACACCAACGACGACCCCGTCCTCGCCCGCCGGCTGGCCGACGCCGGCTGTGCGGCGGTGATGCCGGCCGGCTCGCCGATCGGCTCCGGGCTGGGCATCACCAACCCGCACCACATCCGCCTGATCCGCGAGGCGGTCGACGTGCCGGTGATCCTCGACGCCGGCATCGGCACCGCCTCGGACGCGGCGCTGGCGATGGAGCTCGGGTGCGACGGGGTGCTGCTGGCCAGCGCCGTCACGCGTGCCGAGGATCCGGAGCGGATGGCGCTGGCGATGCGTCACGCGGTGATCGCCGGCCGGCTGGCCGCCACCGCCGGCCGCATCCCTCGGCGCTTCTACGCGCTGGCCTCCACTCCCGACGAGGGGCGGCCGGACCTGTGACGCCGGCGACCCGCCCGGACCCGGCCACCGCCGCCGCGGCCGGACGGGCGGCGCGGGGGGTGCGGACACCGTCCGGTGTGGTGGTGGTGACCGACCGGCGGCAGGCGGTCGCGCCGCTGCTCGAGCAGGTGGTGGCGGCGGTCGCCGGCGGCGCCCGGTGGGTGCTGCTGCGGGAGAAGGACCTGCCGACCCGGGAGCGCGCGGCCCTGGCCGACCGGCTGCGGGAGGCGCTGGCCCCGTACGGCGCCCGTCTGATCGTCGCGGGTCCGGACCCGCTGGGCGGGGACGCCGTCCACCTCGCGGGCGCCGACCCGGTCCCGGCCCTGGACGAGGGCGTGCTCGTCGGCCGCTCCTGTCACGGTCCGGCCGACCTGGACCGGCTGACCGTTGAGCACTACGTGACCGTGTCCCCGGTCTTCGCCAGCGCCTCCAAGCCCGGGTACGGCCCGCCGCTGGGCCCCGACGGCCTGGCGGGCCTGTGCCGACGTACGCACCGGCCGGTGCTCGCGCTCGGCGGCGTGGAGACCCCGCAGCGGGCGGCGGCCTGCGTCGCCGCCGGTGCGGTGGGCGTGGCGGTCATGGGCGCGGTGATGCGCGCGAGCGACCCGGCGGCCGTGGTGGCCGGCCTGTGCCGCGCGGTGGAAGGAATCGGACCCGACAGTGAGGGGAGACCAGCATGAACGCTCGTCGTCGCAAGGTGTACGTGACCGGGCCGCGTCCGGACATCAGGGTGCCGTTCACCGAGGTGGAGCTGAGCGGGGGCCATCCGCCCGTACGGCTCTACGACACCTCGGGTCCGGGCAGCGATCCGGAGAAGGGCCTGCCGCCGCTGCGCGGCGGCTGGATCGCCGAACGGGGCGACGTGGCGCCGGTGCGCGGTGCGGGCACGCCGCTGGCGGCCGCCAACGGGAAGCCGGTGACCCAGCTGGCGTACGCGCGCGCCGGGGTGATCACGCCCGAGATGCAGTTCGTCGCGGTCCGCGAGGGGATGGACCCCGAGGTGGTGCGCCAGGAGGTGGCGGCCGGTCGGGCGGTGCTGCCGGCCAACGTCAACCACCCGGAGAGCGAACCGATGATCATCGGGAAGAAGTTCCTGGTGAAGGTCAACGCGAACATCGGCACCTCCGCGGTGACCTCGTCGATCGCCGAGGAGGTGGAGAAGCTCACCTGGGCGACGCGGTGGGGTGCGGACACGGTCATGGACCTGTCCACGGGCAAGCACATCCGGGAGACCCGGGAGGCGATCATCCGCAACTCGCCGGTGCCGGTCGGCACGGTGCCGATCTACGAGGCGCTGGAGAAGGTCAAGGGAGACCCGGCGAAGCTGTCGTGGGAGGTCTACCGGGACACCGTCATCGAGCAGGCCGAGCAGGGCGTGGACTACATGACCGTGCACGCCGGGGTGCTGCTGCGGTACGTGCCGATGGCCGTCAACCGGGTCACCGGCATCGTCTCCCGCGGCGGGTCCATCATGGCCGCCTGGTGCCTGGCCCACCACGAGGAGAACTTCCTCTACACCCACTTCGACGAGCTGTGCGAGATCTTCGCCCGGTACGACGTGACCTTCTCGCTCGGTGACGGTCTGCGCCCGGGATCCATCGCCGACGCGAACGACGAGGCGCAGCTGGCCGAGCTGAAGACCCTGGGCGAGCTGACGAAGGTGGCGTGGGACCACGGCGTCCAGGTCATGATCGAGGGACCGGGTCACGTACCCATGCACAAGATCAAGGAGAACGTGGACCTGCAGCAGGAGTGGTGCCACGAGGCGCCGTTCTACACCCTCGGCCCGCTGGCCACCGACATCGCCCCGGCCTACGACCACATCACCTCCGCGATCGGCGCGGCGATGATCGCCATGTACGGCACGGCGATGCTGTGCTACGTGACCCCCAAGGAGCACCTCGGACTGCCCGACCGCGACGACGTGAAGGCCGGCGTCATCGCGTACAAGATCGCGGCGCACGCCGCCGACCTCGCCAAGGGACACCCACAGGCGCAGGCGTGGGACGACGCCCTGAGCCGGGCACGGTTCGAGTTCCGCTGGGAGGACCAGTTCAACCTGGCGCTCGACCCGGACACCGCCCGGGCGTACCACGATGAGACGCTCCCGGCGGAGCCGGCCAAGACCGCCCACTTCTGCTCCATGTGCGGGCCGAAGTTCTGCTCCATGCGGATCACGCAGGACCTGCAGAAGTACGCCGACGCCCACGGCGTGTCCCTGGCCGAGGCGGCCCGCGTGGGCATGCGGGAGAAGTCGCGGGAGTTCGTGGAGTCCGGCGGTCGCGTCTACCTGCCGGTGAGCTGATCCCGCAGGCCGAGCTTCAGCGTCCGGTGGTCTCCCGGGCCGGCGGGTGAGCGGGCCCGGGAGACCACCGGACGGCAGGGATCATTCGTCCTCAGTGGAGCGACGATCGTACGGTCCCGGCAGCCGGAGCTCGGGGCTGAAGTCCAGGTCGCCGGAGAAGAGCTGCGGGTCGCGCCGCAACCGGCGCCGTCCGGTGCCGGCGGACCGGAGCTCCGAGGCGTCGTCCTGCGCTCCGGCCAGCGACCGGACCCAGTCCACGTGTTCCGCCTCGTGCTCCGGTGGAGCCTCCTCGTCGCGGCGCTGCCGCTCACGGTCCTCGCGGCCCCGCGTCCGGTCCTCACCGCGCCGCCGTCGTTCGCTCGCGCGCGGTTCGTCGTGGTCGTCCCCGCCGCGGTCCCTGCGGCGCCACCATCGGCGGCGTCGCGGAGCCACTCCGGTCTCCTCCGGCGCGGCACCGGTCGCCTCCGCCGCCGAGCCCTCCGGAGTCTGCGGCTGCTCCACCACCGCCTCCGGCGCCTCCGCGGGTCGTCCGGTCACCTCGCCGGTCACCTCGGTCGACGGCTCACGCGCCGTCTCCGCCGACGGCCTACGCGCCGCCTCCGCCGACGGCACAGGCCTCTCCGTCGCCGGAGGGAGCGGTGTCTCCGGCCGCCCCGCGACCGGCTCGGCCTTCTCCGGTGTCGTGGCCGGTGTCCCCGCGGACGGCACGGTGCCGCGGGTCCCGGCGACCGGACCCGGGACCGGGGGCGGCGACGTCGAGACCGGGGGTGGCGACGTGGAAACCGACGGCGGCGGGGTGGGGACCGGCACCGGTGTGGATGACGCGGCTGGAGGAGTCGACGCCCCGGATACCGGCCGTGCGCCGCTGCCGGCCGTCCCTGTTCCACCGGCCGGCTCCGCCGCCCTCGCGGGCCCTGCCGGGCTGGAGGGCCCGGTCAGGCCCGAGGAGGAGCTGGTCAGGCCGGAGGAGGGACTGGTCGGGCCGGCCGACCACGCACCACCGGTCAGCCCCGTTGCACCGCTCCAGGTCGTCCCGCCGGTCGCGTCGTCGTCCGACCGGCGCCACGGTGGCGGTGTGACCAAGCCGGGAAGGGTCGACGACCCGGTGTCGTCCGGCTCGCGCCCGACCGGGTACGCGGGGGGCGTGTCGGTCGACCCGGGCCCGACCGGGTACGCGGGCGGCGCCTCAGCCGGCCCGGGCGCCACCGGGTACGCGGGGGCACCGTAGGCGCCGGTGCGCCCGTACTCACCTGCGGGTGCAGCGACGTTGTCCCGCTCGTCCGGCGCCGGACCCGCGAGGCCGGTGGGTTCCGGCGGGGTGGCGAGGCCGGACAGTGGGCCGGGGACGGTGTACGGCTCGTGCGCCCCGCCGGCGTACGGCCCGACCGCCGTGGCGGCGTACGGGCCGGCCCCGGCGGCGTACGGCTCCGGTGGCCACCCGGCCTCGGGCTCCGGGCGCGGTCGCCGGAACGCCACGACGGCGACCGCACCGAGCAGCCCCGCCGCGATCGAGATCATGGCCCCGGCGAACGCCGCGGCCTGCACCGCGTCGCTGCCACCGCCCGGCGGGGCCACCAGGTAGGCGAGCGCCAGCAGCACCGGGCCGGCCGCACCGGACAGGACCGTGCGTACCACCGGCAGCCCCAGGCTGCGGGCCGCTGCCGCCACCGCCACCCCGACCACGAGCGCGGCCAGGGGCGGACTGAGCACCGCCACGCCCCGGCGGGCGCCCTCGCCGAAGAGCCCGAGGTCCAGGACCCCGAGGCGGACGAGCGCCGGCGGCGCGGACGGTCCGAGCGTGGGCACCACCGACACGAGCGCCACCAGCCACACCACGGCGACCAGGGCGGCCACGCTCACCGCCACCAGCCGGACACTCAGCACGCCCACCGCCGCCAGCACCCCCGCGACCAGCCCCAGCAGGGCGGCGAGGGCCGCCTCCAGGGCCGGGTCGGCGCCGGCCAGGTCGGCCTGGCGGGCGGGCACGGCGGCGAGAGCGACGGTCAGCGCCGCGCCGACACCCGAGGCCAGCGAGATCGCGATCCGGTGCCCCAGCTCCAGCCGGCGGAACCCCCCGGCGAGGCGGTGCGCCGTCCACACCCCGCCCACCCCGCCGGCCATGACCGCCAGCGCGGCGATCCACGCCACCCACGTCAGCTGGGTCGCCCAGGTCCCTCCGGGCGGGAACTCCCGACGGAACCGCAGGATCTGCAGCCCGTACGCCACCCCGAGCTGGGCGGCGCCCGCCATGGCGGCCACGCCCGCGGAGGTGGCCAGCACCCGGCCCCACGCGCGTACGACGTTGACCGCGGCGGCCACGACGCGCGGCCGGCCACCGGTGCGGGGCGCCGTGTCATGCGCCATGCCGGGCAGGTTACGACCAGCACGCTGCGGCCGCCACCCCGGCCCGGCGCCCGCGACACGAGCGTCCGGCGCCGCCACCTGCGCCCCGGTTCGCCACGGGACGGGGCGGAAGCCGGTGGTCGGGGACGGTGCGCTATGCTTGCGGATCGTGCGTTCCGCCGTGGTTGGCGGCCGGGCCCCGGCAGCGGCGGATCGGTCCAGCGTCACACCGTTTCGACGAGGCAAGGTAGACCTGTGCGTACCTACAGCCCGAAGCCGGGCGACATCACGCGTCGGTGGTACGTGATCGACGCCGCTGACGTCGTCCTGGGGCGCCTGGCGACCCAGGCGGCGACCCTGCTGCGTGGCAAGCACAAGCCGATCTTCGCGCCACACGCCGACACCGGCGACTACGTGATCGTCGTGAATGCCGCCAAGGTGGCGCTGACCGGCAACAAGCGGCGCGACAAGGTGGCGTACCGGCACTCCGGTTATCCGGGTGGCCTCAAGCGGATCCGCTACGAGGAGCTGCTGAGCAAGCGGCCGGAGCGGGCGGTCCAGCTTGCCGTGAAGGGCATGCTGCCGCACAACAAGCTGGGACGGAAGCTGCTGCGCAAGCTCAAGGTGTACGCCGGACCGGACCACCCGCACGCCGCACAGCAGCCGGTTCCGTTCGAGATCAAGAAGTCCGCGAGCTGAGGCGGGCGGAGGATTCATGACCGAGAGCACCGTGGCGCCGGCCGAGGAGACCGCCGGCACGCAGCGACCCAGCCCGACCGAGGTGGGAGCGCTCGTTGAGAGCGCCGGTGTGCCGACCCGGCGCGCGCGGCGGGCGGCGAGTGGCCTCATCCAGACCGTCGGCCGGCGCAAGGAGGCGATCGTCCGGGTGCGGCTGACGCCGGGCACGGGGAAGATCGTCTGCAACGGACGGCCGTTCGAGGACTACTTCCCCAACCGGGTGCACCAGCAGCAGATCAAGGACCCGCTGGTGCTCACCGAGCGGGCCGAGTCGGTGGACATCTACGCCAACCTGCGCGGCGGCGGGATCACCGGCCAGGCGGGTGCGCTGCGCCTGGCGATCGCCCGTGCGCTGTGCGAACTCGACATCGAGCACCGCCCGGCGTTGAAGAAGGCCGGCTACCTCACCCGCGACGCCCGGGTGATCGAACGCAAGAAGTACGGCCTCAAGAAGGCCCGCAAGGCACCGCAGTACTCGAAGCGCTGACGCATGGGCCGGCTGTTCGGCACCGACGGCGTCCGCGGTCGTGCCAACGACGAGCTCACGCCGGAGCTGTCCCTCGCGGTGGCGGCGGCCGCCGCCCGTGTGCTGGTCGCGATGGACCGGTCCCGGCCCCCCACCGCGGTGGTCGGGCGCGACCCGCGGGCCAGCGGCGAGATGCTGGAGGCGGCCGTGGTCGCCGGCCTGGCCAGCGCGGGCGCGCACGTCATCCGACTGGGTGTGCTTCCCACGCCCGCGGTGGCCGTCCTGACCGCGCAGCTGAAGGCCGACCTCGGCGTCATGATCTCCGCGTCGCACAACCCGATGCCGGACAACGGCATCAAGCTGTTCGCCGCCGGCGGGCACAAGCTGCCGGACGAGCAGGAGGACGCCATCGAGGCGCTGGTGCGCGAGGGTGGGGCGTGGCAGCGCCCGACGGGTGCCGCGGTGGGTCGGGTCCAGGACCTGCCCGACGGGGGGAGGCGGTACGTCGACCACCTCCTCGCCTCCCTTCCACACCGGCTGGACGGCCTGCGGGTGGTCGTCGACTGCGCCAACGGTGCCGCCTCCGCCGTGGCGCCGGTCGCCTTCCGCCGGGCCGGTGCCGACGTGACCGCCATCCACGCCGCGCCGGACGGGGTCAACATCAACGAGAACTGCGGGTCGACCCACCTTGAGCCACTGATCGAGGCGGTGGTGGCCCACGGCGCCGACCTCGGCGTGGCCCTCGACGGCGATGCGGACCGGTTGCTGGCCGTCGACGCCACCGGGGCGGTCGTCGACGGTGACCAGATCATGGCCGTGCTGGCGCTGGCCATGCGGGAGGCCGGCACGCTCACCAAGGACACGCTGGTGACCACGGTCATGAGCAACCAGGGGCTCCGGATCGCGATGCGCAAGGCGGGCATCCGTCTGGTGGAGACGAACGTGGGCGACCGGTACGTGCTGGAGGAGCTGCGCGCCTCCGGGCTGGCGCTGGGTGGCGAGCAGAGCGGCCACGTCATCATGCCGGCGTACGCGACGACCGGGGACGGCATCCTCACCGGACTGCACCTCATGGCACGGATGGCGGCGACCGGCCGGAGCCTGGCCGACCTCGCGTCGGTGGTGACCCGCCTGCCCCAGGTGCTGGTGAACGTGCCGGTGGCCGACCGGGCGGCGACCGCCTCGCTGCCGCCGGTCCGCGCGGTGGTGACCGAGGTGGAGGCGGAGCTGGGCGACTCCGGCCGGGTGCTCCTGCGCCCGTCCGGTACGGAACCGCTGATCCGGATCATGGTGGAGGCGCCCACGACCCAGGTCGCCCAGGCGGCGGCGGACCGCATCGCCGCGGTGGTCCGGGCGGCGGCCGGCTGAGACGGCCGTAGCTGAGAGTGATCGTAGGTTAGGCTGAGCGTCTACGACTTGGGGCTTGCGCTCAGGCGCTGTGCGCGAATGCCCGGCAAACGCGCAACCTCGGTGAGCGGACGTGGAGTAGGCTGCGGGGCGTGTGCGGCATCGTTGGGTACGCCGGGACCCGCCCGGCCATCGGCATCGTGCTCGAAGGGCTCCGCCGCCTGGAGTACCGCGGCTACGACTCGGCCGGTGTCGCGGTGATCGACTCCGGACTGTTCGCGTGCAAGCGTGCCGGCAAGCTCACCAACCTGGAGAAGGCGGTGGCCGAGCTGTCCGCCAACGGCCAGGCCGGCGGCCTCGCGACCGGCACGACCGGCATCGGGCACACCCGGTGGGCCACCCACGGTGCGCCGACCGACCGCAACGCCCATCCCCACCAGTCCGCCGACGGCCGCGTGGCGGTCATCCACAACGGCATCATCGAGAACTTCGCCGTGCTCCGGGCGGAGCTGGAGGCCTCCGGTGTGGAGTTCGCCAGCGACACGGACACCGAGTGCGTCGCGCACCTGCTCGCCGCCGAGCTGACCCGGATCGGATCGACCACGGGCGGACCGGCACTGGCCGAGGCGATGCGGCGGGTGTGCCGCCGGCTCAAGGGCGCGTTCACGCTGCTGGCCGTCGACCGCGACACGCCCGGCGTGGTGGTCGGGGCCAGGCGCGACTCGCCCCTGGTGGTGGGCAGGGGCGAGGGCGAGAACTTCCTGGCCAGCGACGTCGCCGCGTTCATCGCCCACACCCGGGACGCGATCGAGCTGGGCCAGGACCAGGTCGTCACCGTGACCCGGGACTCGATTGAGATCACCGACTTCCACGGCGCACCCGTCAGCGGCCGCCACTACCACATCGACTGGGACTCCCGCGCGGCCGAGAAGGGTGGCTACGACTACTTCATGCTCAAGGAGATCGCCGAGCAGCCGACGGCGATCGCCGACACCCTCCGCGGCCGGTTCGCCGACCACGGGACGATCCTGCTCGACGAGGTCCGCCTGTCCGACCAGGACCTGCGCGACTGCGACAAGGTCTTCATCGTCGCCTGCGGAACGGCCTACCACGCCGGGCTCGTCGCCAAGTACGCCATCGAGCACTGGACGCGGATCCCGTGCGAGGTGGAGCTCGCCAGCGAGTTCCGCTACCGCGACCCGGTCCTGGACCGCTCCACACTGGTCATCGCCATCTCCCAGTCCGGCGAGACCATGGACACGCTCATGGCGCTGCGCCACGCCAAGCAGCAGAAGGCGCGGGTGCTGGCCATCTCCAACACCAACGGCTCCACCATCCCGCGCGAGTCCGACGCGGTGCTCTACACCCACGCCGGGCCGGAGATCGCGGTGGCGTCCACCAAGGCGTTCCTCACCCAGCTGGTGGCCTGCTACCTGGTCGGCCTGCACCTGGCGCAGGTACGCGGCATCATGTACGCCGACGAGGTGGCCGCCGTCGTCGACCAGCTGAAGGCGATGCCGGCGAAGGTGGAGGCGGTGCTGCAGACCATGGCACCGGTGCGGGAGCTGGCGCGGCAGCTGGCGGACGCCAGATCGGTGCTGTTCATCGGCAGGCACGTGGGCTACCCGGTCGCGCTCGAGGGCGCGCTCAAGCTCAAGGAGCTGGCGTACATGCACGCGGAGGGGTTCGCCGCCGGCGAGCTCAAGCACGGCCCCATCGCGCTGATCGACTCCGGCACCCCGGTGGTGTGCATCGTGCCGTCGCCCGCCGGTCGCGGAGTCCTGCACGACAAGGTGGTGTCCAACCTGCAGGAGGTGCGGGCCCGCGGCGCGCGCACGATCGTCATCGCCGAGGAGGGGGACGAGGCGGTCGTGCCGTTCGCCGACCACCTGATACGGGTGCCCCCCACACCCACGCTGCTCGCCCCGCTGGTCACCACGGTGCCACTGCAGGTGTTCGCCTGCGAGGTGGCCGCCACCCGCGGCCTGGACGTGGACCAGCCGCGCAACCTCGCCAAGTCCGTCACCGTCGAGTGACCCGGGCCGCCACGGTGGGCGCGACGGCGCTCCCGGGCGCTCACCGCTTCTCGCGGGCGCTCACCGCTTCACGTCGGCGTACCTGCCCACCGCGATCAGCGCCATCCCCTCGCGGGCGGGGTTGCCCGCGTCCCAGTAGCCGGAGTGGCCTCCGTCGGGTGCGGCGGCGAAGACCTGGCCACCGAACTGGGGCGCGGTCGGGTCCGGGCCGTGGAGGCAGTCGGGGGCGTGCCGGACGACGTCGTTGTCCGCCGTCGCCGACCAGACGTGCCGGCTCGGATCGCCGTCGATGCGAAGGTCCGCGGCGCGCTCGGCCACGACTCCCGGGCTGCCCAGGAACACCAGCCGGTCGGCCGCCAGTCCGTCGACCGCGGCCCGTCCGACCACGGTGGACCCGTAGCTGTGGCCGAGGAACGTCGTGGTCGACCCGCCGCCGGCGTGGGTGGCCCGTAGCCCCTCGGCGAACCGGCGCAGGTCGGCGGCGGCCGTCGCCGCCGGACCGCCGCTGAGCGGGTTGGCGGTGGTCAGCCCCCAGTCGGGCGCGTCGTACCCGAGCCAGTACACGGCCGCGGACCGGTCGGTCCCGTCCCACCGGTCCATCTCGGCGGCGAGGACCTCGGTGCGCCGGAGGTGACCCTCGACCCCGGCCAGCGTCGTCCCGGCCCCGGGAACGTAGGTGACGACGTTGTCGGCCAGGTCGGGGTTGCCGAGCGCGAGCACGACCCTGCCGTCGCCGTCGACGGACAGGTCGAGCAGGTAGGCGCGCCGGCCGCCGGGAGCCGGCGCCTCCAGCCGTCGCTCGACCGCCGCCAGGCCGGCGAGGGTCGCCTCCGCGGCCCGGCGCTGCGCGGCCAGCCACCGCCGGGCCGCGCCCGTCGCCGCCACGCGGTCCGCCGGATACCTGCGGGCGGCGTCGACGGGCGGGGCCGGCGGGGTGCCGAGCTGGCGCTCCCGCCGCTCCAGCTCGGCGATCCGGTCCCGTAGGCGCTGCTTCTCGGTGGCGAGCAGGATCCGGTTGGCCAGGTCACGGACGATGACCGGCACCCCGTCGAGAGCCGCGACCAGGTGCGGTCGGTGGGCGGCGAGGTACCGCTGCTGGGCCGCGGACAATCCGTCCCACCAGCGGCGCACCGCCGCCGGGTCGCTGCCGGACGGTGGCACGGTCTCGACGGCGACCGTCGCCACCGAGCCGCCCCGCGGCCAGGGTGCGAGCCGGGTCAGGTCCGCCACCGCCTGCCGGTCCAGGCGCCGCGCCTCGGCCACCACCTCGGCCACCTGCCGCCGGTAGCTGTCCACGGCGCGGGCGGTGACGTCGGTGCGCGGCCCGAGCGGCGCGACCCGGCCGTCCCGGTCCACCGTCACCCCGGCCGCCGGCGCGCCGGTGACCAGGGCCCAGGCCCGGTCCCGCAGCCGGTCGCCGGCGTACGCGACGCCGTCGAGGGTCTGCTCGTGGGCGCGCAGCGGCAGCTCCGCCCGCTCCAGCTGGGCGAGCACGTGCCGGACCGCCGACACGGCGGCCCCGGCCGCCGGGCCCTCCCACGCCAGCTCGGCGTCGCGCAACGCCGCCGTCAGCTCGACCGCCCGCTCCCGGACGCCCGCCGCCAACCGCCCCCACGCCAGGCCCGCCCGCCGCAGCCCGCCTCCGTGGAACGCCAGCACCTCACGGAAACCGGGTGCGGCGGGGGGATCCGTCGCGGCGGGCAGGCTCACCGTGCCACCATCCGGCCGGTGCGTGCGGCGGCCCGCGCGTCCGTGCCCGCGTACGACTCCGCCACGGTCACCAGCGCCCGTCCGAGAGCGTCGAGCCGCCCGGCGAGGTCCCGCACCAGTGACACCCATTCGGTGGCGGCCTGGCGGGCCGCCGGCACGACCGCCCACGCGCCCGGTCCGGCCGGTGCGCCGGCCAGGCCGACGCGCGCCGCCTCCAGGTCGGCGAGCAGGCCGGCCGCGACACGCCGCATCCGCTGGCCACTGTGGCGCAGCTGCGACGGCTCGACCCGCAGGCGCGGCAGGTCGCGTGCCCTGGTGACACCGTCCATGCCGCGACCGTACGCACCCCGCGGGAGCGCGTGGGCACCCTTGTGGATGGCTGGCCGGTGGCCGCGCCGGCGGTCCACAGGGGTTGCCTCGACCCGACCGGTGGGGTAGGGCGGTCCGACCGGTGGCAGGGCCGTGCGCACCCGGCCACGGCGGCGACCCCGCGGGCCGGTCGGCGACCGCGCGGGACGTCACGGTGGTCGTGGCGGCGGTGACCGTCCGGCCGGCGGGCGTCCGCGGTGGTGGCGGCGGCGGCCCGGGCGGCGGATCGTCACCGGCGGTGACGCGCGCTCGGTAGGGTGACGGCGTGATCGTGGGCATC
>VSBZ01000114.1:0-12561 GCA_047459215.1 Micromonosporaceae bacterium | reverse complement strand
CGCCCTCGCCGCGGCCGCGCGGCGCCCGCGCCGCTTCGCCGCCGCTCGGCTGGGCGGCGAGGTCGCCGGGCTCGCGCTGGGGGTCGTCGCCGAGGGGGCGCTCGGCGTCTTCGACGTCATGACGGCGCCGCGCCACAGGCGGCGCGGCGTGGCCACCGCCGTGGTGGGCACCCGGCAGCGGCCCGGCGGGCGACAACCGGAGGCCGGCCCGGACACCGGCGAGGCCGGAGTGCTCGTTCCCGCGCAGCGCGGCGACGTGCTCGCCACCGACGGGCTCGGGTTCGTCCCGGTCCGGCTGCGGACCCCGTTGACCGAGCGGGAGGTGCAGGTGCTGCGGGGCATGGCGGAGGGCAAGAGCAACGCCGAGATCGGGCGGGACCTCTACGTCGCCGAGGACACCGTCAAGACGCACGCCCGGCGCCTGTTCCGCAAGCTCGGCGCGCGCGACCGGGCCCACGCGGTGGCCGTGGGCTTCCGGGCGGGCGTGCTGCCGTGACGGCCGGCGGCCGGGCCGGGTGGTCGTGCGGATGGCCGCGCCCCGCGTCCGGCCGGCGAGGTCGTACCGCATGCCGGGCCGACGACGCCGGGCGTCCGCTCCCCGCCGGCGGAGCCGTGCGCGTCCGGGCGGGCGTGCCGCCGTGGCCACGGCTGTGCGGACCGGGGTGGCGCGCCCCGCGCCGGTGCGCCGGCTCGTCAGGCCGTGTCGACCGTCAGGTCGTGCCGGGCGCCGGTAGCCGGCTGACAGGTCGTGGGTGGCCGACGGTCGTGCCCAACGTGGGTCCCGGCCGGCGGGCCGTGCCGGGTGTCGGTACCCGGCGGGGCCGAGCCCGGATCGTCAGTCCTCGGCCAGCGTGTCCTGCACGCCGTCGCAGTAGCCGCGGGCGTACTCCCAGCTCACGTACAGGTTCGGGTCGGGGTTGAAGGCGGGCTCGTGCACCCTGGGCACCCCGGACTCCAGCAGGTGCCGCAGGTTGCCCCGCAGCAGGTCCCAGTCGAAGTAGTGCGGCTCGTGGCACTCCTCGCAGTCGATGACCAGACCCCGAATGCCGATCGGCGCCAGGAGCGCCTGGTAGATCTCCAGGTCGGTGAGGTCCTCCAGCACGTCCTGCCGCTCGGTCTCGGACAACGGGTCGACCGGCTCCTCCCCGCCTAGGCGGTCCAGCTCGGATGCCGGGTCCGAGGGGTCACCGTGGAACGGGTCTAGCGGCTCGTCGTGCACGTCTCCCACGGTAGTCCGGATCCGCCCGTGTCGCCGTCTCGGCCGGGCGGTAGGACCGCCCGGCGTGGCGGCGCTTCCGTCCCCGGTGAGCGGCCGGTCGGCACCGTCGCGGCGTGGCGGACGGGCCGGTCTCGTCGCGGCGTGGCGGCCGGTCGGAGACCATCGCGGCGTCGGCGTGGCGGGGTGCGGCCCCTGGTTACGATGGGAAACCCACGCAAGACGGGAGCTGACCGTGCCGACGCCCATTTCCGCCGAGTCCCTTCCGCTCGCGCTCACCTTCGACGACGTCCTGCTCCAGCCGGCCGAGTCCGACGTGCTGCCCAGCGCGGTCGACACCTCCACCCGCCTGGCCCGCGGGATCGACCTGGCCATTCCGCTGGTGTCCGCCGCGATGGACACCGTCACCGAGGCCCGGATGGCGATCGCGATGGCTCGGCAGGGCGGGATCGGCATCCTGCACCGCAACCTGTCCGTGGAGGAGCAGGCGCTGCAGGTGGATCTCGTCAAGCGCTCCGAGGCGGGGATGGTCACCAACCCGGTGACCTGCTCGCCGGACGACCCGCTGCGGGAGGTCGAGGAGCTGTGCGCCCGGTACCGGATCTCCGGCGTGCCGGTCGTCTCCGCCGACGGCTCCCTCCTGGGAATCGTGACAAACCGGGACATGCGCTTCGTGGTTGACAAGTCGCAGCCGGTCCGGTCGGTGATGACCCCCATGCCCCTGGTCACGGCGCCCCCGGGTGTCAGCCGCGAGGAGGCGCTGGTCCTGCTGCGCCGGCACAAGGTCGAGAAGCTCCCGCTGGTCGACGCGTCGGGGAAGCTGCGCGGCCTGATCACCGTGAAGGATTTCGCCAAGAGCGAACAGTACCCGCGGGCCACGAAGGACGAGTCCGGCCGCCTGCGGGTCGGCGCGGCGGTCGGGGTCGGTGACGAGGGGTACAAGCGCGCCTGCGCCCTCATCGAGGCCGGCGTCGACCTGCTGGTCGTCGACACCGCGCACGGCCACCAGCGGCAGGTGCTCGAGACGGTCGCCCGGATCGCCAAGGACGGGCGCGTCCCGGTCGCGGGCGGCAACGTCGCCACCTACGAGGGCGCGAAGGCCATGGTGGAGGCGGGCGCGGACGCGGTGAAGGTGGGCGTGGGCCCGGGCGCCATCTGCACCACCCGGGTGGTCGCGGGCGTCGGCGTACCCCAGATCACCGCCATCATGGAGGCCGCCCGCGCCGCCGCTCCCGCCGGCGTGCCGGTGATCGGCGACGGCGGCATCAAGCACTCCGGGGACATCGCCAAGGCCATCGCCGCCGGGGCGGAGACGGTGATGCTCGGCGGGCTGCTCGCCGGCTGCGAGGAGAGCCCCGGCGAGGTGGTGTACGAGAACGGCAAGCAGTACAAGACCTACCGCGGGATGGGGTCGCTGGGTGCCATGCGTGCCCGGGGACAGTCGTACTCGCGTGACCGCTACTTCCAGCACGACGTGACCGACGCCGAGAAGCTCGTGCCGGAGGGCATCGAAGGCCAGGTCCCCTACCGCGGCGCCCTCGCCGCCGTCGTCCACCAGCTCGTGGGCGGGCTGCGGCTGGCGATGGGCTACGCCGGCGCGGCGACCATCCGGGACCTGCGCGAGCGCGGCCGGCTCATCCGGATCACCGCCGCAGGCCTGACCGAGAGCCACCCGCACGACATCCAGATGACCGTCGAGGCCCCGAACTACCAGCCACGCTGACAGGGTGACCGACGCCGATGGGTAGCCGAGGAGCAGCCGTGCGGGACGTGGTGGAGATCGGCCTGGGCCGGACCGCCCAGCGCGCCTACCACCTCGACCAGGTGGCGATCGTGCCGTCCCGGCGCACGCGTGACGTCGACGACGTCTCCACCGCCTGGCAGCTGGACGCGTACCGGTTCGACATCCCCTGCGTGGCCCACCCGAGCGACGCCACCATGAGCCCGGCCACCGTGATCGAGCTGGGCCGGCTCGGCGGGCTGGGGGTGCTCAACATAGAGGGCCTGTGGACCCGGTACGAGGACCCCACCAAGATCCTCGCCGAGCTGGCGGAGCTGGAGCCGGGGCGGGAGGCGACCCGACGGCTGCAGGAGGTGTACGCCGAACCGATCCGCCCCGACCTCATCGGCGAGCGGATCCGCGAGCTGCGTGCCGGCGGCGTCACCGTGGCGGTCCGGGTCTCGCCGCAGCACACCCTCGCGCTGGCACCGGTCATCCTCGACGCCGGGGTGGACATCCTGGTCATCCAGGGGACGATCGTGTCCGCCGAGCACGTCTCGGCCAACGGTGAGCCGCTCAACCTCAAGGAGTTCATCGCCGACCTGGACGTGCCGGTGGTGGTCGGCGGCTGCACGAGCTACCAGACCGCGCTGCACCTCATGCGTACCGGCGCGGCCGGGGTCATCGTCGGCATCGGCGCCGACGGCCGGGCCACGTCCGACCCGGTGCTCGGGATCCGGGTGCCGATGGCCACCGCGATCGCCGACGCCGCCGCGGCCCGCCGCGACTACCTCGACGAGACCGGCGGCCGGTACGTCCACCTCATCGCCGACGGGGAGGTGCGGACCAGCGGGGACATCGCCCGCGCCCTCGGCTGCGGGGCGGACGCGGTCATGCTCGGTGAGCCGCTGGCGCTCGCCTCCGAGGCGCCCGCCGGCGGGGCGTGGTGGCACTCCGCGGCCAGCCATCCGAAGCTGCCCCGGGGCGGCTTCGGCGCGGCCCGGCGGCCGCTGGGCACGCTGCAGGAGATCCTGTACGGGCCGGCCGACCTGCCGGACGGGACCATGAACCTGTTCGGCGGGCTGCGGCGCGCCATGGCCAAGTGCGGCTACCGGGACCTCAAGGAGTTCCAGAAGGTGGACCTCCTGCTCGACGCCTCCTAGACGCCGCCGTGCGCGGGGCGAGGTCGCTGGCGGGCGTGGCGGTGGCAGTCGCGGCCGCGCTGGTCGCCGCCTCCGCCGCCGGATGCACGCGGCCGTCTCCGGCTCCCGCGGGCTGCCCCGCGGCACCCGCCGACGCTCCCGACGGCGTGCCCGCCGACCCCGATGAGTACCTCGCCGACCTGGGCAACCCCGGCTACGACGTCGCGAGCTACCACGCGCAGGTCACCTACGACCCGGCGCAGCAGCGGCTGGACGGGACGGTCACCGTCACCGCCACCGCCACCGCGGACCTGTCGACCGTCACCCTCGACCTGGTCGGGCTGACGGTCGACGAGGTCACCGTCGACGGGACCCCGGCACGGGTGGACCGGCCGGAGGGCAAGCTCGCCGTCCACCCGCCGGAGACGGTCGAGGCGGGCGAGACCTTCGTGGTCGAGGTGACCTACGGCGGGACGCCGCGTCCGGTCGAGGCCGGCCAGCTGGGCAGCATCGGCTTCCACCCCACCGAGGACGGCGCGTTCGCGATCGGACAACCCCGCTCGGCCAGCACGTGGCTGCCGGTCAACGGCCACCCGCGGGACAAGGCGACGTACGCCATCGGGGTGACCGTCCCCGACGGCCTCGCGGCGGTGAGCAACGGGGTGCTGCGGGCACGGACCAGCGCCGGCGGCCGGACCACCTGGTGCTGGGTGGAGGAGACCCCGATGGCCAGCTACCTGGTGGCGCTCGCGGTCGGCGACTACCGGGTCACCACCGCCGTCCACGACGACGGGCTGCCGGTAGTGACGGCGGTCCACGCCGACCTGCCGGAGACGGTGGACACCCAGGTGGCGCGCAGCGCCGAGATCGCCGACCAGCTCGCGCGGTGGTTCGGGCCGTATCCCGGCAGCGCGTACGGCGGGATCGTCCTCGGCGACGACGTCGGGTTCGCGCTGGAGACCCAGAGCCGGCCGACGTACGCACCGGGCTTCTTCCGGGGCGACCGGGACGCCTCCTGGGTCATCGTGCACGAGCTCGCCCACCAGTGGTTCGGCAACAGCGTGTCGCTGCGTCAGTGGCGGGACATCTGGCTCAACGAGGGTCTCGCCACGTACGCCGAGTGGCTGTGGGAGGAGCACCGGGGCGGGTTGAGCGCGCAGCAGTCGTTCGACTTCCTCTACCGCGACGCCGACGACGCCTTCTGGCAGGTGGCGCCCGGCGACCCGGGACCGGACCGGCTCTTCCACCCGGCGGTCTACCGGCGGGGCGCGATGACCGTGCACGCGCTGCGCCTGGCCGTCGGTGACGACGACTTCTTTACGATCCTGCGCGAGTGGACCGACCGCCACCGGCACGGCCACGCCACCACCGCGGACCTGGTGGCGCTGGCCGAGGAGGTGTCCGGACGCCGGCTGGACGACCTGTTCGACCGGTGGCTCTACACCCCGCAGCGGCCGCCCCGTCCGGACTGACCGGGGGCGTCGTGCGCCGCCGCCCGGGCGCACACCTGATACCGGCCTAGCCCGGTCGGCCGGGTCGCGTGGGGACGCGGCGGTGCTCCCGCGCCCCGGACACCGGCACGGCGGACGCGGTCACGGGGCTTCCCCTCAGGTTACTGACGGGTCAGTATTGGCGCATGCGGTACGACGTCGTGGTCGTCGGGTCGGGCTTCGGCGGCAGTGTGGCGGCGCTGCGGGCCGCGGAGAAGGGTTACTCGGTGGCGGTGCTGGAGGCCGGGCGCCGGTTCGCCGACGACGAGTTCCCCGAGACCTCCTGGCGCCTCCGCCGCTTCCTGTGGGCACCGGCGCTCGGTTGCTACGGCATCCAGCGGATCACCCTGCTGCGCGGGCGGCGCGGCGCCGGCGTGCTGGTGCTCTCCGGCGCCGGGGTGGGCGGCGGCAGCCTCGTCTACGCCAACACGCTGTACGAGCCCCTGCCCGACTTCTACGACGATCCGCAGTGGCGCGACATCACCGACTGGCGTGCCGAGCTGGCGCCGTGGTACGAGCAGGCCCGCCGGATGCTCGGCGTGACCACGTACCCGCAGGTGACCCCGGCGGACGAGGCGATGCGGGCGGTGGCCGCGCGGATGGGCGTGGCCGACACGTTCCGCCCCACGCCGGTCGGGGTCTTCTTCGGCACGCCCGGTGAGCCGGTCGACGACCCGTACTTCGGCGGGGTCGGGCCGCGGCGCGCCGGCTGCCGCCACTGCGGGTCGTGCATGACCGGCTGCCGCCACAACGCCAAGAACACGCTGGTGAAGAACTACCTCTGGCTGGCGGAGCGGGCCGGCGCCGCGGTGTACCCGCTCACCACCGTCACCCGCATCCGCCCGCACCCCGACGGCGGGTACGAGGTCACCGCCGTGCGCACCGGCGCACGGTGGCGCCGCGGCACCCGCACCTTCCACGCCGACCAGGTCGTCCTCGCCGCCGGGGCCCTGGGCACCCAGCGGCTGCTGCACGCCATGAAGGCCAGCGGCGACCTGCCCCACCTGTCGGACCGGCTCGGGGCGCTGACCCGCACCAACTCCGAGGCGATCCTGGGCGCGTCGGTCCCGCCGGGCGTGGCCCGCCGCCGCGGCGTCGACTACTCGCAGGGCGTGGCGATCACCAGCTCGTTCTACCCCGACGCGCACACCCACATCGAACCGGTCCGGTACGGGCCGGGCTCCAACGCCATGGGCCTGCTGCAGTCGCTGCTGGTCCCCGGCGGTCGCGCCCGGCCGCTGCGGCTGCTGGCGCTGGTGGCGAAGGCCCCGCACCTGGTCGCCCGGATGGTGTGGGTGCGCCGGTGGTCGCAGCGCACCATCATCGCCCTGGTCATGCAGTCCCTGGACAACTCGATCACGCTGCAGTGGCGGCGGTCCTGGTACGGCCGGCGCCGGCTGTACGCGGTCCCGGGGCACGGCGCGCCCAACCCCACCTGGATCCCGGTCGGCCACGAGGCGGCCCGCCTGCTGGCCGAGGAGATCGGCGGCATCCCGGGCGGGTCGATCACCGAGGCGTTCAACATCCCGATGACCGCCCACATCCTCGGCGGGGCGGTCATCGGCGCCACCGCGGCCGAGGGCGTCGTCGACCCGTACCACCGGGTCTTCGGCCACCCCGGTCTACACGTCCTCGACGGCGCCGCGGTCAGCGCCAACCCGGGCGTCAACCCCGCCCTGACCATCACCGCCCAGGCCGAGCGCGCCATGTCGATGTGGCCCCGTCGCGGCGAGCCCGATCCGCGGCCGCCGCTCGGCGAGCCCTACCGGCCGGTGGCCCCGGTGCCCCCGCTGCGCCCGGCGGTGCCCGCGCAGGCGCCCGCCGCGCTGCGGGTGCCGGCCGCCGGGTCGGATACCGTGCCGGGGTGAGCGTCGCGCTTCGCGGGGCGATCCCGAGCCCGAACATCTGGTACACGCCGGACATCTACGAGATCGAGAACCGCGCCGTCGACCCGGACGGGCTGATCGAGGCGGCGATGCGCGACATCCGCGACTGGTCCGGCGGTCACGTGCTCGACATCGGCTGCGGCACCGGGTTCCACCTGCCCCGGTTCGCGGTGGACGCGGCGGCGGTGACGGGCGTGGAGCCGCACCGCCGGCTGGCCGCGCTGGCCGCCCGGCGGGTGCGGGGGCTCCCCAACGTGACCGTGCGCGTCGGCGTGGCGCAGCGGCTTCCCGTCCCCGACGCGTCCGTCGACGTCGCCCACGCCCGCTGGGCGTACTTCTTCGGCCCCGGGTGCGAGCCGGGCCTGGCGGAGCTGGCGCGGGTGGTGCGGCGCGGCGGCGTGGCCTTCATCGTCGACAACGACGCCACCACCGGCACGTTCGGCGCGTGGTTCCGGCGGGCCCTGCCGAGCTGGGACCCCGTACGGGTGGAGCGGTTCTGGAGCGGCCACGGGTTCACGCGACGGCCGCTGACGATCCGCTGGCGGTTCGCCCGCCGCGAGGACTTCGAGGCGGTGGTGCGCATCGAGTTCCCGCCCGCGCTCGCGGACGAGATCATCGCCAGCCACGCCGGCTGCGAGGTCGACTACGGCGTCAACCTGTGGTGGCGGGAGTACTGACCGGCCCGCGCGACAACGGAGCGCGGCGGCCGGGCACCGGCGCACGGCGGTCCGGCAGCGGCACACGGCGGCCCGGGTGCGGGTCGGCGGGGCCGCGCGGCGGCCGGCGGCGCGGCCCCGAGCCCCGGCGCGCGCGGGCAGGGGCGGTGGTCCCGGCCGGTAGGCTTGGCGCGTGAGCACACCCCGCCCGGTCCTGGTGGTCGACTTCGGCGCCCAGTACGCCCAGCTCATCGCCAGGCGGGTGCGCGAGGCGCAGGTCTAC
This sequence comes from Micromonosporaceae bacterium, assembly GCA_047459215.1. Lineage (GTDB taxonomy): Bacteria > Actinomycetota > Actinomycetes > Mycobacteriales > Micromonosporaceae > Natronosporangium. The sequence continues at coordinate 4,168 of VSBZ01000114.1, read as the reverse complement.
TCCGAGATCGTCCCCCACACCACGCCGGTCGCCGAGCTCCTCGCCAGGCGTCCGGCCGCGGTGATCCTCTCCGGCGGGCCGGAGAGCGTCTACGCTCCCGGGGCGCCGCAGGTCGACCCGGCGCTGTTCGCCGCCGGCGTGCCGGTGTTCGGGATCTGCTACGGGTTCCAGGCGATGGCCGCGGCGCTGGGCGGGACGGTCGAGCGGACCGGCCGGGGGGAGTACGGCGGCACCACCCTCACCGCCCGCCCGGACGACAGCGTGCTGTTCGCCGGCCTGCCGGCGGAGCAGGACGTGTGGATGAGCCACGGCGACAGCGTCACCGCACCCCCGCCGGGCGCCGTCGTCACGGCCTCGTCGGCCGGGTCGCCGGTGGCGGCGTTCGAGGACCCGGCCCGGCGGCTGGCCGGCGTGCAGTTCCACCCCGAGGTCGCGCACACGCCGCACGGACAGACCATCCTGACCCGGTTCCTGCGTGACATGGCCGGGATCGCCCCCACCTGGACCCCGGCCGGGATCATCGAGGAGCAGGTCGCCGCGATCCGGGAGCAGGTGGGGAACGCCCGGGTGATCTGCGGCCTGTCCGGTGGCGTGGACTCGGCGGTCGCCGCGGCGCTCGTCCAGCGGGCCGTGGGCGACCAGCTCACCTGCGTGTTCGTCGACCACGGGCTGCTGCGCGCCGGCGAGGCCGAGCAGGTCGAGAAGGACTTCGTGGCGGCCACCGGGGTACGGCTGAAGGTGGTGGAGGCGGCCGACCGGTTCCTCGCCGCCCTGAAGGGCGTGGCCGACCCGGAGAAAAAGCGGCGGATCGTCGGCCACGAGTTCATCCGGGTCTTCGAGCAGGCCGCCCGCGAGGTGGACGCCGAGCAGCCGGTGCGTTTCCTCGTCCAGGGCACGCTGTACCCGGACGTGGTCGAGTCCGGCGGCGGTGCCGGCGCGGCCACCATCAAGTCGCACCACAACGTCGGCGGGCTCCCGGTCGACCTGCCGTTCGAGCTGGTCGAGCCGCTGCGGATGCTGTTCAAGGACGAGGTACGGGCACTGGGCACCGAGCTGGGGCTGCCGGAGGCGATCGTCTGGCGCCACCCGTTCCCCGGTCCCGGCCTGGCCATCCGGATCGTCGGGGAGGTGACCCCGCACCGGCTGGAGATGCTGCGGGCTGCCGACCGGATCGCCCGGGAGGAGCTGACCGCGGCCGGCCTCGACCGCGACGTCTGGCAGTTCCCGGTGGTCCTGCTGGCCGACGTGCGCTCGGTCGGGGTGCAGGGCGACGGGCGCACCTACGGGCACCCGGTGGTCCTGCGACCGGTGTCCAGCCAGGACGCCATGACCGCCGACTGGGCCCGGCTGCCGTACGACCTGATCGCCCGGATCTCCCGCCGGATCACCAACGAGGTGCCGGAGGTCAACCGGGTGGTGCTCGACGTGACCAGCAAGCCGCCGGGCACCATCGAGTGGGAGTGACCTCCGCCGTGTCTGGTCACTGAGGACGGCCGGCCCGGTCGCCTGTGGGCGAGCGGCGGTCCCGTGGCCCGTGGGGTGGGCGGTTTCCCCGGTGGCCGACGGCGGTCGACCTCACGCGCGGGCGTCGGCCGGCGGCCAGAGCGACCGACGGCGTCGGTGTCCGTGGGCGTCGAAGGCCCGCCAACCGGCCGCGGTCCGCTCCGGACGGTGCCGATGCGTTTCCGTAACCACACGGGTGCCGGGCGTAGGGCACAATGGCGGTCGTGACCTCCGGTTTGAAGCCGCTGCGGCGGATCGCGTCGTACGCGGTGTGCCTCGACGCCTCCGACCGGGTGCTGCTGGTGCGGGCGTCGGCGACCTCGGGCACGCCAGGGCTGTGGTCGCTGCCGGGTGGCGCGGTCGACCACGGTGAACATCCGGTGGAGACGGTGGTGCGGGAGACCGCGGCCGAGACCGGGCTGTCGGTGGCCGCCGGTGCGCTGCGGGACGTGCTCAGCGACGTCCGGGCGCTGCCCCACCGCGGCATGACCATCCACACCGACCGCCTGATCTACGACGCGACCCTGCGCGGCGGCAGGCTGATCCGGCGCGTCGGCCAGCCGACCGACGTGGCCGCCTGGGTGAGCCTGGCCGAGGCGAAGGAGCTGCCGTTGCGGCCGTTCACCGCGGCCGCGCTCGGCCTGCCGTGCGACCGCGTGGACCCGCGTCCGGACAAGCCGCCGGAGCTACCGTCGTTCCTGGCCGTCCCGGGGAGGGACGGGCTGCACCGGGCGCAGCGCTTCGCCGCCTACGCGGTCGCCACCGACCCGTCCGGCCGGCACCTGCTGACCCGGGTGGCTTCCCGGTTCCCCGGGGCCGGCCGGTGGCACCTGCCCGGCGGTGGCACCGACTTCGGCGAGCAGCCGGAGGAGGCGCTGCTGCGGGAGCTGCTCGAGGAGACCGGCCAGCACGGGAGGGTCGAAGCCCTGCTGGGCGTCGCCAGCCACCGGGACCCCGCCTCGCTCGGCCCGGAGGGCTACCCGATCGACTGGCACGGGGTCCGGGTGTTCTACCGGGTGCGGGTGGACCGGCCCACCCAGCCGCGGGTGGCGGAGCCCGGCGGCTCCACCGACGACGCCCGGTGGTTCACCCCCCAGGAGCTGGCCGGGCTGCCGTTGACCGAGGTGACGGCCGAGGCCCTGCGGATGTGACCGCGTCGGCGGAGACGCGGGTCACGACGGGGGCCGGAGGTGATCCCGCGCCGTTGGCGCAGGTCACGGCCGGGGACAGCGGATACGATCGCCCCGGCGGTGTCGCCGCCGCGCGCCCGACGCGGCGGCCGGGGGGAGGTCCGGTGGAGCGACGGCGTCGGATCGGCGCCTACGGGCTGTGCCTCGACCGCGCCGGCAGGGTGCTGCTGGTGCGCGCCTCGAGCCGGTCGGCACGCCCGGGCACCTGGTTCCTGCCCGGGGGTGGCGTGACGCACGGCGAGGACCCGGCGGACGCGGTCGTGCGGGAGCTGGCCGAGGAGACCGGGCTCGAGGTGGAGGTCACCGGCGTGCGGGATGTGGTGGCCGAGGTCGTGTTCCGGCCGCCGGCCTGGGAGCACACCGACGGCGTGGTCTACGACGTGGCGGCGGTCGGCGGCCGGCTGCGGCCGGAGGTCGACGGCAGCTCGGACCTGGCGGCCTGGTTCCCGCCGGAGGAGGCGGTCCGGCTGCGGCTGAGCGCGGTGGCGGCCCGTACCCTCGCCACCCTGGTCGACCTGCCCGGGCCGGTGCCACCGGTGCCCGCGGCGCCGGCGTCCGACCCACCCGCCGACCCGGGACCGCCCGGGCCCCCCGCGCCGGGCGTGCCGGCCGCGGTGCCGGCACCGCGGCCCGCACGTGGACAGCGGTTCGCCGTGTACGGGGTGGTCACCGACCCGGCCGGGCGGCTGCTGCTGACCCGCAACGCCGACGGCTACCCGGCGGCCGGCCGGTGGCACCTGCCCGGGGGCGGTACCGAGTTCGGGGAGCAGCCGGCCGACGCCCTGCTCCGCGAGATCCGGGAGGAGACCGGCCAGTCCGGTCACGTGACCCGACTGCTGGCCGTCAGCTCGTACCACAACCGCAACGCCGCCGGCGCCGACGGACGGCCGATCGACTGGCACGGCGTGCGGGCGGTCTACGCGGTGGAGGTCCCCGTGCCGACCGTGGCGCGGGTGGTGGAGGTCGGCGGCTCGACCAGCGCGGCCGGCTGGTTCACCCCCGACCAGGTGGCGGCGCTCCCGTTGACCCGCATCGCCGCCGAGATGCTCAGACCCGGCGGGCCGGTCGCCGCGGTCCGCTGACCCCGGCGGGTGTCGCCAAGAACCACATCCGTGTGCGATGGTGTAGGCCGCCAAGACCGGGCGGGCCGCCGAGGCGGCGGGGCACCCGCGCGGTCCCGGGAGGACATCGTGGCGAGGACCCTGTGGCGCCTGCGGCGCGGCGCCCACCACCCCCGTGCGGCCGGGCGACGATGGGGCGGGCGGTGGCGCCGGCCCCGGGTGCTCACCCGACGCGGGCGTCACGCCCACCCGTACCGGTCCGACAGCGTGCCCGAGCCACACCGGGTCCTCCCGCTCCAACGGGGCGCGCACCCGGACGCCCGGACGCGGCCGGTGACCGGGGTACGGCCGGACGGGCCGGCCGGCACCGACCGCGAGGCGGGCGGTGCCGGCCCGGCGAGGCCCGGCGCCGGC
>VSBZ01000113.1:0-12789 GCA_047459215.1 Micromonosporaceae bacterium | reverse complement strand
GGCCCAGCGAGTCGTGGTCGTTGTTTGCCCCTAGATGGGGCAGGTTGCGCAGGCCGGACTCCTGCATCGCGGTGGCGACCGCGATCACCCAGCCACGGGCCGGGATCCCCTCCTCGACGCCGACCCGGACGATGAGCTCGGCGTTGCCGAGCTGCTCGGCGTCGAACCCGGCCGTCGGGTCGGCCGCGGCCGGCACACCATCACGGCCCGGATCTTGCACTGTGGACGGTGCGCCGCCCTCGGGGGCACACCCGGCCACGGGTAGCGCCGCCGCCCGGTCGAGGTCGGCGACCGGGGTGAGCGGGCCGAGGACGGCCGTGACGGCCACCAGGGGGCAGCAGCACAACACGGCCGCGAGCGCACCGGCGAGCGGCAGCCAGCCACGCGGCAAGCGGGTCGGGCGGGGAATCGCCGCCGTGGCCCGTCGCGACCACCGCCTCCGGACGGCCGTCACCGCCGCCTGCGCTTCTTCTGCCACTTCTCCATGGCTCTCCGCTTAGCTTCCGCGCGCTTGTAGACCAGCTTGGGATTGCGCTTGTAGACGTGGGCCTCCGCGGCGAGTTGCGCCTTGGTCTGCTTCCGAAGGGCCCGGCGGCGGCTCCACCGGCGACGCAGCGGTGCCAGCGTGGCGGTGTTCACGGCCTTCCGGGTGGCGAACCGCGCGGAACGGCCGGTGAGCGAGGCGGGGCGCCGGCCCCCGGCGGCCAGCGCCCGCTCGCCCAGGTCCAGCCCGGCCGCGGCCGGCCGGCTCCACGGTGCACCGCCCGCAGGGGCGGCACCGGCCGCCGCACCGGACCCGGCCGCGCCGCCGCCCAGCGCACCGCCGGCCAGGGCGCCGCCGGCCGCGGTACCGGCGCCCGAGCCGGCCTGCAGCAGCCCGCGCTGCACCTTGAGGAAGACCACCGACAGCACGCACACCAGCACCAGGCTGATCGACAGGTGCCAGTTGCCCCGGAGCAGGAGATCGGTCGCCACCAGCATCAACGACAGGCCGAACAGCGACATGACGATGAGCAACAGAGCCGACAGCAGCAGGCCGAGCCACTTCCACAGCAGCCTGCGGCCGCTGCCCAGCAGCGCGACCGGGAGCACGAACACCAGCGCGACCGCGAGCACGGCGGTGAACAGCTGCCCCACGACCAGCGGCAACACCACTCCGCCCAGCAGGTAGGTGAGCAGGATCAGCAGGGCCACCAGCACCAGGACGACCAGGCCGACGCGACCCCAGTCGCCGCTGCGGTTGTACGCGGCCAGGGCGCGCCCGTGCTCGCCGCAGGAGTCGTCGACGGCGTACCAGCCCAGCTCGGGGTCCATCATGTCGTGCAGGTAGTTGGCCGCGTCGGCGAACGGCGGCGGCTGGAAGCGCTCTGACGGCGACACCTGGCCGGTCTGAGGGTCGAACCCCGCTCCGGGCGGGTCCTGCAGTCGCCGGTTGTACTGGTCTTGGATCCGCTCGGCCAGCTCCGCGGGGTCGGTGCGCAGGATCTCGTTGTAGCGGTCCAGGCAGGGGTGTGGACGGCACGGCTCGCCCTGGCCCGGGTCGCCCAGGCTGGCACGCATCCGCAGCTCCAGCGGACAGTCCAGCCGCTGGCCGTACATGATGTACTGGTGGGGCTGGCGCACGTACATGTCGACCAGCCACGTCTCGACGATCCAGTGCAGCACCGCTGGGTCGTCCCCGGGCAACGGTGGCGTGGCCACGCCGGTCGCGCACCCGTCGACCGTGGGGCCGCCGCCGGCGGCGGGCGGCGTGCACACCGGCGCCGCGGACGGGTCCTGCAGGGGCAGCAGGGCCACCATGCTGCCCAGATCCTTGGCCCGGCCCAACAGGCCGGTGTCCCCCAGCAGCGTCGCACCCGGGGCGGCGAGCACCGCGCCGAGCAGGACGAGGAGCGTGAACGACATCGCGATCTCGCCGACGCCCCGTCCGACCCGGCCGCGCAGCGCCAGCAGCCCGAACCAGAACACCGACAGCATGAGCGCCAGCGGCACCAGACCGAGCCGGTCCACAAACGACTGATAGATGCCGATAAGCTCCACCACCGGGGCCAGCAGGGTGGTCGCGACGCTGAAGTCCAGCGCGAACCCCAGCAGCCACACCAGCGCGACGACGAGGAACTTGACGAACCAGAAACCCAGCGACGACAGGTGCAGCGGCACGTTGTTGACGTGGCTGCCGATGTCGAACACACCCCCGGCCTGGCGGCCACCGACCCGGTAGTCCCACACGGGCACGCCGTACCGGTCGGTGACCTCGTCACCGGCCTCCCCGAAGCCGCTGTCGGCCGGTTGCGCCGCCGCTGCCGCCAGCGGGCCGGGCGGTACCGGGCCGCCGGACGCCGTGGTGGCGGACCCGGTGGCGTGCGCCAGGGCGGGCCCGGCGGTATGCGCCGGGGCGGGCCCGGTGGCGTGCGCCGGGGCGGGCCCGACCGGTGGCGCGGCCAGCAGCACCACCGCGGCCACCGCCGCCCACCGGTGCCGGGTCACGGCCGGTCCGCCCCGGGGGTGGTCCGGATGGCCCGCTCCAGCCGGGGTACGGGCGGGACGAGCACCTTGACCTTGCCCACCCGGTGGTGGATACGGGCGAGGAACTCCCCCTCCCGGCCCGGCGCCACCACCGGGTCGCCGGTGACAGGATCGGTGTGGGTCAACGGCGACAGGTCCTCGGTGATCGTCACCAGCACCCGCTCGGCCAGGTCGGGGTCGGTGATGCCCAGCGCGGCGACGTACCGGGCGGCGAGCGCCCGGTTGCGCTGCCGGCCGACGAACACCGCCGACAGCAGGCCCAGCAGCGTCTCGTCCCCGGTGTCGGCCGGGTCGTGACCGGCCAGCAGCAGCCCGGCGTTGTTCTTGCGACCGTCGCGGATCAGCTCCAGGGCGGTGTCGTAGCCGGGGCTGCCCTCCCCCTCCCGGGTCAGCCAGTAGCACTCGTCGGCGTGCACGAGCACGAACCGCTCGTCCGCGAACGCGATGGCCTTGGCGATCATCGCGGTCAGCGTCAGCACCGCCCGGCCGAACCGGGCCGCGAACGGCAGCTGCGCGAGCTGCCGGTCGCCCCGCAGCTCGTGCGCCTTGGGCAGGGTCATGCCGTGGGTGGCGAAGACGATGTGGTCGGCGGACAGGTCCAGCGGCGGCAGCGACTCGTCGAACACCACGCCGGTGCCGGCGCGCCGGATGGCCGCGCGCAGCTGCCGGCCGAGGTCGACGGCGGCCGGCTCGTCGCGGGCCTCCAGCAGCACGTCGGTCAGCCGCGCCAGGCTTGGCCGCTCGTCGACGACCACCTTCTCCAGCGCCTCCGCCAGGAGCGTGCCGGACGGGGACGTGGGGTCGATCCCGAGCAGCTGCGTCAGGAACGTCTCCGCGGCCTGCGCGGCCGACGGCCCGCGCAGGATCCGCAGCGGATCCAGGCTGAACCCGCTTGGGGCGGCCAGGTCGGCCACCCTTACCTGCTCCTCGCCGAACACGGCCGCGAGGAACGTCACCTGCTCCCGGGTACGGGTGCGGTCCCACCCGATGGTGCGCCCGCCCTCGGCGGCCACGTCGGCCAGGATCTTCTTGAGCGTCACCGACTTGCCGGCGCCGAGCTCGGCGAACAGCCCGACGGAGGCGGAGACGTCCCGGGCGGTCCAGTCGGCGAGGTGGAGGCGCACCGGGGCGACCGTGCCGGCGTCGGCCACCAGGCCGAGGATCTGTCCGGTGTGGTCACCGAGTCGCCCGCCGACGAACGGCATCGCCTTGGCCAGGTCGGCGGCGAGCAGGTACTGGCGGTAGTCGCCGACGACCCGCGGCGCGGTGACCCCGGGCAGCATCGCGGCGTAGCAGCCGAGCTGGTCGCCGGTGGGGCGCACGGCGACCAGCTCGTCGGAGAACACGCCGCGCAGCAGCTCCGCCTTCTCCTCGCACTCGGCCAGGTCCTCGCCCCACACGCCGAGCACGAACGTCGCCTCGTACTCGACCTCCGCGCTGTGAGCGTCCAGCGCCGCCTGCTCGTACGCGAGCTGCCGCTGGCCGGCCGCGACCCAGGTCGGGAGTGCCTCCGCCTCGGACGGATCCTCGTTGTCGCCGAGGCTGAACTCGCCGACCTGGTCGGCGAGCTGGCGGCGCTTGCGGGTGACTTTCCGCCGGGCCTCCGCCCCCGGGTTGACCGTGGCGCGCACCGCCCAGTCGACCGGGAACGGCAGGTCCTCGTGCAGCGACGCCAGCCACTCCCCGCCCGGGAACCGCCACCGTTCCGGCAGGTCGGACAGGACGAGGAAGGCCTGGTAGCTGGTGCCACCGTCGGGTGTGGTGACCCGCAGGTACCGGTGGTGGAAGGGGTTGGCCCAGGCGGCGCCGGCGGCCCGGCCGCCCTCGTCGAGGTGGACCTCGCTCAGCGCCGCCAGGCCGCGATTGCGCAGGCGGTCGCCCCGCACGGTGGCGCCCGCGGGGCCGGACCGCCGGGCGGACGCCAGCGACGGCTCCGCCGCGGTGCCGCGCCGCGGCGCCCGGCGGTGGATCCACAGCACCTCCGCGGGCGTCGCCGGCACCAGCCCGGGGACACCGCGCACGGCGCGCTCGGCCTGGTCGATCCGCCGCCGCACCTCGGCCGGGCGGGGCAGCGGCGGGGTCAGCCCGAAGCTGCGGGCCACCAGCGTGCCCGCGGACGCGACCACCTGGGCGGTGCTGCTCCAGCCGGAGGTGTGCGGCAGCGGCAGCGCCAGCCAGTAGGTGCGCTCGCGCAGGTCGTACTCGCCGAGGAGGCGCCGGTACGCGGCGGTGATCTCCTCCCCGACCGGGTGCGCCACGGGCGGTCGCGGGCCGGCGTCGGGGTCGAGCCGGCCGCACAGGCTCAGCAGCAGCGGCTCGCCGCGCAGCGTCCGCAGCAGGTTGGCGAACACCCGGCTGTAGGTCACCTTGTCGTCGCCGGTGGCGTACCGGTAGGGAACCGGGTCGACCCGCCAGACCGCCCACACCGTGCCCTCGTGGGTCCAGGCGAGGTTGCCGACCAGGGCGCGGAACGGTACGCGGGGAAGCGGCGGCCCGATCATCGCGGCCCCCCGCTGGCGGCGCGGGCGGTGGCGACGAGGTCGGCCACCCATGGCCGGGCCGGCGGTCGGGGTGGCGCACGGTCCGCGGCGTACGGGTGGGGCGCGACCGGGATCCGGACCGCCGGGCAGCGGCGGACGCGGGCGCGCGGCGGCGGGGCGCCGTTGACGTACCCACCGCGGGGCCGCAGCAGCAGGCCGACGAGGGCGACGCCGGCGCGCACCGGGTCCCGGCCCTCCACCCGCGTGTGCCGCGCGGCGTAGGTCAGCGCCGCCGGTACGCCGACGCCGATGACCACGTTGAAGCCGCCGAAGTGGGCCCACAGCTCGCGGTAGGTCAGCAGCAGGTACACCGAGCCGACGAAGACCAGCAGCTGGGTGATCGTGTACGGCCCCAACGGCAGCACCCAGTTGCTGTTGGGCCACTTGCGGATCAGGTACGGCTGGCGGCGTCCCGTGGTGTAGGTGTGGCCGTAGTCGGGCTCGGCCGCCTCCGGGTGGTCCCTCACCGGTCCCCCTCCGGGAGGGGCAGCTCCCGCTCGAACAGCCCCGCCACGTCATCCACATTGGTCAGGATGAGGTAGACGAGGGCGGCGCCGAGGCCGAAGATGATCGCCTTCTGCAGCCCGCCGCGCGCGCGCACGATGAGGACGGTCCCGACCAGGATCACCACGACGAGAAACACCATCGGCAGGGTCTGCCGCAGGAAGGTGGTCCAGCCGGTGATCCACTCCTGGGTCGGAGTGGACTGCGCGAGGAGGCGGTGCACGATCATGGTGTGGGCTCCGTTCCCGGTCCGGTGGCGGCCCCCGGCCCGACGATCGGATCGATTGACATCACTTCCCAGCGGCCCCCGCGGACCCCGACCGTGACCGGGTAGACCAGCGGCAGCGGGTCGCCGGCCGGGTCGGCGACGACGGTCACGAGCAGGTGCAGCACGGTCCCGTCGGGAGGCACGGCCGTCCCGCCGACGGTCACGGTGTCGGCCACGGACCCGCCGGCGACGCCGGCCGCCCGGACGTCGGCGAGCTCGACCCAGTCGTAGCGGGCCGACTCGAGGACGGGCGCGACCGAGCCGGGGGCGACGTAGCGGTCGGCGCTACCGGTCCCGGTGAGCACGGCGGTGAAGAACGCGCCCAGCGTGTCGCTGAGCGGCGTGCCGGACGCCGGCAACCGCGCCGGGTACCCGGAGCCGACCGGGGCGGCCAGCGCGGGGGCGGCGACCCGGGCGGGCGGGGCGACCGCTCCCCACCCGGCACAGCCGCCGCCGGCGGCCAGCGTCACGGTGTAGAACTGGCGGCCGGCCGCCACCCAGCTCCCGTCGTCGTCACGGTGCTCGACGTCCACGCCGACGAGGTAGCCCCACCGGGTGCCGTCGGCGGACGGGGTCGCCGCCGCGGTGTACGTGTGCGCGGCGCGGCGGCCGGGCCCGGGCGACGGCGTCCGGGCGGGTTGGCCGGCGATCCCGGCGACGACGTCGGGATCGCCGGCCAACCACCCTGCCACCACGATCTCGGCGCAACCGCCCGGGGGAGGGATCCGCGGGGACGCCGACGCGGCGCCGGGAGGGGGCAGGGACACGGGTACGGGCGGGCCGGCGAGGTTGACCAGACCCAGGACCACCGCGAGCACGACCGCGCCCCACAGGAGGCAGGCGGCGACCCGGCTGAGGGCGGTCTGGAGCCGGGTCGAGCCGCCCACCATCCCGGCCACGGACCCGTTCGCCGCCCCGTGGGCGGGCGTGGCGGCCGCCGGGCCGGGCACCTCCGTGTCGCGTACCTCCACGGCCGGAGCCTCCCGCGTCGCCTCCCGGCACCGCTGCTCGTGCCGGCGCCCCACTACGCGCGTCAGCGCGCCGGTTCGTCCCGCCGGCTCGCCGCCCGCCTCCCGACCCGCGGTCCCGTGGGCACGGGAACATGCCCGGCGCTGAGCGGCGGCACGGCACCGGGCCGGCGCGGGGAAGGCGGTACGGAACGTCGGTCGACGCGATCCGGTGGCGCGCGGGTCGGGTGACACCGGCGGTCGTCACTCCGGTGCGGGCCGACGGTGCGGGACGTCAGCCGGCGCGGCGGCGGGCGAACCACCGGCGACGCCAGCGTGGGGGACGCGGAGACCGCTCACCGGCGGCGCCCCCGGCGTCGGCGGCCGCGTCCCCGGCCGCCTCGGCGGCCGCGTCCCCGCCACCGCTGGCGACGGCGTCGCGGGAGGTGCCCGGCTTCCGCAGCCGGGCGGCGCGCCAGCGTTCGGCCATGTCGTCCGGGTCCACGAGTCGCAGGCGCACGTGTGGTCCGGACGGGGCCCGTAGGTACTCGGCGATCCGCCGGTTGAGGTCCAGCACCCGCTCGCGCACCATCTGCTCGGAGGGCAGGTCCGCCACCGTGTCCGGCAGCCGCTCGATCTCGCGGGCCAACCGCAGCGAGGTCGGCAGCAGCGGCTCAGCGGAGAGCCCCTCGCGCTTCAGGTACCCCCGCACCCACCACAGGTCGTCGTCGGGCTGGCCGGCACCGGGCAGCGGCTTGCCCATGCCGGGCAGATTGTCGAACTCGCCGCGCTCCTGAGCCAGGCGGATCTGCTGGTCAACGAGCGACTCGAAGCGCGACGCCCCTGACTCGGCCACAGCTCACCCCGCGGCCAACGCTACCAGCGGCGCAGGTCCGCGTACCCGAGCGCGGCGGCACACCGTCCGTCCCCGGCAGGCGGCCCGTTTCCCCGGCCGCGACCGCACGGTCCGCATGGCGCGACGTCCGCGACGACGCCGACACCCGGCCCCCGGCCCGGGCCGCTCAGGACCGGGGAGCGATCATCCATGAGTCGTCCCAGGCGCCCTTCTCCTGCAGGAAGCGCGCGAGCCCCGGGTGGACCGCGATGTTGGGCGCGGCGCGGACGGCACCGGCCTGCAGCCCGACGAAGTCCTCCGCCAGCGGCGCGAAACCCTCGTCGAGCAGGACCAGGTCCTCTGCGTGCCTCTCGAAGATCGTCAACGTCTGGTAGACGAGGTCCTCGTCCAGGTCGGTCCGGACGTTGTAGCCGAACAGGATCGGCACGCCCAGCACCTCGTCGGTGCCGAGGTCCTGGGTGAACGCTCTCGACGGGTCCACCCGCACCACCTCGAGACCGGCCGCCCGCAGCCGGTCCAGCTCCGCCGGGGTGAACGTCACCGGCGCGAGGTCCACCTGCAGCTCCGCCTCGCGCCAGAACGTCGGCAGCGACGTCCCGGCGGTGGTGTAGCCGCCGGCACCCACGATCGAGCCGGACTCCAGCGCGTCGGCGACAGCGGAGCTGTCCATCTCGACGTGGTTGAACTCGTAGCCCAGCGCCTCGAAGACCCGCTTGAAGTTCAGCCAGTTCATGGAGCCCGACGGGGTGAAGAACACCGCCTCCCCGTCGAAGTCCGCGTAGGTCGCGTACTGGTCGGCGTTGTCCCGGCTGGTCAGCAGGAACGACTCCATCGGGTAGGCGTAGAAGGTGTGCACCAGCTCGGCCATCCCGGGCTCGTACCCCTCGAACGGCCCGCTGCGCACGTAAGACTCCTGCATGCCCACGTCGGCGGTGTAGGCGAACTCGGCGTCCCCGTCCATCACCGCCTTCATCGCCGCGCTGGCCGACGGGTACGGGTGGACCGTGACCACGTAGTTGCCCTCCAGCTCGGCGTCGAGGACGTCCACCATGAAGCTCGCCACGGCGTACCCGTAGGAGCCGACGTCCGACGTGGCCCACCGCAGCGCGATTTGTTCCTGGCCGCCCGGCTCTGCGGACGTCGCCGTACACGCCGCCAGCAGCGCACCGGTGGTGAGGGCCGCTGCCAGTCGTAGGTGCCGCCGCATGTCCTCAACCTCTCCGCCAGGGCCCGCCCACCCGCTGGAGCGCATCTATGGACATATAGCCGTTGATGAGTGTCAGTCTGGGTGTCCCGGGCTAGCGCGTCAAGGTGTCCCGGGCGAGAGATGCAGGACCGCCGATGCGGACGGACTCCCGCGTGGCGTCCGGGCGCGGCCCGCCGTCGCGCACGTGCCGGCGCGTTCCTCCGCCGCCCACGTGCTGGGCGCATGTGTCCGTCGCGTACGCGCCGGTCGCCGACCCGGGTCGGCCGTCCCGTCCCCGGCCCGGCCGGCGCCCGTCCGACGGCCCGGCGATCCGGGCGGACGGCCGGGCCGCCATCCACCACGACGGTGCGCCGGAGGATCCGGTCCGTCATGCTCCACGCCGGGCGTCGCCCGGTCGCGAGTGCTCCGCGCCGCGGATCGCCGGACGACGGGTGCTCCCCAGCGCGTCCCGGCTCGTGTCCGGCGCGCCGGGTGGCCTACGCTTGGTCCCAGAGGTGCGGCGACGGAGGTCGGGCGATGGACTGGCTGCTCTACGTGATGCTGTTCGTCACGATCATTTCGCTCGCCGGCATCGCGTTCGCGTGGTCCGAGCAACGCCGCAGTCACCGGCTGGAGATGCAGCGCGAGGAGCGGCTGCTCATCGAGGCCAAGACCAAGCAGCTCGAGGCGGAGAACCGGCGGGCGGAGCTGGAGTACAGGTCGGCGCTGGCGGAGCTGGAACGGTTCGACCGACGGGCGGACCTGGGACCGGCGGACGCCGCAGGACCGGATGCCACCAGCAGCACGCCGGGCGACACCACCGGCGCCGACACCAAGAGCTGACGTCCGGGCGGTTTCGCGAGCGTCCCGGAAAACCGAGGCGACGACGCTCTGAACGCGCGGCAACCGCCGGCGTCGAGCCACGACGCGACAGTCGCCGTCCGTCGCCGCCACCGCCGCAGCGACCGCGGTCGCCGGTGCGCGCCCCCGACGGCACCCGCACGACGTGACCGCCGGCGTACCACTCCCGACGCCGCCCCGACGGCGGGGCCGACGCGGTCACCACGCTGGCGGGCCGTCCATGCGCCGGCCCCACGCCGTACCACGCTGACGGTCGCCCGTGCGACCCGGCCGTCGGCGTACGGTCGACGACCGTCCATATGATGCGGTCGGCGCCGTACCACCCGGAGGGCGCCCGGCGACGTTCGGCCCACGCCGTACCACTCTCACCGTCGCCCATACGGGCCGGCCGCCGGCGCACCGGCCGGGCGGTCATCCAGAGGACGTGACCGACCGCCGTACCCGGCGCGGGAAGCGCCGCACCGGTGCGTGCGTCGGCGCATCCGCGTGGCCCGCTCTCCCGGTACGTGTCCCGCCTCACGATCGTCGACCCCGGATACGGCTGCGCAACCCGGCGTGGTATTGCGCCCTCACAAGATCATGAATGATGATGTATCGAATTAGGGGCCCTCATCCATGAGGAGGCCGTTATGACGGAAGTAGTCGAGGCCCCGGAAGTACGTCGCGAGTATCCGCTCGGCACGAGCCGTCCCCCACTCGCGGTACAGGACCTGCCCGAACCCGAAGAGGTCTTCGGGGTCCGCAGGATCGGGGCCAAGGAACTGTTCAAGTACGCGGTCGGGCCGAGTCTCATCGCGCTGGGCATCTCCATCGGCAGTGGTGAGTGGCTGCTCGGCCCGCTGGCGGTCGGCCAGTACGGCTTCATCGGCGTCGGCTGGGTGATCCTCGTGTCGGCGCTGCTGCAGACCTTCTACAACGTGGAGTGCTCCCGCTACGTGGTCGCCACGGGAGAGGTTCCCGTCGTCGGCTGGGGCCGGGTGCCACCCGGCTACCTGCTGTGGGTGCCGTTCGGCGTGTTCGTCGTCATCTTCGCGTTCATCGCCGGCGGATGGGCGTCGGGTGCGGGTACCGGTGTGTACGCGCTGGTCCACGGTGAGGTACCGCCATCGGGCGCGGAGGAGCCGAGGATCTACGCCATCGCCCTGCTGGTGGTGGTCTTCCTGCTCACCGCGGCCGCGCGGAAGATCAGCCGGACGCTGGAGCTGGCCAACTGGGTGATGATCGGCACCATCCTGGTGTCCCTGCTTTTGATCTGCCTGTTCGTGGTGCCCTTCGGCCTGTGGTGGGACGCGATCCGCGGGTTCGTCACGCCCGCCGCGCCACCGC
This sequence comes from Micromonosporaceae bacterium, assembly GCA_047459215.1. Lineage (GTDB taxonomy): Bacteria > Actinomycetota > Actinomycetes > Mycobacteriales > Micromonosporaceae > Natronosporangium. The sequence goes on along the minus strand of VSBZ01000113.1, from coordinate 1,775 downwards.
AGGGCATCACGGCCACCCAGATCGGCGGCCTGGCCGGGTTCACGGCGCTGGCGTCCGGGCTCAACTGGTACGTCATGGGCCACTACCGCGACAAGGGCTACGGCATGGGCTACCGGACCGGCTTCATCGCCGGGCTGCGGGGCGAGCGGCGTGAGGTCCTCGCCAGCGGCGTGACGTTCCCGGACGACGCCGTCAACCGCGGCCGGTGGCGCCGGTGGTACCGGCTGCTGCTGGTGGACATGTGGGGTGTGTTCTTCACCTGCGCGATGATCGGGATGCTGCTGCCGATCATCCTGATGTCGCAGGCCGTCGAGCTGGCCGGCGAGCAGCCGACCACCGAGACCGTGCCGACCTTCGTCGCCGCGGCACTGCGGCCCGAGTACGGCGACCTGATGTTCTACGGCGTGCTGCTGATCGGGGTGCTCGTGCTGTTCAGCACCCAGCTCGGCATCTTCGAGGCGATGGTACGCGTGACCACCGACGCCGCCCACGGCACCAGCAGCCGGCTGCGCGAACTGCTGTCGGGCGACCCGCGCAAGTTCTACTACCCGTTCATGCTGCTGCTGCTGGTCGTGATCTCGGTGATCCTCCACCTGGCGCTGCCGGTGACGCTGGTGAACTGGTCGGCGAACATGTCCAACCTGGGCGCGCTGATCTTCCCGTTCATGCTCATCTACCTCAACAGCCGCCTGCCCAGGGCGGCCCGGCCGCGTTGGTGGCACACCGTGTTCCTGCTGCTCAACGTGGTCTTCTTCGGGTTCTTCTTCATCAACTTCCTGGCCGAGAACCTCGCCGGCGGCCCGCTGGTCACGTTCTGACCGCAGGCGGTGTGGGGTGGGTCCGGTCCCGGACCCACCCCACCCGCGCACAGCACATCCGCCTTCCGGAGCGTGTAGAGAACGGACCCTGGACGCCGGGAGGCGTGGATGACCTTCGAGGAGTACGTCGCGTGGCGGCTGCCGGCGTTGCTGCGCTTCGCCGCGGTGCTCACCGGTGACCGGGACCTCGCCCACGACATCGTGCAGGAGGTCCTGGCCCGTGCCCACGTGCGGTGGCGCAGGATCGGGCAGCTCGACATCCCCGACCGGTACGTCCGCAGGATGGTGGTCAACGAGTTCCTGTCCTGGCGGCGCCGGTGGAGCCGGGTCGTCCCGGTCGGGCGGGCCGGCGAGGTCGAGGACGCGGTCGGACGGGCCGACCCGGACCCGGACGCCGCCACCGTCCACGCCGAACGGGACGCGTTGCGCGCCGAGCTCGCCCGGCTGCCGCGACGGCAGCAGGCGGTGCTGGTGCTGCGGTACTACGAGGGCCTCACCGACGCCGAGATCGCCGAGGTGCTCGGGTGCCGCCCGGGCACCGTGCGCGGCTACGCCTCACGGGCGCTGGCGGCGCTGCGGCTGCGGCTGGCGGCGCCCGACGGGCCGCCCGCCGTGCCGCACGGCGCCACGCCGCCCTTCGCCACACCACCCCTACTGGTCAGGGAGGACAGCTGATGCGTACCGAGGAGACCCTCCGGGCGGCCTTGGCCGACCGGGAACGGCTCGCACCGGACCCGGATCAGGTACTGGCGGGTGCGCTGCGGCTCGCCGCGCGCCACCGCCGGCGCCGCGCGGTGGGCGCCGTGGCCGCCGGGGCCCTGGTCCTGGTGACGGCCTCGTCGGTGCCGGTGCTCGTCGACCGGGTCATCGGCGGGCCGGGTCCGGCAGCGGACCAGCCAGGGGTATCGGCGGGCTCGCCGATGCCGACTCCGCTGGTCCCGTCGCCCACCCCGCCGG
>VSBZ01000112.1:0-12814 GCA_047459215.1 Micromonosporaceae bacterium | reverse complement strand
ATACATCTCCGGTCGTACCTGCTGAGGAGGAGCTGTCATGCTCGCCCCCCGCCCCAGCCGCATCATCGTCCGGGCCGCTGTCGTCATCGCTACCGCCGTTGGCATCGCCGTCGGCGCCGCTTCTGCCGCCACCGCAGTCACCGTTGACAACGCGACCGTTCACACGACGAACGAGGCGCCCGCGACATTCGAGTGGGACTGAGCAGGGGACGGCGTAGAGTCAGACGACACCGGCGACGCCGGACAGTCGTCGAGGAGGGCTCTTGCCTGCGCCGCGTCTCGTCAACCTGAAGACGGTCCACCGCGCGTGGCTGATCACCCTGCCACTCGCGGTGACAGCGGTGCTGCTCACTGTGGCCGCGCAGGTCGGCCGGCCCGTTCCCGCCGAGAAGCTCCACGTGGCGGGGCTCTTCTTCGCCCTGTTCGTGGCGGCCGGCCTGACGACGTTCCGGTTGGACGTGCGCCGGCACAGCTTCGTCGTCTCGACGAGCGCGTTCCCGCTCCTCCTGGGCCTTTTCTACCTCCCACCGCTGCTGCTGGTGCTCGCCCGCACGCTGGCCACGTTGCTGGTCCGGCGGCACCAGGGCCAGACGTCGGTGAAGCTGTGGTTCAACACCGCCGTGAGCGGTGCGGGAGCGGCGCTGGCCAGCCTTATCGTGCGGGCTGGGGGAGAGCTGGACGGGCTCAGCCCGGTCACCTGGTTGATTCTCGTCGCCGCCGTCACCGCGGAAGTGCTGCTGACGCTCAGTGCCGTCACCGGCGTGGTGGCCCTGGTCCAGGGGCGCGCGTCCAGCGACGCGATGGCGCGCAGCGCCTATCCCGGCCTGGTGGTTGAGGCGGTCAACGTCACCATCGGCCTGGTCGTCCTCGTCCTGCTCCAGCAGGGCCCGTGGTCGTTCCTGCTGCTGGGGGCGCTGGTCTGCTTCTTCTACATCGCCTACCGCTCCTACGCCCGGTCGCTGCAGCAGAGCCGGGCGCTGAACGAGATCTACGAGCTGACGAAGGCGGTCACCAGTGCGCCCCACGACGGCACGCTACCGGACGTGCTGCTGGGGCGCGTGCGCGACCTGCTGCAGGCGGAGTACGCCACGTTGTGGATCCCCGGCCGGGGCCGGTACCCCGAGGTGCTGCTGTCGGCGAAGGAGGGTTACGACGCCCTGCTGGACATCGCCGCCACTCCGGTGGCGCTCCGGCAGCGGGCGTACCAGAGCGGCCAGACCGTGGCGGTCGGTCCGAGGATCGGCGAGCAGCCGGACCGGCGGGAGCTGCGTCGCGCCGGCGTCAAGGACGTCATCGTCGTCCCGCTGCGGGCCGGGTCCGTCGTCATCGGGTGCCTGGAGGTGGCCAACCGGCTGGGCGACACCACCGCGTGGGGGCCGGAGGACGCCCGGCTGCTGGAGACCATCGCCGCCCACGCCGCGGTCGCGGTCGAGAACTCGCGGCTGGTGGACCGCCTGCGGTTCGACGCCTACCACGACGCGCTGACCGGCCTGCCCAACCGCCGCCGCATCGTCGAGGCGCTGGAGCAGTCCGTGGCCGCCCGGGCGCCCGACGAGGTGATCGCCGTCCTGCTCGTGGACATCAACGGGCTGCAGCAGGTCAACGACCTGCTCGGCCGGCAGGCCGGCGACGACCTGGTCGTCGAGGTGGCCAGGCGGCTACGGGAGGTGGCGCCGTCCCCGGCGCTGGTGGGGCGCCCCGGCAGCGACGAGTTCGTCGTCACGCTCGGGTCGCCCTCCGCTGACGACGCCCTCGACCTGGCCGTACGCCTGCGCGGCCAGCTCCGGCGCCGCACCAAGGTGGGGGCGGTCACCGTCGACGTCGACGTCGCGGTCGGGGTGGCGGTCTGTCCGGACCACGGCGCGGACCCGACCGTGCTGATGCAGCGGGCCGACGTGGCGATGCGGGTCGCCAAGGGCGTGTCCTCCGGCGTCCACCTGTTCAGCCAGGCGCTGGAGTCCCGCTCGGTCCGGCGGCTCGGGATCGCCGCCGACCTCCGCACCGCGGTCGACGAGGGCCAGCTGCAGGTCTACTACCAGCCCAAGGTCGCCATCGCGGACCGCCGCGTGGTCGGCGTGGAGTGCCTGGCGCGGTGGGAGCACCCCGCCCACGGTCCGGTGGAGCCGGCCGACTTCATCACTCTCGCCGAACACACCGGCCTCATCCACCGCCTCACCGAGGTGGTGCTCGACGACGGGCTGCGCCGGGCGCGCCACTGGGCGGACGCGGGGCAGCCGCTGCCGGTGGCGGTCAACGTCTCGCCCCGGAGCCTGGTGGACCCGGAGTTCCCCGGCATGGTCGCCGCCCTGCTGGAACGGCACGGCGTCTCGCCGGAGTCGCTGATCATGGAGATCACCGAGCACGGCATGGCGGGCAACCAGGCGCGGCAGCTGCCGGTCCTGCGCGAGCTCTCGGGCCTGGGTGTACGCCTGGCCGTCGACGACTTCGGCCAGGGCTACGCGGCCCTGGCGCTGGTGCGGCGCCTCCCGGTCGCCGAGGTCAAGATCGACAAGTCGTTCGTGCAGGGCATGGCGACCGACCCGGGCGACCTCGCGGTCGTGCGCTCGGTGGTGGACATGGCCCGGCACTTCGCGCTGGACGTCGTGGCCGAGGGGGTGGAGAGCGAGCTCACCCTGGAGCTGCTGTCGGGCGTGGGCTGCCACATCGGCCAGGGCTTCCTGTTCAGCCGGCCGCTGCCGTACGAGCGGCTCGAGGCCTGGTTCAACGCCCGCACCGAGTCGGAGTCGACCGGTGCCGGGGGATTCCGGCGGCTCCGGGTGGTCGGCTGAGGAGCCCGACCGGCCGCCCGGTCGCCGTGCCGGGCGCGGGCCGTCGAGCGCCGTCACGGGGGCACGGCGCACCGGGCACGGGACGGCGGCGCCGGGGCCGCCACGCGCTGCCGACCGATGCCAGGGGGTTCACCCACCCTGCGGTGCGGCGAGCGACAGGGGAGGGGGATCACTTTCACCCCACCCGGCGGGGCGTGTACCCTAGGCTTCGCGCGCCGGTTCCCGGCGGCACGCCCCCTTAGCTCAGTCGGCAGAGCGTCTCCATGGTAAGGAGAAGGTCTACGGTTCGATTCCGTAAGGGGGCTCTGGCTGGGTAACCGGCCCGCCCAGGCGGTGTAGCTCAGTTGGTAGAGCAAACGGCTCATAATCGTTGGGTCGCCGGTTCGAGTCCGGCCACCGCTACCACGATCGACTTGACGGCACACCTCAAAGGAGCACGGGACCGTGGCGAAGGCGACCGACATCCGCCCGAAGATCACGATGGCGTGCGTGGAGTGCAAGGAACGCAACTACATCACCACGAAGAACCGCCGCAACGACCCGGACCGGCTCACGCTGAAGAAGTTCTGCCCGCGGTGCGGTAGGCACACCGACCACCGCGAGACGCGCTGACCCCCGGCATGCCCCTCGATCGCTCATTCGTCGGTCGCCAGCTCCCGCCCACCGCCCCGTACCAGGTGTGCCGTGAGAAGATCCGGGAGTTCGCGACCGCCATCGGCGCCGACGACCCGGCGTACCACGACCCGGAGGCGGCCCGCGCGCTCGGCTACCCGGACGTGATCGCGCCGCCGACGTTCCCCGTCGTGGTGACCATGGCGGCCAGCCGGCAGCTCATCGAGGACCCGGCGCTGGGGATGGACTACTCCCGGGTGGTGCACGGCGACCAGCGGTTCGCCTACACCCGCCCGGTCGTCGCCGGTGACGAGCTGGTCTGCACCACCACCGTGGAGGAGATCACCGAGCGCGCCGGCCACGAGTTCCTCACCACCCGCACCGAGGTCACGACCCCGGACGGGGAGCCGGTGGTCACCGCCTGGTCGAAGCTGGTGGTGCGGGGATGAGCCTGCGTCCCGGACAGGAGCTGCCGGCCCGGACCTTCCGCGTGACCCGGGCCGACCTGGTGCGGTACGCCGGCGCGTCCGGCGACTTCAACCCCATCCACTGGAGCGAGCGGTTCGCCACCAGCGTGGGGCTGCCCGGGGTGATCGCGCACGGCATGTACACGATGGCGCTGGCGGGTCGGGCCGTGACCGGCTGGGCCGGCTCCCCCGACGCGGTGCTCGACTTTGCGGTGAGGTTCAGCCGCCCGGTGCCGGTGCCCGACGACGACGCGGGGACGCAGGTCGAGGTGTCGGGGGTGGTCCGGTCGGTCGACGGGGACCGTGCCGAGCTGGAGATCACCGCCACCTGCGGTGGCCAGCGGGTCCTCACCCAGGCCCGGGCCGTCGTGCGGGTGGCCCCGGAGGCGGGCTGAGCGGCGGGTCCGCGGCGCGCGCGGTGCGCCGCCGTCCAGCGGGGCGCGTCGCGGTGCCGGCCCGGTCAGGACCCGGCCCCGCCATGGTCGTCCGCCGACGTCCCGGAGCCCGCGCCGGCCGGGGCGCCGGAGGGTTCCGGCGGCTACGGCGGCCCGGCCGGAACGGCACGTGGGGCCGCGGGTTGGGATGGAGCGACAGGTACCCGTACACTAGTCGCTCGTGGGGCCGTGCCCACACCGGTCCGTCCCCACCACAGGGGTGTGGCGCAATTGGCAGCGCAACGGTCTCCAAAACCGTAGGTTGCAGGTTCGAGTCCTGTCACCCCTGCCAGGTCGGACCCGGGAAGCGAGGAAGAGGACGAGGTGGCCGAACACAGCCGGCGGGGCACAGGCGCCGCAGACGACTTCGAGCCGGCCGCTGACGCCGCGCCGGACCGTCCGCGTGGCGGCGGCACCGCGGTCGCGACCCGACCCGCGTCGCGCGGGTTCGGTCGGATCGGGCGGTTCGTCCGGGAAGTGGTCGCGGAGCTGCGCAAGGTCATCTGGCCGACCCAGAAGGAGCTGGTGACCTACGCGGTCGTCGTGATCGTGTTCATCGCGGTCATGATGACGATCATCGCCGGTTACGACGTCGTGTTTAGCTGGCTCGTCCGGCTCGTCCTCGGCAACTGACACACTGGCGGAAGTGAGCGACGTGGCGGAGTACAACGGGGTGGAGCAGGAGCGCGACGCGCCGGGTGCGGACGCGGCCGACCGCCTCGAGCAGGCGGAGGCGGCCGTGGCCGCGGCGCGTGCTGAGCTCGGTGGTGGCCCCGTGGGCGAGGAGGACCGGGCCGCGCCGGCCGGGGAGGCGGCTGCCGGCGAGGCCGCCGCCGACCAGGAGCCGGACGAGGCCGAGGAGCCCGAGGTCGACCCGGTCGAGGAGCTGCGCAACCGCCTGCGGTACCTGCCCGGCGAGTGGTACGTCGTCCACTGCTACGCCGGCTACGAGAACCGGGTCAAGGCCAACCTGGAGAACCGGATCTCCTCCCTCGACATGGAGGACTACATCTACGAGGTCCAGGTGCCGACCCGCGACGAGGTCGAGATCAAGAACGGCAAGCGGGTGCAGGTCCAGAGCAAGGTCTTCCCCGGCTACATCCTCGTCCGGATGGAGCTCACCCCGGAGTCGTACTCCTGCGTGCGCAACACCCCCGGTGTGACCGGGTTCGTCGGCGCCACCGACCGCGTCGACAAGCCGGCGCCGCTGAGCCTCGACGAGGTCGTCAAGTGGCTGGCGCCGAGCGTGGAGTCGGCCGCCGGCCGCAAGCGCGAGCCGGCCGAGGTGCGCGTCGACCTGGCCGTGGGCGACTCCGTGACGGTCACGGAGGGGGCCTTCGCCTCCCTGCCCGCCACCATCAGCGAGATCAACCCCGACTCGCAGAAGCTCAAGGTGCTGGTGTCGATCTTCGGCCGGGAGACCCCCGTGGAGCTCAACTTCAACCAGGTGTCGAAGATCTGAGCCGGTGCGGTAACCTTGTCCGGCCGACCCCCGCTGGCGACCGTCGCCGCTCGGGCCGGCTGACTCCATCAGGGACAGGACCAGGAACATGCCTCCACGCAAGAAGCTCGTCACCACGTTCACGCTGCAGCTGCCCGCTGGGCAGGCGACTCCGGCGCCGCCGGTCGGCCCGGCGCTGGGCCAGCACGGCCTGAACATCATGGAGTTCTGCAAGGCGTACAACGCCCAGACGGAGTCGCAGCGCGGCGACATCGTGCCGGCGGAGATCAGCGTCTACGAGGACCGCACCTTCACGTTCGTCCTCAAGACCCCGCCGGCGTCGAAGCTGTTGCTCAAGGCGGCGGGTGTCGAGAAGGGATCCGGGATGCCGCACCGGGAGAAGGTGGGCACCGTCACCCGCGCCCAGGTGCGGGAGATCGCCGAACGGAAGATGCCCGACCTCAACGCCAACAGCCTGGACGAGGCGGAACGGATCATCGCCGGCACCGCCCGGTCCATGGGGATCACGATCACCGACTAGCCGGGGCGGTGCGGCGGGCGCGGCCGGGTTCGCGGTCGCGCGGCGCCACCCTCCGAGCAGTGGGAGGGTCCGGTGGGACCCGGTACGTCACCACGAGGAGAAGCAGATGAAGCGCGGCAAGCAGTACCGCAAGGTGGCCGAGCTGGTCGACCGGCAGCGGCTCTACACACCCGCCGAGGCGGTCCGGCTCGCGAAGCAGACCAGCCCGGTCAAGTTCGACGCCACCGTGGAGGTGGCCATCCGCCTGGGGGTCGACCCGCGCAAGGCGGACCAGATGGTGCGGGGTACGGTCAACCTCCCGCACGGCACCGGCAAGACCGTACGCGTGATCGTCTTCGCGGCCGGTGAGAAGGCGGCCGAGGCGACCGCCGCCGGGGCCGACGAGGTCGGCACCGACGACCTCGTCGCGCGGATCCAGGAAGGTTGGCTGGACTTCGACGCGGCCATCGCCACCCCCGACCAGATGGCCAAGATCGGCCGGATCGCGCGGATCCTCGGGCCGCGCGGCCTGATGCCCAACCCGAAGACCGGCACGGTGACCATGGACGTCGCCAAGGCGGTCACCGACATCAAGGGCGGCAAGATCACATTCAAGGTGGACAAGCACGCCAACCTCCACCTGATCATCGGCAAGGTGTCCTTCACGGAGGAGCAGCTGCTCGACAACTACGCCGCGGCGATCGACGAGGTGCTGCGGCTGAAGCCGAGCACCGCCAAGGGCCGCTACCTCCGGAAGATCGCGATCTCGACCACCATGGGCCCGGGCATCCCGGTGGACCCGACCATCACCCAGAACCTGCGGGAGGTGACGGCGGCCGCCGCCTGAGCCCGCGTCGACCCGGCCGGTCGCGCCCGGCCCGACCGGCCCGGGACGTCGCCGCCGCCGGACCCGCCGGGGCCGGCGGCGGCAGGACGCGGTACGCTGGCCGGGACATCCAGTCACCCACAGACCGCCGGTCGCCACGCCCGGTTCCGTCCGGACGTGGCCGAAGGTCCCGCTCCGCGGGCGGCCCGCGCAGGGGAGGACGGATCCTGACGGCTCCGCGTGCCCTGCGTCGGGGCGCCTTCCGTCGGGCGTGACCGGGCCGACCGGCGCGCCGACGAGAGGAGGGGCATGGCGGAGAAGCCGGCCCAGCGACCGGTCCGGAAGGAGAAGGTCGAGGCCGTCGCCACGCTCAGCGAGCGGTTCCGCACCTCCACGGCCACGGTCCTGACGGAGTACCGGGGCCTGACCGTCGCGGAGCTGCGCGAGCTGCGTCGCACGCTGGGCGAGGACGCGACCTACACGGTCACGAAGAACACCCTGGCCATGCGCGCCGCCGACCAGGCGGGCATCGACGGCCTCGACTCCCTGTTCACCGGCCCCACCGCGCTCGCGTTCGTCACCGGCGACCCGGTGAAGGCGGCCAAGAGCCTGCGCGACTTCGGCCGGTCGCACCCGGCCCTGGTGATCAAGGGCGGGGTGTTCGAGGGCAGGACGATCACCGCGGACGAGGTCCGCCAGCTGGCCGACCTGGAGTCCCGCGAGGTCCTGCTGGCGAAGCTCGCGGGCGGGATGAAGGCCACCCTGAGCCGGGCGGCGGCGGTGTTCCAGGCGCCGTTGAGCAAGACCGCGCGGCTGGCCGCGGCGCTGCGCGACAAGCGTGCCGAGGAGGGCGCCGGCAGCGAGTGAACGACGGTCCGGGGTACCGGACCACGCAGATCTGACCAGCCAGAGATGTCGGCCGCGAGGCCAGGAGGGGAAGGACGCCGATCATGGCGAAGCTCAGCAACCAGGAGCTCCTCGACGCGTTCAAGGAGATGACGCTGATGGAGCTCTCCGAGTTCGTGAAGCAGTTCGAGGAGACCTTCGACGTCACCGCCGCCGTACCCGCGGCGGCCGTGGCGGCCGCTCCGGCCGGCGCCGCCGCCCCGGCGGAGGCCGAGCCCGAGAAGGACGAGTTCGACGTCATCCTGGAGAGTGACGGCGGCAAGAAGATCCAGGTGATCAAGGTCGTGCGGGAGCTGACCGGCCTGGGTCTGAAGGAGGCCAAGGACCTCGTCGAGGGCGCGCCCAAGCCGGTGCTGGAGAAGGCCAACAAGGAGGCGGCCGAGGCCGCCAAGGCGAAGCTCGAGGCGGAGGGCGCCAAGGTCACCCTCAAGTGACCCGGGGTCGGCGGCGCACCCGGCGCAGGCATCCGGGTGTCGCCACGGTCGTCCGGGTGGCGGCCCGGCGCCGGTCGCACGGACCGTGTGACCGGCCACGGGCCGCCACCCGGACGGGCCACCGCCACCCTCGCCACCGGTAGGCGCCCGTACCGGCCAGCGTGGCCGACCCCCGCGACCCACCCGTACCGGCGCGCCCGGCCGCCCGGCATCGCGACGCGCGGCACCCGGCCTTGACGCGGACGCGCCGGACAGGCAGGCTGAACCCAGCACAGCGTCCAGAGCCGGCCCTCGTCCGCGGGGGCGGCGGTACGGGCCGTCACCCCCGGCACGCGGAACCGGGACGGGGGCTAGACAGCGGTTAGCCGCTCGGCTACACTGCTAGTTTGCGCTGCCTTCCGACTGCACTCATGCCCGAAATGCCCGTTACGGCGTCACGGGTGTGAGCGTCGAGGCGCGCGTAACGGCCGTATCGCACCACCGGTCCTCGGAAGGACGCATCTTGGCAGCTTCTCGCGTCGCGGAAACTAGCCCTGCGAACACCACTCGGCAGTACCACAACATCCCACAGCGGATCTCGTTCGCCCGGATCACGGAGCACCTGGACGTCCCCGACCTGCTCGCCATCCAGACCGAGTCGTTCGACTGGCTGATCGGCAACGAGGCGTGGCAGGCGCGCACGGCCGGGCAGCCCCACGCCATGTCCGGGCTCGCCGAGGTCCTCGATGAGATCAGCCCGATCGAGGACTTCTCGGGCACCATGTCGCTGTCCTTCTCCGATCCCCGCTTCGACGAGGTCAAGGCCTCGATCGAGGAGTGCAAGGAGAAGGACCTCACCTACTGCGCACCGCTGTTCGTCACCGCGGAGTTCACCAACAACACCACCGGCGAGATCAAGAGCCAGACGGTCTTCATGGGGGACTTCCCGATGATGACCCCCAAGGGGACCTTCATCATCAACGGCACCGAGCGCGTGGTCGTCTCGCAGCTCGTCCGCTCGCCCGGGGTCTACTTCGACAAGCAGCCCGACAAGACCTCCGACCGTGACCTGACCAGTGTCAAGGTCATCCCCAGCCGGGGCGCCTGGCTGGAGTTCGACATCGACAAGCGGGACACCGTCGGCGTGCGGATCGACCGCAAGCGCCGGCAGGCGGTCACCGTGCTGCTCAAGGCCATCGGGTGGACCGCCGACCGGATCCGGGAACGGTTCGGCTGGTCCGAGCTGATGATGGCCACGCTGGAGAAGGACCACATCGCCAGCGAGGACGAGGCGCTGCTGGACATCTACCGCAAGCTGCGCCCCGGCGAGCCGCCCACCCGGGAGAACGCCAAGACCCTGCTGGAGAACCTGTTCTTCAACCCGAAGCGGTACGACCTGGCGAAGGTCGGCCGGTACAAGCTCAACAAGAAGCTCGGCCTGGACGTGCCGATCTCCGTCGGTGTCCTGACCGACGAGGACATCGCGGCCACCATCGAGTACCTGTGCCGGCTGCACGCCGGCGAGGAGGGCTACGAGCCGGACGACATCGACCACTTCGGCAACCGGCGCGTCCGTACCGTGGGCGAGCTGATCCAGAACCAGATCCGGGTCGGCCTGTCCCGGATGGAGCGGGTCGTCCGGGAGCGGATGACCACTCAGGACGTCGAGGCGATCACGCCGCAGACCCTGATCAACATCCGCCCGGTGGTGGCGGCGATCAAGGAGTTCTTCGGTACCTCCCAGCTGTCGCAGTTCATGGACCAGACCAACCCGCTGGCGGGTCTGACCCACCGGCGACGGCTGAACGCGCTCGGCCCCGGGGGCCTGTCCCGGGAGCGCGCCGGCATGGAGGTCCGGGACGTCCACCCGTCCCACTACGGCCGGATGTGCCCGATCGAGACCCCGGAGGGTCCGAACATCGGCCTGATCGGGGCGCTGGCGGCCTACGCCCGCGTCAACCCGTTCGGGTTCATCGAGACGCCGTACCGCAAGGTGGTCAACGGCCGGGTCACCAGCGAGATCGAGTACCTGACCGCCGACGAAGAGGACAAGTTCGTCAAGGCGCAGGCCAACTCGCCGCTGAACCCGGACGGCACCTTCGCCACCGACCGCGTCCTGGTCCGCAAGAAGGGCGGCGAGATCGACTTCGTGTCGCCGTCCGAGGTGGACTACATGGACGTCTCGCCGCGGCAGATGGTGTCGGTCGCCACGGCGATGATCCCGTTCCTGGAGCACGACGACGCCAACCGCGCGCTGATGGGCGCGAACATGCAGCGCCAGGCCGTGCCGCTGCTGCGGGCCGAGGCGCCGCTGGTGGGCACCGGCATGGAGTTCCGGGCCGCGGTCGACGCCGGGGACGTGGTGGTCGCCGAGCAGGGCGGCGTGGTGGAGGAGATGTGCGCCGACTACATCACCGTCCTGCAGGACGACGGCACCCGGCGCACCTACCTGCTGCACAAGTTCCGGCGTTCCAACTCCGGCTCCTGCGTCAACCAGCGGCCGATCGTGGACGAGGGCGACCGGGTGGAGGCCGGCCAGGTGATCGCCGACGGCCCCTGCACCTACAACGGGGAGATGGCGCTCGGCCGTAACCTGCTGGTCGCGTTCATGCCGTGGGAGGGGCACAACTACGAGGACGCGATCATCATCTCCCAGCGGCTGGTCCAGGAGGACATCCTCACCTCGATCCACATCGAGGAGCACGAGGTCGACGCGCGGGACACCAAGCTCGGGCCGGAGGAGATCACCCGGGACATCCCGAACGTCAGCGAGGAGATGCTCGCCGACCTCGACGAGCGCGGCATCATCCGGATCGGCGCCGAGGTCGTCGCCGGCGACATCCTGGTCGGCAAGGTCACGCCGAAGGGTGAGACCGAGCTGACGCCGGAGGAGCGGCTCCTGCGAGCGATCTTCGGCGAGAAGGCGCGGGAGGTCCGCGACACCTCCCTGAAGGTGCCGCACGGCGAGTCCGGCACCGTCATCGGGGTGCGGACGTTCTCGCGCGAGGACGGGGACGAGCTGTCGCCGGGCGTCAACGAGCTGGTGCGGGTCTACGTGGCCCAGAAGCGGAAGATCCAGGACGGCGACAAGCTCGCCGGCCGGCACGGCAACAAGGGCGTGATCGCCAAGATCCTGCCGGTGGAGGACATGCCCTTCCTGGCCGACGGGACGCCGGTGGACATCATCCTCAACCCGCTGGGCGTGCCCGGCCGGATGAACATCGGCCAGGTGATGGAGTCCCACCTCGGCTGGGTCGCGCGCAGCGGGTGGAAGGTCGCCGGCGACGACGAGGAGTGGAAGAAGTCGCTGCGGGCGATCGGCGCCACCGAGGCACCGCCCGGCACGAACGTGGCGAGCCCGGTCTTCGACGGCGCCCGCGAGGACGAGATCAGGGGCCTGCTCTCCAGCACCCTGCCCAACCGGGACGGGGAACAGCTGGTGGGGAAGGACGGCAAGGCGATCCTGTTCGACGGCCGCTCCGGCGAGCCGTTCCCGGACCCGATCGCCGTCGGTTACCTGTACATCCTCAAGCTGAACCACCTCGTCGACGACAAGATCCACGCGAGGTCGACCGGACCGTACTCGATGATCACCCAGCAGCCGCTGGGTGGGAAGGCACAGTTCGGCGGCCAGCGGTTCGGCGAGATGGAGTGCTGGGCGATGCAGGCCTACGGCGCCGCGTACGCGCTGCAGGAGCTGCTGACGATCAAGTCCGACGACGTGCTCGGTCGGGTGAAGGTCTACGAGGCGATCGTCAAGGGGGAGAACATCCCCGAGCCCGGCATCCCGGAGTCGTTCAAGGTGCTGCTCAAGGAGCTGCAGTCGTTGTGCCTCAACGTCGAGGTGCTCTCCAGCGACGGGGTCGCGGTCGAGCTGCGGGAGACCGACGACGAGGTCTTCCGGGCCGCCGAGGAGCTCGGCATCGACCTGTCCCGCCGCGAGCCGAGCAGCGTGGAGGAGGTGTGACGGCCGCGCCGCGGGTGAGGCGTGCGCCGGCCGTCACACCGGCGCCGCCGCACCCGGTGCGCTCCACATCCGTGGCGGGCGCCGGGCGGGTGCCCCCCCGGTGGGCACCCGCCGCGACCGCCCTCCGCGGGCACTCCGACCGTGCATCCGTGCATCGATGACCCAAGAGGACGTAGAACGTGCTTGACGTGAACTTCTTTGACGAGCTGCGGATCGGTCTGGCGACGGCCGACGACATCCGCCAGTGGTCGCACGGCGAGGTGAAGAAGCCCGAGACCATCAACTACCGGACCCTCAAGCCGGAGAAGGACGGGCTCTTCTGCGAGAAGATCTTCGGCCCCACCCGGGACTGGGAGTGCTACTGCGGCAAGTACAAGCGGGTGCGGTTCAAGGGCATCATTTGCGAGCGGTGCGGGGTCGAGGTCACCCGGGCGAAGGT
>VSBZ01000111.1:0-12874 GCA_047459215.1 Micromonosporaceae bacterium | reverse complement strand
CCCACCGTCGGGCCGCCGCCCGCCACGCCCTGGTGGCCCTGCCCTACCAGAGCGGGGCGCGGGCACAGTGGGGCTCGGCGACCCGGGTGGTCCACCACGCGCTGCTGCACGTGTACGGCCCCGAGTCGGCCACCTTCTCCTGCCCGGTGGCGATGTCCGACGGCGCCGCGGCCCTGCTGTGCCACCCCGAGGTGGACGCCTCGATACGCGACGCCTGGCTGCCCCGGTTGACCTCCACCGACCCCGACGTCGCGATCACCAGCGGCCAGTGGATGACCGAGTCGACCGGCGGGTCCGACCTGTCGGGCGCCACCACCACCGCCCGCCCCCGCGGCGACGGGGCGTGGCTGCTGGCCGGGGACAAGTGGTTCTGCTCGGCGGTCGACGCGCCGGTGGCCGTCGCGCTGGCCCGTCCCGAGGGCGCGCCACCCGGCAGCCGCACGCTCGCGCCGTTCCTGGTCCCCCGGTACGCCGCCGACTCCCCGCTGGCGCCCGCCGGCACCGACCCGCGCGCACCCGCACCCGGCGTGCGGATCCGTCGGCTCAAGGACAAGCTGGGCACCCGGGCGCTGCCCACCGCCGAGGTGGGCCTGGACGACGCGTACGCGCTGCCGCTGGGCGACCCGGCCACGCCCGGCCTGGTACGGATGATGACGCTGGTACGGGTGGCGCGGCTGCACAACGCGGCCGCGGCCGCCGCCGGCATGCGCCGCGGCCTGGCGTACGCCCGCGCCTACGCCGGCGTCAGGCAGGTGGCCGGCGGGCGCCTGATCGACAACCCGTTGCACCGCGCCACCCTGGCGCAGCTCGGTGTGGACGCGGCCGCCGCGTTCGTGCTCGCCGGCCACGCGTTCGCGCTGCTCGGCCGGGTGGAGGTGGACGACGACCCGCAGGCGGCCGCCGAGCTTCGCATCGTCGCCCCGCTGGCCAAGCTCGTCACCGCCCGGCTGGCCGTCTCCTCGGCCAGCGAATACCTGGAGTGCTTCGGCGGAGCCGGGTACGTGGAGGACACCGGCATCCCGCGGCTGCTGCGCGACGCGCAGGTGCTGCCCATCTGGGAGGGCACGACCAACGTGCTGGCCCTCGACGTGGTGCGCGCGGTCGTCCGCGACAAGGCCGGGCCGCCGCTGCGGGACCGGCTGGAGCGGGCGGCCTCGGACAGCGGCGACGCCACCCTGGCGCGCACGGTGGCCGACCTGAGCCGGTCGCTGTCGAAGGTGACCGCCGACCCGACCGGCGTCGACGTCGTGGCCGGCGCGCGTGCGCTGGCGCTGCGGCTCGGGTACGCGCTGGCGGCGGCGCTGCTGGTCACCTGGGACGACCCGGTCGCGCAGATCGCCGCCCGACTGTGGATCGACCGGCGGCTGGCCGGGCGGGACATCGCGGTCCAGGCGCACCCGCACGTCGAGGCGCTGTGCGGCTGAGCGCGACCCGGTGTCGGCGGCCGGTTGGGATACGGTGGGCGGCATGACCGACCGACCACAACCGGGCGGATCCACCCGCTTCTACCCGCCGCGGTTCAAGCTGCTGATGTACACCGCCGTCAGCGGATTGTTCGCCTTCGTCGGATACGTGGCCAGCCGCGCCGACTACGCGCTGTTGTCCTGGCTCGGTTGGTGCTTCCTGGTCGGGTTCGGCCTGGGCACTCTCCTCATGATCGCCCGCACCCTCCGTCCGGGGTCCACTCTGGAAATCAGCGACACCGGCATCCTCGAGCGCACGACGCTGTTCCCCCTCGGCTGGATCGGCTGGGACGAGATCACTGTGATCAAGAAACGGGAGATCGGTCACGGCCTGGGAAGCGAGCGGCTGCTGGAGGTGGTGCTGGCCGACCCCGCCGCCTTCCGGTCCCGCCCGAGGTCCCTCGGGCGCCGCGTCGTCGACCTCTACCGGCGGCTGGTCAAGCAGCCGGACGTGTACATCGCCGGTTCGATGATCGCCGGACCGATCCAGGCCGTCATCGACGAGATCAAGCGCCGCCGCCCCGAGCTGCACGTGACCGACCTGCCGCCGCGGCCGCGGGTGTTCCGGCGCCCGGGCGCGGACCCCGCATTCCGTCCACCACGCTGGTGACGCCCGGGCGGCCCGACCACGCTGGTGACGTTCGCGTCAGGCGCCCATTCACTCGGGGACCCGTGGGGTGACGCCCACGGCCGGTGACGGTTCCCCCGGTCACGCTGGTGACGGCCACGGCCGGCGGCGGTGGCCCGGGTCACTGCGGGGTCGATGATCGTACTCCGGACAGGTTAACCTCAAGGGTTGACGTGCGTGGCGGTTGGGAATCTGTCATCCGCCCGCGTCGTTGAGGCAGGCGAGTGCCGGGAGGACGCTGATCATGGGTGAGCGCATGCTGCGAGGCAGTCGGCTGGGTGCGGTGAGCTACGAATCCGACCGCAACACCGAGTTGGCGCCGCGGCAGACCCGCGAGTACCAGTGCCCACGCGGCCACCGCTTGCAGGTGCCGTTCGCTGTGGACGCCGAGGTCCCGCTGACCTGGGAGTGCAAGTACGACGGCACGACGGCCCGGCTGGTGGACGGCAGCGAGCCGGAGCAGAAGAAGACGAAGCCGCCGCGCACCCACTGGGACATGCTGCTGGAGCGTCGCACCATCGCGGAGCTGGAGGAGATCCTCAACGAGCGCTTGGCCGAGCTGCGGGCCAAGCGCGGCCAGACCTCTGACAAGACCTCTGACAAGTGACGCCAGCCACCGCGGTGTCGCGGGGTGCCCACGGTGCACGCGCGCAGGCTGCAGGTGCGCGTGGACGGCGTGGAGACGACCGCGCTACCGCGGTGTCGTGTGTCTGACCGGCGGTGTCGTCCGTCTCGACGGCGCGGGTGCGGCCCGGCGGCCCGTAGCGGCGCGGCGCTCGTGGTGGACGTGGCGGCGGTGACCGCGGTGCCGTACGCCTCGACCGTGCGGGTGCGGCGCGGCGACCCGCGGTGCCGGGCGCTCGCGTGACGGTGGCGACGCGACCCCGGTGCCGTGTCGGCGACCGCGTGGGTGGGTGCGCCCCGGGCTCAGCGGCCCTACACGTCGCCGTCGACGACCTCGCCCTCGACGACCTCCGCGTCGGGTGCCGGCCGCCGGCCCTGCCTGACCCGCACCCACCGGGGTCCGAACACGGCGCTGGCCTCGGCGCCGCTCAGGCGCCGCTCGACCGCCGCCCGTACCCGGTCACGGGCCAGGCGGCGCACGGGCGGGGTGAGCAGGACCACCCCGACCACCCCGGTCAGCAGGCCGGGCACGGCCAGCAGCAGCGCACCGCCAAGCCCGACCAGCCCGTCGGTGATCTGCGTTCCCGGCGGGGCGCCGGCGGCGACCCGCTGCCGGAAGCCGCGCCAGGCGCGCAGCCCCTCCCGTCGCAACAGCAGCAGGCCCGCCACGCTGCCGGCGACCAGGACCAGCGTCGCGGCCGTCAGGCCGATCAGCTTCCCCAGGCCGATGAGCGCCAGGATCTCGGACAGGAACACCGCCAGGGCCGCCAGCGGCAGCCACGGGCTGATCACTCGGACCGGGACGCTCCGCCCAGCGCGCGTCGCAGCGCCATCAGGCGGGATTTCACGCCCCAGAGGGTCACCCGCCACAGCGCCTCCCGTACGATCGCCGGACTCATCTTGCTCTGGCCCCGCTGCCGCTCGGTGAACGTGATCGGCACCTCCACCACCCGCAGCCGGTGCTGGTGGGCGCGCCAGGCGAGGTCCACCTGGAAACAGTATCCCTGCGAGGCCACCGACTCGAAGTCGATCTTGTCGAGGGCGGTCATCCGGTAGGCCCGGTACCCGCCGGTGGCGTCCCGCAGCGGCATCGCCAGGGCGAGCCGGGCGTAGAGGTTGCCGCCGCGGGACAGCAGGGTCCGACGCCACGGCCAGTTGACCACCCGGCCGCCGGGTACCCAGCGCGACCCGAGCACCACGTCGGCCTCCCGTAGCGCCGCCAGCAGGCGCGGCAGCTCCTCGGGGGCGTGTGAGCCGTCGGCGTCCATCTCCACGACCACGTCGTACCCCTGCTGCCGGGCCCACCGGAACCCGGCCACGTATGCCGCCCCGAGCCCCTGCTTGCCGGGGCGGTGCAGCACGTGGATGCGATCGTCGCTGGCGGCCAACTGGTCGGCGACAACCCCGGTGCCGTCCGGGCTGTTGTCGTCGGCGATCAACACCTCCGCCCACGGCACCGCCCGGCGGACCCGGGTGGTGATCTCGCGGATGTTGTCCACCTCGTTGTAGGTGGGGATCACCACCAGCACCCGGCCGAGATCCTCGGAGAGCCGGTTGTCCCCGTCGCTCATCGTTCCCCCGTCTCCTCGCCTGCGTCCGGCACCGCCGTGGGCCGGCGCCGGACCGCCGCCAGCGCCAACGCCGCCCCCGCCGCGGCGACCAGGGCGTACTCGGGCCACGCGCCGACGGTCGTGGCCACCGTGCGGCTGTCCGTCAGGCTCAGCGTACGTACCCGTACGTCCCGGGTGAAGAAACCGGTCAGATCGTGTACGGTGCCGTCCGGCGCGGCGAACCCGGACACCCCCACGGTGGAGGCCATGACCGACCAGCGGCCGTGCTCAACGGCACGCAGCCGCACCATCGCCATCTGCTGGCGCGCCTCGGCCAGGTTGAACGTGGCGTTGTTGGTCTGCACCGCCAGCAGTTGCCCCCCTCTGGTGACCGCGTCCCGCACCAGCGAGTCGTAGGCCACCTCGAAGCAGATCACGGTGCCGACCGTGGCCGGCCCCATGGTGAGCACGCCGGGAACGTCGCCCGGCACGAAGCCGGCGACACGGTCGACCTTATCGGTGATCGCCCGGGCGATGGGCCGGACCAGCGACTCCAGCGGCAGGTACTCGGCGAACGGCACCGGATGGCGCTTGGCGTACCAGGGGCCGGGGCCGGTGTCCGGCTGCCAGACCAGGCCGACGTTGCGCGGCCCGTCGCCCGGGCGGTGCAGGATCGCACCGACCAGGATCGGTACGCCGACCGCGGCGGCCGCCCGCTCGATGCGTGCCCGCGCGTCGGGGTTGGCCAGGGGGTCGATGTCGCTGGAGTTCTCCGGCCAGACGACCAGGTCGGGGCGGGGTCTTCGGCCGGCGGCGACCTCGGCGGCCAGCGCGAGCGTCGCCTCGACGTGGTTGTCGAGCACCGCCCGGCGCTGGGCGTTGAAGTCCAGCCCCAGCCGGGGAACGTTGCCCTGCACGACCGCGACGGTGACCGTCGGGCCGGTCGGGTCCGCGGTCGGTACGAGCGCGGACCCGACCACCACCAGGACGGCGGCGGTGGCGGCCGCCGCGGCGCCGGCCACGGCCGTGCGCGCCGGCGGCCACCACCGCCGCCACCCCGCCAGCGCCAGCAGCCCACCCGCCAGGGCGACCCCGAAGGTCACCGCCGGCGCGCCGCCCAGGGCCGCCAGGCGCAGCAGCGGCGACTCCTCCTGGCTGAACGCCAGCCTGCCCCAGGGGAAGCCGCCGAACGGCGTCCGGGACCGCAGCGCCTCCTGCGCCACCCACAGCCCGGCGGTGAGCAGCGGCCAGGTCCACCGCCAGCGGTCGGCCAGCGGGCTGGCGAACGCGGCCGCGGCGCCCAGCAGGGCCAGGTAGGCCGCCTCCAGCCCGGCCAGCAGCAGCCACGGCACGTAGCCGACCTCGAGGTTGGTCCAGCCAAGCAGCGGGACGAAGAACACCGCGCCGGTCAGCGCCCCCAGCCCGGCGCCGGCGCGCAGGCGCCGACGGTGCACCGCCACCGCCAGCAGCGCCACCGCGACCGGAGCCAGCCACCACCACCCGTACGGTGGGAAGGCCAGCAGCAGCCCCACGCCCGCGGCGACCGCGGCCGCCCCGGCGACCGGCGCGGGCAGCGGCGGCGCGGCGGCGGGGTCGTCCGGCCGCTCGCGGCCGGACCGGCCAGTGGCGGCCCGGCCGGGCGCCACGGTGTCGACGTCCACCCTTCCCAGGGTGCCCGAGGCGCGCCGACGAATCGTGCCGGGATGCGGGTCGGGGGCGTGGCCACTGTCCACGCCCCCCGCAACACGGCTGGTGACCTGCACGGCCTTCGGACCGGCCCGGCGGGACGCACGCCCCGCTGGGCCGTTGTCTACTGACCGTGCCTCGCCCCCTGGAGCAGGTGACACCAGCCGCCGCCTTCAGATCGCCCAACGACGGTACGTGCCACCCCCGGGTCGATGTCAAGGCGCAAACGGTGCCAAGTTTCATCCGCTCGGCGTGTCGTGCGGCGCGTCGCGGGTGTCCACGGCCGCCTCAGGGACGACCACGGTGCCGGTGGCGGTGACGGCCACCAGCGGCGGGTCCAGCACCTCGGCGGCGGACGGCGACCGGTCCGGCCGGCCCCGGCAGACCACCGCGCACGACAGCTCCAGGGTGCGGCTGCGCCGGCCCACCCGTACCACCGTGCCGGTGACCTCGACCACGTCGCCGGCCCGGATCGGCGCGGTGAACCGCACGTCGGAGTAGCCGGCGAGCAGCCCTTCGTCGCCGTCGGTGCGGATGCAGATCTCGGTGGCGACGTCGCCGAACAGCCCCAGCGCGTACGCGCCGTCGACCAGGTTGCCGGCGTAGTGGGCGTGCGAGTAGGGGACGTAGCGCCGGTGGGTGACCGTCACGCCCAGGCGCGGGTCGGTGCTCACGCCGCCACCTTCCCCGCGGCCGTCGGCGTGGCCGTACCCGCTTTCCGCGGGCCCGGCGAACCGGAAGCCTGCCTGCCCGGGCGGGGCGTCCCGGACCCCGGCTCGCCCGAGCACAGGGCGTAGACCAGGTAGCTGGCGACCTCGCGAGGGCTGGTGCCGCGGCCGAAGACCCGGTCCACGCCGAGGTCGGCGGCGCTGCGCTCGTCGAACCGCGGACCGCCGACGACCAGCAGCGGCCGGTCGTCGCCGAACTCGGCGCGGAACGCGGCGGCCACCTCGCGGACGTTGCGTATGTGCGCGTCGCGCTGGGTGACGACCTGGGAGACCAGGACCGCGTCGGCGTGCTCGGCCCGGGCGGCCGCGACCAGCTCCGGCACGCTCACCTGCGCGCCGAGGTTGGTCACCTTGAACTCCCGGTAGTACTCCAGCCCCTTCTCCCCCGCGATGCCCTTGAGGTTGAGGATCGCGTCGATGCCGACGGTGTGGGCGTCGGTGCCGATGCAGGCGCCGACCACCGACAGCTTGCGGCGCAGTCCACGACGGACCGCGGCGTTGATCTCCGCGGGGCTCAGCAGCGGGAACTCCCGCTCGACCACCTCGACCTTCGACAGGTCGACCAGGTGGTTGACCCGCCCGTAGACGATGAAGAACGTGAACCCGTCCCCGACCGGGCGGGAGTGGACGATCATGGCCGGGTCGATGCCCATCTTGCCGACCAGCTGCCGGGCCGCACCCTCGGCGCGCGGGTCGTCGTGGGCGACCGGCAGGGTGAACGACAGCTGCACCATCCCGTCGCCGGTGGTGTCGCCGTACGGGCGGATGATCGTCTTGTCGGTCGGTGTGCTCATCGGATGTCCCCGATCGTGTCGACCGCCCGCCGGGCGGGGGTGGAGGGGTTCGCGTCAGGGTCCATGGTGTGGTCCATCCGCAGGGGTCAGCGTCGCCGACAGGATGTCGGTCACGGGGTTGTAGTAGTCCTCGGCGTGGCGGGCCACGCCGGACAGCCCCTTGCCGCGGTCGGGCGGCCGGCGCATGAGTCCGAACGTGCCCTCGGCGATGGCGGCCAGCAGGCCGCCGGTCGGGATGGGCGGCCCGACCCCCGGGCCGGTCAGGTAGTCCAGGTTGGTCGACTCGTCGCCGCGGGTGGCGACGATGCTCTCCAGCAGGCTGACCGCCTCGGCGAGCACCTGCTGGGCGCGCCGCTGGATGAACCCGCCGGGAGCGGGCACGAAGTCCTCGTACAACCGTCCGGCGGCCTCCCGCACGTACCGGACGTTGCGCAGCGCGACGTCCCGGTCGGACAGCCACGGGGTGACCACCGCCTCGGTCATCATGCCCACCAGCAGGATGTCCTGGCGGGTCATCATGCCGGCCAGGTTGAAGAACCCGTCCAGCAGGTTGCCGTGGAAGATGTCCCCGGTCATGTGCCTGGTCGGCGGCATCCACTTCAGCGGCACGTTCGGGAACAGCTCCCGGGCCAGCAGCGCGTGCGCCAGCTCCAGCCGGAACGACTCGGGCAGGTCGGGGTCGATCTCGAAGGCGTGCCCGAGGCCGAGCTGGCTGTCGGGGATCCCCGCCTCGTGGGCGAAGTACTCGTTGAGCAGCTGCGAGACGGTCACCGTGTGGGCGTGCTCGACCGCGTCGGCGGTGGTGAGGTAGTTGTCCTCGCCGGTGTTGATGATGATGCCGGCGCGGGCGTGGATCTGCCGGGAGAAGCGCTGGTCGACGAAGGTACGGATGGGGTTGATGTCCCGGAACAGGATGCCGTACATCGAGTCGTTGAGCATCATGTCCAGCCGCTCGAGCCCGGCCAGGACCGCCATCTCCGGCATGCACAGCCCCGAGGCGTAGTTGGTCAGCCGGATGTACCGGCCGACCTCGGCGCTGACCTCGTCCAGCGCGGCGCGCATGAGCCGGAAGTTCTCCCCGGTGGCGTACGTGCCGGCGTACCCCTCGCGGGTGGCGCCCTCCGGCACGTAGTCCAGCAGCGACTGCCCGGTGGACCGGATGACCGCGATGACGTCGGCACCGGCCCGCGCGGCCGCCTGCGCCTGCCGGATGTCCTCGTAGATGTCGCCGGTGGCCACGATCAGGTACAGCCACGGCCGTTGCTTCGGGTCGCCGTACCGCTTGATCATGCGGGCGCGCTCGGCGCGGCGCCGGTCGATGGTACGGATGCCGACCGCCACCGCCCGCCGGGCGGCCCGGGCGGCGGCCTGCGCGAAGCGGCCTTCCGGGACGTCGAAGCGCACCGAGCCGTCGGCGGCCTTCTGCGCCAGCCGGACCAGCGCGGCCGGGACGTCGGCGGTGGCGACCTGCCCCCACTCGCGCTGCAGCGCGTCGAAGACCGGCAGCGCCACCCCGTGCGAGAGCCCGACCTCGGCCACGACCGCGTCGACCAGCCGGTTGACCCAGGGGATGCCGTCGGTGTCCGCCCCGGTCATCCCGGCCAGCCGCAGCACCGCCCGCTCCACCGACACGGTGGTGTGGCAGCGGGCCATCTCCACCACGGGTTCCCCGGCCCGGCGGGCCAGCGCCCTCGCCCAGCGGACCAGCTCCGGATCCAGGTCCAGCATCCGCCGGCCGCTCTCCTCACCGGCGTCGCTCACGATGCCGCCACCTCCCCGTCGGCCTCTCCCTCGGCATCGAAGATCACCATTCCGCGCAGGACCGTCCGGCGGCACACCGGTGGCTCCGCCGCCGGCGGCGGGCCCGGCCGCGCGGCCGCCCTCGCCGCCACCTCGGGCTCGACCAGCACCGGCAGGGTGCCGTCCCGACCGGCCGGAGTGTGCCACACCGCGAAGGTCGCCGGCGCCCCGGGGACCAGCACCCCGTGCCGGTCCTGGCCCACCGCGCGCCAGCCGCCGCGGGTGTGCGCGGCGAACGCCGCGCGCACCGACATCCGGTACGCGGGGTTGTGATGGTAGGCCGCCGCCAGCACCGCGCCCCAGGGGTCCACCGGGGTGACCGGCGTGTCCGAACCGAAGGCCAGGGCGACGCCGACGGAGTGCATGGCGCCGAACGGGTTGGCGGCCAGCGAGCGCTGCGGGCCGATCCGCTGCGCGTACATCTGGTGCTCGCCTCCCCACAGCCGGTCGAAGGCCGGCTGCATGCTGGCCACGATGCCGTACTCGACGAACCGTGCGACCATCTGCCGGTCGACGAGCTCGGCGTGCTCGACGCGGTGGCGGGCGGCGCGCAGCCGCTCGGCGCCGAGCTTCTCCGCGACGGCACCGAACCCGGCCAGCACGGTGGCGATCGCGGCGTCGCCGATGGCGTGGAAGCCGCCGGACAGCTGGTGCTCGTGGCACTGCAGCAGGTGGTCGCGCACCTGCTCGGCGGTCAGGTAGCCGTGGCCGTTGCCGCCGTCGAGGTACGGGTCGCGCAGGTGGGCGGTACGGGCGCCCAGTGCCCCGTCGGCGAACAGGTCCCCGCCGGCGCCGACGGCGCCCGGCTGCCGGGCCCGGTCGGCGCCGAACAGCTCCCCCCAGTAGCCGTACACCTCCGGCAGCCCGTCGCCGGACAGGGCCAGCGCGCTGGTGAAGTCCTCCTCGGAGGAGATCTGCGGCCCGCCGCACTCGTGCACCGCCGCCACGCCGCGGGAGGCGGCCAGCCGCAGCGCCGCCCGCTGCAGCTCGGCCCGCTGGGTGGCCTTCACCGACCCGAGGGCGACCGACCGGACCGCGTGGTGCGCGTCGCGGCGGACCCACCCGCTGGGGTCGTACCCGGCCGCGCCGGCCGCGTCGGGGGCGGCGGCCAGCAGCGCACGGGAGCACAGCGCGGAGTGCATGCTCGCCTGCGACAGGTACGCGAGCCGTCCGCCGGCGGCCCGGTCCAGCGCGTCGGCGTCCGGCAGGGTCGGGTCCGACCAGGTCGACTCGTCCCAGCCGTGGCCCAGCAGCACCGCGTCGGGCAGGGCGTGGCGGGCCGCTTCGGCGACGGCGTCCAGCAGCTCGCCGGCCGACCTGACGCCGGACAGGTCCAGGCCGGTGTGCGCCAGCCCGGTGTCGGTCAGGTGGACGTGCGCGTCGACGAACGCCGGGGTGACCAGGCACCCGGCCAGGTCGACGGTGCGGTCGGCACGCGGCGCGTCGGCGTCGGGGCCGACCCACCCGACGCTGTCGCCGGTGACCAGCAGGGCCGTGGCGTTCGGGTCGGCCGGCGTGTGGATCCGGCCGCCGCGGTAGAGCGTGGTCGGTGTGGCCATGCCTGTCAGTCTGCCGAAAGCCGCGCCGCGAACAGAGACCGGAGTGCCGGCACGTCGCGGACCAGCTGCAGGGCGTAGTCGGCGTGGCCGGGCACGTACCCGTTGCCGATGAGCATGGTCACGTCGGCGGCCAGGCCCTCGGCGCCGAGCGCGGCGGCGGTGAACGAGGTGCTCATGGAGAAGAAGATCACCGTACCGCCGTCGGCGGTGGACAGCACGGCGCCGTGCTCGCAGCCGGGGACGTCGACGCAGACCACGGTGATGTCGGCGGAAGCGCCGAGGGCGGTGGTGACCGCGCGGGCCAGTGCCACCGGGTCCCTCGCGTCGGCGAGCGCCACGGCGTCGGCCAGGCCGGCGGCAACCAGCCGGTCGCGCTCGGCGGTAGTGGGCACCACGCCGACAGTACGGGCGGCGCCGCTGCGACGGGCCGCGGCCAGCGACAGGGAGCCGCTCTTGCCCGCGCCCCCGATGACGGCCACGGTGGGCGGGCGGTCGGGGTCGCGGCGCAGGTGCTGGGACACGACCCGGGCGGTGAGCGCGGGCGCGCCGCAGACGTCCAGCACCGCCAGGGCCAGCCGCGGGTCGAGGTCGTCGGGCAGCTTGGCGGCGACCGACCGGGCGAACAGGATGGCGTGGCCCCGGCACGGCACCTGCTCGCTGCGGCCGTCCCAGTCGGCGAGGCCGTCGGTGACCGCCAGCGGGGTCAGGGTCAGGGACACGAGGGTGGCGATCCGGTCGCCGGGGGCGAGACCCAGTGGAGAGCAGGGGCCCACCTCGTCGACGGTGCCGATGAGCATCCCGCCCGACCCGGTGACCGGGTTGTGCATCTTGCCCCGTTCAGTGATGATCCGCAGGACCTCGGCGCGGATCGCGTCTCCGTCGTCGCGGTGCGCGTCGCGCAGCTGGCGGAAGCTGGCCGCGTCCAGGTTGAGCCGTTCGACGGCCACGCGGACCTCGTCCGGTCCGATCCTCGGGTCGGGGTCCAGCCGCCACGCGGCCTGCGGCAGGACGCCGGCCGGTTCCCGGACCCGGTGCAGGCCGACGGCTGACTCCACGGATGACGCCAGGTCGACGGATGATTGCACGCCGACGCCCTCCTTGCCCTGAGGATCTTCGGCGATATAGCTTATGTTAAGGAGATCCTTCGGCTCAACGGTGGGTCGTCGAGGAGTCCCCGAGGAGGCGCGGCGTGGAGCAACCATTCGTGTACCGGCGGCGCGAGCTGGTCGAACCGGACTGGCGCCGGCTGCCGGGGTGGCGCGACGTCACGCCCGAGCAGTGGCGTTCGGCGCAGTGGCAGCGGGCCCACTGCGTCAAGAACGCCGCACAGCTCAAGGCGGTGCTGGGTGACCTGGTCGACGACCGGTTCTACGAGGACCTGGTCGCCGACCAGCAGACCACGGCCACGATGTCGATGCTGGTGCCGCCGCAGATGCTCAACACGATGGTGCCGCACGCCGTACCGGACACCGACAGCTTCTACGCCGACCCGGTCCGGCGGTACATGATCCCGGTGAAATCGGACCGGCGCACCGACTGGCCCAGCCACCCGTACGCCACCCGCGACTCCCTACACGAGCACGACATGTGGGTCGCCGAGGGGCTCACCCACCGCTACCCCACCAAGGTGCTGGCCGAGCTGCTGTCGACCTGCCCACAGTACTGCGGCCACTGCACCCGGATGGACCTGGTCGGCAACTCCACCCCGGCGGTGAAGAAGCTGCGGCTGACGCTCAAGCCGGCCGACCGGTACGAGGCCCAGCTGGCGTACCTGCGGGCCCACCCGCACGTACGGGACGTGGTGGTCTCCGGCGGCGACGTGGCCAACGTCCCGTGGCGGCACCTCGAGTCGTACCTCATGCGCCTGCTGGAGATCGAGACGGTCCGCGACATACGGCTCGCCACCAAGGCGCTGATGGGCATGCCGCAGCACTGGCTGCAGCCCGACATCGTGGAGGGACTCGGGCGGGTGGCCCGCACGGCCCGGCGCCGCGGCGTCAACCTGGCCGTGCACACCCACATCAACCACGTCAACTCGGTCA
>VSBZ01000110.1:0-12929 GCA_047459215.1 Micromonosporaceae bacterium | reverse complement strand
GGAACGCCCCGTTGCTACCGACCGGCCGTGCGGCGTGGCTCAGGGCGTGCCGGCGCCGTCGATGACCAGGTCGTGACCCACCACGAAGCTGGCGGCCGGGCTGGCGAGCCACAGCACCGCCGCGGCGATCTCCTCGGTGCGGGCGGGCCGCCCGATCGGCAGCACCTGCGCCAGGCGGGCGTCCCGGTCCTCGTCGGTCTCCCCGGGGAGGCGGGACATCGGCGTGTCCACCGGGCCGGGGCTGACGGCGTTGATCCGGATGCCGTCGCGGATGTACTCCTTCGCCGCGGTACGGGTCAGGGCGCTCACCGCCGCCTTGGTCGCGGCGTAGGCGCCGAGGGCCGGCAGGGTGAGGTGCGCGCCCACCGACGAGGCGATGTTGACGATGACGCCGCCGCCGCTGGCCCGCATGTGGGCGAGCTCGTGCTTCATCGTGAGCCACACCCCGGTCAGGTTGGTGGCGAGCACCCGGTCCCAGGTCTCCTCGGTGAGGTCGGCCACCGGTGCCGGGGTGCCGATGATGCCGGCGTTGTTGACGCCGATGTGGAGCCCGCCGTGCCGCGAGACGACCTCGGTGACCAGCCGCGCCACCTGGTCGCGCCGGGTGACGTCGACCGGGACGGCGTCGGCGACCCCGCCGGCGTCGGCGATCTGCTTGCAGGTCTCGGCCAGCCGCCCGGGATCCCGCCCGGCGACGACCACCGTGGCACCGGCGGCGGCGAAGGCCACCGCCACCGCCCGGCCGATCCCCGAGCCGCCACCGGTGACGAGCACGACCTGCCGGTCGAACCGGTCCGGATGCACGGTCATGAATCCCTCCCCCAAGTGGACGTGTGCGGGTCCGACGGTGGGACGCGGTCGCGGCGGCGGGCCGCCGCGACCGCACCCGCCGTCACCACGGCCGCGGCCGCCAGTACGGCCGCGGCGGTGGTCAACGCGAAGCGGTATCCGCCGGTGGCCGCCGCTGCCGCGGGCCAGCCGGCGTCGAGCAGGCGCGCGGTGCGCGCGCCCGACAGGCTGACGAGCAGCGCGAGCCCGACCGCCGGCCCCAGCTCGATCGCCGTGTTCACCAGCCCGCCGGCGAGTCCGGCCTGCGAGCGGTCGGTGTCCTCGACGGCCAGCACGGTCGCGGCCGCGAAGGTCGCCCCCACCCCGGCCGGGAAGACCAGCAGCCCGGCCAGCAGCGTCCCCGCGTACGGCGTGTCCACCTCCAGCCGACCGATCAGCAGCAGTCCCACCGCCGCGGTGGTGAGCCCGCCCGCCGCGACGGCCGGAGCCGGCAGGCGGCGCAGCAGCCGGCCGGCCACCGGCCCGGCCAGCGGGAGCGGCAGTAGGAACGGGAGGAACGCGGCGGTGGTCGCCACCGGCGACAGCCCCCGGACCTGCTGGAGATACAGGGCGAGGAAGAAGCCGACGCTGGCGTGCGCGGCGGCCGCCATCGTGACCACCGCCAGGCCGGTCACCCGCCCCGGTGAGCGGAGCACCGCGGGCGGCACCAGCGGTGCCGGCCTCACCGCCTCGACGGCGGCGAACCCGGCCAGCGCGGCCACGGCGGCCATCAGGCAGGTGGCGACCGGAGCGGTGGCCCAGCCGCGGTCGCCGGCGGTGACCAGGGCGTAGGAGAGGCTCACCACGCCGGTCGTGAACAGCAGCGCTCCCGGCAGGTCGAGCCGGGCCCGCGCGGTCGCCGCTCCGGTCGGGAGCAGGCGGCCGGCCAGCGCGGTGGCGGTGGCACCGACCATGGCCGGGACGGCGAACGCCCACCGCCAGGACGCCAGGCCGGCCGAGAGTCCGGACAGGACGATCCCGGCGGTGGCGCCGAGCGGTGCGAGCCCGCCCCACCACGCCAGCGCCCGGGCATGCCGGGGGCGGTCCGGGAACACCGCACCCAGCAACGCCATGGCGGCCGGAGCCGCCAGCGCCGCGCCCACGCCCTGCCCGAGGCGGGACAGCAGCAGGCTCACGAAGCTCGGCGAGACGGCGGCGGTGACCGAGGCGACGGCGAGACCGGCGAGCCCCGCCCTCAGCATCCGGCGCGGCCCCCACCGGTCGGCCATGCGGCCCCCGACCAGCAGCAGCCCGCTGAACGCCAGGCCGTAGCCGGCGCTGACGAGCGCGAGCTGGCCCGGCCGCATCCCCAGGTCCTCGCCGATGGCCGGCAGCCCGATCGCGACCACCGTGATGGCGAGGATCAGCGTGACCTGGACCGTGGCCAGTAGGCCGACGGCGGCGGCGGACCCTTTCTGAACCGATCGTTCCAATTTACGGACACGAAAAGGCGCCGTACCGGCAGACATCGGTGACCTACCCCTCGACGTGCGCCAGCGCCTCCGCGGCCGCGTCCTGCAGGCGCTGGGGATCGGGGGCGGCCCGACCGAGCACCCGCACGCCCTGCAGGAACACCAGCAGGAACCGCGCCAGGGCGCGCGGATCCTTGTCGGGCGCGAGCTCGCCCTGGGCCCGGGCCCTGGTCAGCGCCGAGGCCAGCGCGGCCTCCAGCGTGTCCCAGCTGGACTCCACCACCCTCGCCACCGACGGGTCGTGGGGCACCCGTTCGGTCGCCGAGTTGACCACCAGGCACCCACGCCGCCGCTGGTCGGTCAGGGTCTCCTGCACGTACGCCTCGACCAGCGCCCGCACCGCCGGCAGGGCGGGCCCCGGCTGGGAGAGCAGCTCGATCGGGTTCGGCTCCCGGGTGGCCAGGTAGTGCCGGAGCGCCTTCAGGTACAGCTCGTGCTTGTCGCCGAAGGTGGCGTAGAGACTGGCGCGGCCGATCCCGAGCCGTTCGGTGAGCATCGCCATCGAGGTCGCCTCGTAGCCGTGCTCCCAGAACAGCTCCATCGCCCGCTGGAGGGCGACCGCCGGATCGAACTCCTTGGCCCTCACCACGCGACCGAGCCTAGCCTTTCTTGACCGGTCGGTCAAGAAAGGCTAGGCTCGCGTGTGCGGCGCCCGGCACGCGTGCCGCGGGCCCGTGGGGGTTGCGCCGGGTCAGTGGCCCAGGCGCCGGAACCGCCACGCCGCCAGCGGCAGGAAGACGACCGTGATCAGCAGCGGCCACAGGGCGGCGCCGGCCAGGGCGTGCTGCTCGATCCAGTACCCGCTGGGCGGGGCCGGGTGGCCGAACAGGTCCCGGATCGCGGTGGCGGTCGACGAGACCGGGTTCCAGGCCGCGATCGTGCCCAGCCAGCCCGGCATCAGCTGCGGGGGCGCGAAGACCGAGGAGATCATCGCGAACGGGAACCCGGCGGCGAACAGGTTGCCGGCCGCCTCGGTGTTGCGGACCAGCAACCCGAGGTAGATGCCGACGAAGATGAGCGCCAGCCGCAGCCACAGCAGCAGCGCGAACGCCGTCAGCGTGGCGGCCGGGCCACCGTCGGGACGCCAGCCCACGACCAGCGCGATCGCCACCAGGACGGCCAGGTCCACGGCGGCCTGGATGAGGTCGGCGACACCGCGGCCGGTGACCACCGCCGAGGAGGCCATGGGCATGGACCGGAACCGGTCGATGAACCCCTTCTCCTTCACCTGCGCCACCGCGAACGCGGTGTTCATGAACCCGAACGCCATGGTCATGGCGAACAGCCCGGGCATGGCGAACTCCAGGTACCCCTCGCCGGCGCCGCGTCCGGTGACGTCCATGGCGCTGCCGAAGACGTAGACGAACATCAGCACCATGACGATCGGGACCCCGAGCTGCCAGGCGAACCTCGACGGCTGCCGGACCAGGTGGGTCAGCTCCTGCTGCACGATCGTCCAGCTGTCGGCGACCGCCCACCTGATCCGGCGGCCGAGCGTGTCGACGTCGGCGGGTGTCAGCTCCCGTGCGGTCATCGGGCGGCCTCCTCCGTGATCGTGTGCGAGCCGGTCAGGTGCAGGAAAGCCTCGTCCAGGGTGGGCCGACGCAGCCCGAGGTCGGCGACGGTGTCGCCCCGGTTGCGCAGCTCCGCGGCGACCGCGGTCAGCGCGGCCACGCCGTCGGCGACGGCCACCGTGACCGACAGGGTGTCCCGGTCCACGGTCGCGGTGCGGCCGGCCACCTTCTCGACCAGCTCCGCCAGGGCGGGCAGCCCCTCCGGGTCGCTCGCCACCACCTCCAGCCGCTCGTTGCCGATGCGCCGCTTCAGCCCCTCCGGGGTGTCCTCGGCCAGCTTGCGGCCGTGGTCGAGGACGACGATCCGGTCGCACAGCTTGTCGGCCTCGTCCAGGTAGTGGGTGGTCAGCAGCACGGTGGTGCCCCGGGCGGCGAGGTCGCTCACGGCCTGCCACACCTCCCGGCGGCCGGCCGGGTCGAGCCCGGTGGTGGGCTCGTCCAGGAACAGCACGTCCGGCGCGAGGATCATGCTGGAGGCGAGATCCAGGCGTCGGCGCATGCCGCCGGAGAAGGTCTTCGGCGTCTTGTCGGCCACGTGCGCCAGGCCGAACTGCTCGAGCAGCTCGTCGGCCCGGCGCCGTGCCGCGGCCCGGCCGATGTGGAACAGCCGCCCGAACATGACGAGGTTCTGCCGGGCGCTGAGGTTGTCGTCGACCGCGGTGTGCTGGCCGGTCAGGCCGATCCGGCGACGGACCAGGCGCGGCTCGGCGCGCACGTCGTACCCGGCGACCACCGCCCGCCCGCCGTCGAACCGGATCAGGGTCGCCAGGATGCGCACCGCGGTGGTCTTGCCCGCCCCGTTCGGACCGAGCAGGCCGACGACCGTCCCGTACGGCACCGCCAGGTCGAGCCCGTCGAGCGCCGTCGTCCGGCCGTACCGCTTGGACAGTTGCTCGGTGAGGACCGCGTGGTCTGGTCGCGGCACTGGCTTCTCCCCCCGGAATCTGAGTACGCTGTACGCAGCTTAGCGTACGGCGTACTCAGTTTGCAACCCATAGGATGACCAGGCATGAGCCCGTCCGAGTCCGAGTCGACGCGGACCCGCCTGGCACGCAGCAACCGGCTGCTGTGGCAGGGCCGGGAGCGGCCCACCCGCGGGCCCCGACCGGGCCTCACCCTCGACCGCATCGTCGAGACCGCCATCGCGGTCGCCGACGCCGAAGGGCTGGAAGCGCTGTCGATGCGCCGCGTCGCCCGCGAGCTCGGCGTGGGGACGATGTCCCTCTACCGATACGTGCCCGGCAAGGCGGAGCTGCTGGACCTGATGCTGGAGAAGGTCAGCGACCCCGCCGAGGAGGTCGCCCAGGCCCGGGGCAGGGACTGGCGGGGCGTACTGGAGGTCGGTGCGCGCGCCGCGTACCGGAGCTACCTGGAGCACCCCTGGCTGCTGCAGGTCGTCAACCTGTCCCGCCCGGTGTTCGGCCCCAACATCCTGGCCGGCGTGGACTACCGGGTCGCCGGGCTGGCCGGCACCGGGCTCAGCGACCGGGAGAAGGTCATGGCGATCAGCGTGATCGACGGATACTGCATCGGCGCGGCCCGCAGCCACGTGCAGTACCTCAACGCCGCCCGTGAGACCGGCATCACCGACGAGGAGTACTGGCAGGCCCAGCTGCCCGTGCTGGAGCAGGCGATGGCCTCCGGCCGGTTTCCCGCCCTGGCCGCCCTGGCCGAGGACGCGTGGACCGCCGGCTGGGAGGAGACCTTCGAGTTCGGACTCCAGCGGCTCCTCGACGGCCTCGAAGCCGTCATCGCCACCCGGTCCAGGCGTCGCCCGGCAGGCCGGTCGCGCCGCCGTGCCACGGCGTGACCGGCCGCGCCCGCACGAGGCGACCGACCGGCTAGCGCGGGTCCTCCAGGTCGCGGTCGAGTCGGATCGACAGGCGTCGCAACGCGGTCTGGGCGGCGGTCCGGCACCGGGGGTCGGGATCGGCCAGCATCCGGCGCAGCCCCTCGGCGTGCTCGGCCTCACCCACCGCCGCGACCGCCCGCGCGGCGGCGACCCGGACCCGGGGCACGGGGTCGGCCAGCAGCCGGGCGAGAGCGTCGGCCGCCTCACCCAGCTCCCGGGCCAGGCACACCTTGGCCGCCATCTCCCGCACCCGCCACCGGTCCCCGGACGTCGCCGCCACCACGGCGGCAGCCGCCTCCGGCCGCCAGACGTAGAGCAGGCACCGCAGCGCCCACACCGGGTACCACGCCGGCCAGGCCCCGCCGCGCGGCGCCCGGCGGGACCGTGCGGCGGCCAGGTAGCCGAGCAGGTCCAGCTCGTCGTCGCCGAGCGGCGCGCCGTCCAGGATGTTGACGCACCGGCGCACCACCTCGGCCTCGCCCCACCGCTGGCAGGCCTCCCGGATGGTCTCCCGCGGGTGCGGTCGCGCACCAGGGTCGCGGCCGGTCACCCGTGCCACCCCCGGCTTCCTGGCTACTCGCCGGCCAGCGAGGCGAGCGCGGCCCGCACCCGCGCACCGGCCTCCTCGGCCACCGGCTTCAGCTCGGGGAGCTCCGTGACGCGGGCCATGACATCCGGGTCCAGGGCCTGCACGAGGGTACGGCCGTCGGACAGCGCCCGCACGACGACCGTGCACGGCAGCAGCGCGCCGATCCTACGGTCGATCTGCAGCGCCCGGTGGGCCAGGTGAGGGTTGCAGGTGCCGAGGATCACGTAGTCCTCGATCTCCGCGCCGATCTTCTCGCGCAGCGTGGCACGGACGTCGATCTCGGTCAGGGTGCCGAAACCCTGTTCGCGAAAGGCCTCCCTGACCCTGGGCACCGCCTCGGCGTACGGCAGGTCCAGCGTGACCGAACGGGTGTACTCCACGTGTCCAGGCTAGCCGCCGGCCGGCTGCGCCCCTCCGCCGCGCCGCGGCGGGTTTCCCGTCGCGGCGGTCGGGGGTACGGACGTGATGAACCACGCAACCTCGGCCGGCCGCCGGTCGAGGTGCCGCGATGTTCCGCGGCGGGCGGACCGGGACGTCCCGACGACGAGAAGGAGAAGGCCATGGAGTTCGCCACCGGAGTGCAGCGGGAGGTCTACGAGCGGATCGGCGGGTGGCTGCGGGACCTGTACGGCGACGCCGTGCGTGCGGTGCCGGAGCTGCCGGCGTACAGCTGCTCGCACGACGACACGGTGGTGCACGTGTCGGTCGCCCCGTGGGGCGAGGAGGAGGCGACGGTCACGGTCCGGTCCGGGGTGGTGTACGACCTGCGGATCACCCCGGAGCTGACCTACTACCTGCTGCGAGGCAACGAGCTGCTCCGGTTCGGCGCGTTCGCGCTCGACGCCGCCAACGACGTCGTGGTGGGGCACACCATCGTCGGCTCGACCTGCGACCTGGCGGAGCTGCGGGCCTCGGTGCAGGGCGTGGCGCAGGCCGCCGCCCGGTACGCGCCGCGGATCATCCAACGGTTCGGGGGCGTGACCGCCGAGGACCACTGGGCCAGCCGCGCGGGGCTGTGACCCGAAGCCGCGCTCATCCGGTGCGGCGCTCCCGCACGCTCGCCCACGGGTCGTAGTCGACCTCCAGGGGCTCCTGCGGCGGGCGTTCCGCCGGCGGCACGTGCTGCAGGTTCACGCGGATCCGGTACCACACGGAGCTGCGGCCCCGCATCGCGTCCACCAGGGTGTCGGCGGGTTGCAGGCGGGCGGCGACGGCCGGGTGCCGCTGCCGCCACCGTTCCAGGCCCGCCAGCGCCTCCTCCTTCGTCTTCGCCCGGGCGATCTCGATCAGCGGCATCGTGGACCGGCGCCGGCCGGTCCCCTTCGGCGGTTTCTCGGACGGGCCCAGGCGCTCGGCCAGGTCGAGCAGCGGCGCCAGCGACCCGGCCGCGTCGTCCATCCCCGCCCACGGGTCGCCGGAGCTCCGGAAGCGGTCCACGACCGTGTCCATCGTGAACAGTTCAGGCCGGCAGTCCGGCACCTCCTCCCACGACAGCGGCGTGGAGACCCGGGCGTCGGGGGTCGGCCGCACCGAGTACGCCGACGCGACCGTCCGGTCCTTGGCGTTCTGGTTGAAGTCGACGAAAATGCCCTGACGCTCCTCCTTCCACCACCGGCTGGTCGCCAGGTCGGGAGCCCGACGCTCCACCTCCCGGGCGACCGCCTGGGCGGCGAGCCGCACCTGCGGGAACGTCCACTGTGGGCGGATCCGGGCGTAGACGTGGAAGCCGCGGGAACCCGACGTCTTGGGCCAGGCGGTCAGGCCGTGGTCGGTCAGCACCTCCCTGGCCACCTGCGCCACCTCCAGCACCTGCCGCCAGTCCACGCCCGGCACCGGATCCAGGTCGATGCGCAGCTCGTCAGGGTGGTCGAGATCCTCCGCCCGGACCGGGTGCGGGTTGAGGTCGACGCAGCCCAGGTTGACCACCCACGCCAGCTGAGCGGCGTCCCGCACCACCACCTCGTCGGCGGTACGACCGGACGCGTACCGCAGCTCCGCCACCTCGACCCAGTCCGGGCGGCGCGACGGTGCCCGCTTCTGGAAGAACGCCTCCTGGTCCACGCCCTTCGAGTAGCGCTTGAGGATCATGGGACGACCCGCCACACCGCGGAGCGCGCCGTCGGCGACGGCGAGGTAGTAGCGGACCAGATCCAGCTTGGTGCGGCCCAGGGCAGGGAAGACCACCCGGTCGGGATTGGTGATCGTCACGGCGCGGCCGGCGATCTCCAGCACCCGCGAGGTGGCCATGCCCTCACCATAGGCGCCCGCCTGCCGCCCGGGCGCGTGGTCGCGCCGGCGCGCGCCGGTCGCCGGCTGGCCGCATGAGGTGCGCGTGCTGAATGCCCCGGGCCGGGCCGACGGCTCCCGGCCGGTGGGGGGTCACCGGGGTCGACGCCGCCTCGGTCCGGGCCGGTCGCCACGGCGCGGTACCGTCACCTCTGCGGCGTCGGGCTGCCGTGGACGACGGGCACGGGAGGAGGGCCGGGTTGGCGGCTGACGGCGGCACCAGGGCGGTGGTGGTCGCGCTCGGGGCGAACCTCGGGATCGCGGCGAGCAAGTTCGTCGCGGCGGCGATCACCGGCTCGGCGTCGATGCTGGCCGAGGGCGTCCACTCGGTGGCCGACTCGGGCAACCAGGTGCTGCTGCTGCTCGGCGGCAGGCGGGCGCGGCGGGCACCCTCGCAGCTGCACCCGTTCGGCTACGCCCGGGAGCGCTACATCTACGCCTTCCTGGTCGCGATCGTCCTGTTCACCCTCGGCGGGCTGTACGCGCTGTACGAGGGCTACCACAAGCTCACCCATCCGGAGGAGCTGACGTCCCCGGTGGTCGCGCTGGCGGTCCTCGCCGTGGCGTGCACGCTGGAGAGCACGGCCATGCGCACGGCGATCCGCGAGGCCAACAAGGCCCGCGGCGACCAATCCTGGTGGGAGTTCATCCGGCACGCCCGGGCGCCGGAGCTGCCGGTGATCCTGCTGGAGGACACCGGCGCCCTGGTGGGCCTGGTGTTCGCGCTGTTCGGCGTCGGCCTGACCGTCCTCACCGGCAACCCGGTCTTCGACGGCATCGGGACGCTCGCCATCGGACTGCTGCTGGTGGTGATCGCGGTGGTCCTCGCCACCGAGGTCAAGAGCCTGCTCATCGGGGAGGCCGCGCTGCCCCACCAGGTGGCGGCCATCGAGCGGGCGTTGCTGGAGACCGAGGGCGTCCAGCGGGTCATCCACCTGCGCACCCTCCACCTCGGGCCGGAGGAGCTGCTGGTCGCGGCGAAGATCGCCATCGACGGCGACGACGAGGGCGCGGACATCGCCAAGGCCATCGACGCCGCCGAGGCCAAGGTACGGGCGGCCGTGCCCACCGCGCGGATGATCTACCTCGAGCCGGACGTGTACCGCCCGCCGGCGCCGAGGCGGGAGGGGACCGGGGACGGCGCCGCGGCGGCGCCGGACGCCGGCTGAGCCGGCGGCGGCCGGTCGGCCCGCGCGGATCCGGTCCCGCGCCGGCCCGGATCCGGCGACCGCCTCCCGAGCGGCGGTCGCGGGACGCAGACTGGAGGCACGGCCGCCGTGCCGCGGCGCCGGTGCCGGCCGGCGCCCGGCTGCGCGGCCGGTCAGTGGCCCCGAGGCGACGGAGGTGGCGATGGATGTCGCAGCGGTCCTCACGGACCTGTACGGCCGGGTTCCGGAGCAGGTCCATGCGGCGGTCGACGGGCTGAGCGCGGAGGAGCTGGCCACCTCCCCGGAGCCCGGCTGCAACACGATCGGCTGGCTGGTGTGGCACCTGACCCGGGTCCAGGACGCCCAGATCGCCGAGCTGATGGACGCCGACCAGGTCTGGATCGCCGACGGCTGGGCCGCCCGCTTCGGACGTGACCCCGACCCGGCGGACACCGGGTACGGGCACACCCGGGCCCAGATGGAGTCGGTCCGTCCCGACGGCCCCGAGGTCCTGCTCGGGTACTTCGACGCCACGTGGGCCCGTACCCGCGAGTTCCTGCAGGGGCTGACACCCGACGACCTGGACCGCGTGGTCGACGAGCGCTGGGACCCGCCGGTGACGCTCGGCGTGAGGCTGGTCAGCATCGCCGACGACGACATCGCGCACGCCGGCCAGGCGGCGTACGTGCGCGGGATGCTGTCCCGGCGGCGCGCCTGACCCGCCGTCCCGCCCGCCACCCCGCCCGCCGACCGCGGCCCGTTGCGCCTCTCATCGATATAGGCGAGGATGTCACCGGATGAGGAGGTCCGGTGGCGTCGCGTCGGGACGTTCTACGGTGGAGTGCGGCCGCCGCGCTGGGAGTCGCCCTGCCCGGAGCGACCGCCGCGCTGGCCAGCCGCCGCGGCGCCGGTGGCACTCCCCCGGGCGCCGGGCCGACGCCGTCCCCGTCGGCCGCTCCGGCGCCCGCCGGCGCCTACACCGTCCCGCTGCCCGTCCCCGAGGTGCTGCGGCCGGTGTCCACCGACGGCGACACCGACCGGTACGAGATCCACCAGCGGCCGGGCGTGCAACGCATCCGCCCCGACGTGGAGACCCCGATCTGGGGGTACGAGGGCACCTTTCCCGGACCGACGATCGAGACCCGGCGGGGCCGGCGGGTCGAGGTCACGCACCACAACGAGCTGCCCGTGCCGACCGTGGTGCACCTGCACGGCGCGGTCGTGACCGCCGAACACGACGGCTACCCGGCCGACTTCGTCCTCCCCGCGGAGGGCGACTGGGCATCGGACCCGATGGTCACCGCCGACGCCGCGTACGCCGTGGGCGGCGTGGTCGCCGGCAGCCGCACCTACGTCTATCCCAACGACCAGCGGGCGACCGCCCTCTGGTACCACGACCACCGGATGAGCTTCAGTGGCCCGCAGCAGTACCGGGGCCTGGCCGGCTTCTGGTTCATCCGTGACGACGTCGAGGACAGCCTGCCGCTGCCGCGCGGGGAGCGGGAGCTGCCGTTGATGATCGCCGATCGGGCGTTCAACGAGGACGGTACGCTGTTCTACCCCGCCGTCGACCCGGAGCTGCGCCGGCCCGGGGTCGAGCTGGCGTACCACCACAGCGGCATGCTGGGCGACACGGTCACCGTCAACGGCGTGGCGTGGCCGTACTGCGAAGTGGACGCCGCGCTGTACCGGCTGCGGGTCGTCAACGCCAGCAACGCCCGCCGCTACCGGCTCTACCTGGACCCGCCCCCGCCCGGCGGCGGCGGGCTCGTCCAGATCGGCAGCGACCTGGGCCTGCTCCACCGGCCCGTGCGGCACGACGACATCCTCGTCAGTCCGGGAGAGCGGTACGACATCCTCGTGGACTTCTCCGCCTACCCGCCCGGCACCTCCGTCCACCTGCGCAACCTCGGCGAGATCGGCCCGACCAGCCACATCATGCGCTTCGACGTGGTGCGGCGGGCGCGCGACGACGCGCGCATCCCCGACCGGCTGGACGGCGACCTGCCGCCAGCGGGTCCCGAGCGCGCCGTCGCCGACCGCACCTTCAGCTTCTTCAGCGGCCCGGAGGGGACCGGCCTGCCCGCGATGATCAACTTCCGGCCGTTCGACGGCGGTCGCATCGATGCCGAGGTGGCCCTCGACTCCACCGAGGTCTGGGACATCACCGCCGACCCCGACCATCCGGTCCACCTCCACCTGGCGCACTTCCGCGTGATCAGCCGGGACGGTGGCCCGCCGCTCCCGCAGGACGCCGGCCTGAAGGACACCATCTTCGTGCCGCAGGGCGGGGTACGGCTCGCCGTCACCTTCACCGGCTACCGCGGCAGGTACGTGTTCCACTGCCACAACCTCGAGCACGCCGACGCCGGCATGATGGCGAACCTGGAAGTCGTATGAGCAACCGCCGCCGCGCCACCGCCACCCGGTCGTACACCGCCCGGCTGGAAGGCCGGTCCGCGCCGAGAATCCCGCGCCAGCGACGGCAGGTCCCGCACCAGCGACGGCCGCGCCCGGTCCTGCCGGCCGCACCGCCGGCGGTGGCCGCCGTACTGGCCGTGGCGGTGGAGCTGGGTCACCTGGCCGCGGCGTTCGTGGAGTGGCCGCAGTCGACGGCGCGCGGGGTCCACCACGTGCTCGCCGGCGCGGCGTTCGGGCTGCTGGCGGTCGCCGTCCACGCCGGTGCCGGCCGGGTGGTGCGCGGCGCGGGGGCGGCGGTCGCCGGGCTGGGGCCGGTCGCGTGGGCGGTCGGCGCGGTGCTGGGCGCCCCGCCGTACGCCCACCTTCCCCTGCCCGCCGCGGCGGTCCTCACCGCCGCCGAGGTGGCGCTCGCGGCCCTGCTGCTGGCGCCGGTGCGGGAGACCGGCCGGGCTCCGTCCCGGGCCGCCGGTACCCGGCCGACCCGGGCCGGAGCCGCCGCCGGCCGGCGGTGACCCGCCGCCGGCCGAGGCCTCCACGTGCGCAGGTCCGCCCAGCGCTGCTTCTACCCGATGACGTGGAGCCTTAGCGCCCGGGCTACTCAGCATGTCCGCTCCAAGGGATCGGGTAGCAAGTCAGAGTCCTGGTATGTTCTTCCGTCATCGCCGAACCCCATCCCCGAACCCTGATCCGTGCCTTCCCCCGCGGCACCTAGGCGCCTCCTCGGGTGCCGCTCCCCGCGGCGCCCAGCCGGTCCAGCTC
>VSBZ01000109.1:0-13060 GCA_047459215.1 Micromonosporaceae bacterium | reverse complement strand
CGCCGGCGCCCCGCCGCCGCTGGCCGGCCGGAGTCGCCCGAACCTCCGCCGGACGCGCGGCCGGAGGACCTGGACCGCTCGGTGCGGGACGAGCTGCGGTTGCTGCCCCGACCGACGGCCGACCGGGTCGCCCGGCACCTCGTCGCCGCCGGCCGGCTGCTGGACGAGGACCCGTCCGCGGCCCTGGCGCACGCGATGGCGGCGCGCCGGCTCGCGCCGCGGGTCGGCGCGGTGCGGGAGGCGGTGGGCATCGCTGCCTACCACGCGGAGGACTGGCGCACCGCGATCACCGAGCTGCGTGCCTATCAGCGGATCACCGGCCGGTTCACCCACGCCGCGGTGGTGGCCGACAGCGAGCGGGCGCTCGGACGCCCCGAGCGGGCCATCGACCTGTACCGCTCGACACCACGCGACCGGCTGACCACGGCGGAAGCGGTCGAGCTGCTGATCGTGGCCGCCGGTGCCAGGCGGGACCTGGGGCAGCTCCCGGCCGCGGTGGCCATGCTGCAGGTGCCCGAGCTGACCAGGCCGGGCCCGTGGGCGGCGCGGCTGCGGTACGCGTACGCGGACGCCCTCCTGGCCGCAGGCCGGGTGAGGGAGGCCCGGGAGTGGTTCGCCCGGGCCGTGGACGCCGACGAGGAGGCCATGACCGACGCCGCGGAGCGCCTTCTCGAGCTCGACGGCGTGGTCATGGAGGAGGCGGAGGACGACGGCCACCCGGACCCCGCGCCGGACGAGGACCGCGCCGGGGCGGAGGACCCCGCCCGCGCGGAGCACGACGGCCGTAAGGAGAGCCGCGCGGGCGAGGCGGATGCGGTCGGTGAGGGGAAGCCCGCCGGGCAGGAGGACCCGGCCGGTCCGGAGAACCCGACGGGGGAGGCGGACCGCCCCCGGCGGCAGGGCCCCGTCGGGGAGGCCGGTCCCCGTGGGAACGAGGCCTCCGCCGCGCGGGAGAACCCCGTCGGGGAGGACGACCCCGTCCCCGAGGAGAAGCCCGCTGGGGAGCACAACCCCGCCCCGAAGCAGAACCCCGCTGGCGAGGACGACCCCGTCCCCGAGGAGAACCCCGGTGGGGAGGGGGACCCCGCCGGACAGGCCGGCGACGACCGCCCGGCGTCGGCGTACCCGGTCCCGCGGGCGCTCCGGGAGGCGCCGTCGGCGGGAGCGGTCGAGGTGGCCTCGCCGCCACGGGTGGCCGGCGGGACGGGCCGGCTCGCCGACGCGTACGACGTGGTGGTGCTCGACCTTGACGGGGTGGTCTACCTCGGCGAGGAGGCGGTGCCGGGTGCGGTCGAGACGGTCACGGCGCTGCGTGAGGCGGGCATCGTGGTCCGGTACGCGACCAACAACGCCTCCCGCGACCCGGTGGCCGTCGCGGACCTGCTGTCGCGCCTGGGCATCCCCGCCGACCCCGCGGAGGTGCTGACCTCGGCGATGGTGGCCGCCGAGCGGCTGGCGCGGACGCTACCACCGCACTCGACGGTGCTGGTGGTGGGGAGCGAGGCGCTGGCGGCCGAGGTACGCCGGGCCGGGCTGCGACCCGTCCGCGACGTCGCCGAGGACGGCCCGCCCGCGGCGGTGGTGCAGGGGTACGCACCCGACGTCGGCTGGCGCGACCTGGCCGAGGTGTGTGTGGCCGTACGCCGGGGCGCGGTCTGGGTGGCCACCAACACCGACGCGACGCTACCCAGCCCGCGCGGGCCACTGCCCGGCAACGGCGCGCTGGTCGCCGCGGTGCGGCACGCGCTCGGCCGCGGACCCGACGTGGTGGCGGGCAAGCCGGACCCGGCGTTCTTCGAGGCGGCGGCACGCCACGGTGGCTCCGGGCGGGTTCTCGTCGTCGGCGACCGCCTGGACACCGACGTCGACGGTGCCGTGCAGGCCGGTCTGGACAGCCTGCTGGTCCTGACCGGGGTCGCCACCCGCGACCAGGTGGACGTCCGGCCGCCCGACCGGCGGCCGACCTACGTGGCGCCGGATCTGACCGGGCTGCTGGCCCCTCACCCGGGTGTCGCCTGACGGTTGCGCCGGCGCCGGACGGGTCACGGCGGCGACCGCGGCTCCCGCGTCCCCACCAGGCCGGTTCGGGTCGTCGTGCGGAGATCGGCGGTGGGCGTGGCGGCCTGCTCGCCGGTGGGGAGGGACCCGTGCGGTGACGGCGACGGTGACCGTACCGGTGACGCCGCGCCACTCCGTGCGCGCCACCTAGGCTGGGCCCGTGGTTGACCCGGTCTTCGCGGACCGAAGGCTCGCCGCGGTCTACGACCCGCTGGACCCGGACCGCAGCGACCTGGACGCGTACGTGGCCATGGTCGACGAGTTCGGCGCGCGAAGCGTCCTCGACATCGGCTGCGGCACCGGCACCTTCGCCTGCCTGCTCGCCGACCGCGGCGTGGCCGTGACCGCGGTGGACCCTGCGGCCGCCTCACTCGAGGTGGCACGCGCCAAGCCCGGTGCGGACCGGGTGCGGTGGATCCACGGCTACGCGACGGACCTGCCCCCGCTCAACGTGGATCTCGCCACGATGACCGGCAACGTCGCCCAGGTCTCCCTGACCGACCAGGACTGGGACGCCACACTACGGGCCGTACGTGCGGCGCTGCGTCTCGGCGGACGCCTGGTCTTCGAGACCCGTGACCCGGCGGCGAAGGCGTGGCTCTGGAACCGCGAGCGGTCACACCGGCGCGTGGCCATCCCCGGTGTCGGCGACGTCGAGACGTGGGTCGAGGTGCTCGACCTCAGTGGCCAGCTGGTCTCGTTCCGCTGGACTTTCGTCTTCCACTCCGACGGGGCACGCCCGACGTCGGACCCGACCCTGCGCTTTCGCAGCCGCCACGAGGTGACCGCCTCGCTGAGGGCCGCCGGTTTCGCCGTGGACGACGTACGCGACGCGCCCGACCGGCCCGGCCGCGAGATGGTGTTCGTCGCGCG
This sequence comes from Micromonosporaceae bacterium, assembly GCA_047459215.1. Lineage (GTDB taxonomy): Bacteria > Actinomycetota > Actinomycetes > Mycobacteriales > Micromonosporaceae > Natronosporangium. The sequence goes on along the minus strand of VSBZ01000109.1, from coordinate 10,129 downwards.
TCGCCCCGACCAGTAGGGCCTCGGGCGCGACACCGTCGGCGACCCACTGGCGCGTGAGCCGGGTCGGGTCACAGCAGGGAGCGCAGCTTCAGCAGGTCCAGCGGGCTGGCGCTCACCGACAACCTGCGGGTGGCCAGTGCCCGGAGGACGTCGAGCTTGCCGTCCACCAGCGCGATGAAGTCGTCGCTCGTGGCCGACAACACGATCCGGGCGTCGGGGTCGTCCTCTTCGGCCACGTCCACCAGCTCGCCGTGACGCAGCCGGCCGCGGAAGGCGATCCCGAGGTCGGTCACCCGGCACACCACGGTCCGGTCGACCGCCGCCCTGCGGCGTACCTCCTCGGCGTTGTCCCGAAGCGCGGCGGCCAGCCGGTCCAACGCCGCGCGGCACTCCTCCACGCTCGCCACGTCGGTCTCCTGTCCCCGTCCCAGCGTCCCGCACCGTACCGTACGAGGGTCCGCACGGCCCAGCCGCCGGGCGGCGCCGGCCGGCGGCAGGGGCTGGTGTGCGGGCGCGTCCCGCGCCCGGCCCGGTAGCGTGGGATCCGCACAACGGACCGGACCCGAGGGGGGCGCATGTACGACGCGTGGCGGGCCTACCTGGAGGTGGCGATGGGGCTGACCCAGGCGTCCCGCCGGAAGGCCGAGCAGATCGCGCGTGACCTGATCGGGCGGGGCGGTGCCACCGCCTCGCAGCTGCAGACCATGGCCGAGGAGCTGCTCGCGGCCGGCCGGGCGAACCGCGAGGCCCTGGCGAAACTGGTCCGGTACGAGCTGGAGCGGGCGCTCGGCGCGGTGGGTCTGGCCACCGCCGACGAGGTGCGAGGGCTGGAGGAGCGGGTGCACCGGCTGGAGCGCGAGATGCGTGCCGCCGGGCTGTCGGCCGCGGCGCCGGCGGCGCCACAGGCGCCCGGCACCCAGGCACCGCACGCCGCCGAGACCGCGGCGAAGGCGCCGGCGAGGAAGGCGGCGGCGAAGAAGGCGACGAAGACGGCGACGAGAAGGGCGCCGGCGGCGAAGAAGGCGGCCGGGCGCACCCGCGGTACGTCCCGGGAGCAGGCATGACGTCGGGCGGACACGCCGACCGGTCGCCCGCGTCCGACCCGGCGGCCGTCACCGGACCCGACGCCGTCACCGCGCTGCCCGACGGGCCGCCGGGCACGTCCGAGCCGTCGACCGTCTCGCCGCCGGCCGTCTCCCAGCCGTTGACCGTCTCCCAGCCGCTGGCCGCCTCCGGGCCGGCGGAGGCGGGGCCGTCGGAGGCGTCCGGGCCGTCGACGGCAGACCGGCCGTCGGACGCGCGGGATCCGGTGTCCGCCGGCGCGCCGGCCGGCGACCGGCCGGACGGGCCGCCACCGTCCGGCGACCCGTCGCCGGACGCCACCGGTCCCGCGGCACGCCCGGATCCCGAACCGCCGGTGACCGGGCACCCTGCGGTGGACGCGGCACTGCGCGAGCTGGCGCGGGTCGCCGACGCGGAACCGGCCGACCAGATCCCCGCGTACCAGGCCCTCCACCGCGTCCTGGAGGAGACCCTCGCCAGCATCGACGAGGGCTGAACATCGACGAGGGCTGAACGGTTCCACCATGGCACGACGCGTCCGCCTCGACGCCGAGCTGGTGCGCCGGCGCCTGGCCCGCTCGCGGGCGCACGCGGCGGAACTCGTGGCCGCCGGCCTGGTCAAGGTGCGGGGAGTGCCCGCCACCAAGCCCGCCACCCAGGTCGACCCGGCCGACCCGGTCACCGTGACCTCGACCGGGCCGGGATACGTGTCGCGCGGCGGTGACAAGCTGGCCGGCGCCCTGGAGCGGCTCGGCCCCACCGGGCCGGCCGTCGCGGGCCGCCGGTGCCTGGACGCCGGCGCGTCCACCGGCGGCTTCACCGACGTCCTGCTGCGGGCCGGCGCGGCCGAGGTGGTGGCCGTGGACGTCGGCTACGGGCAGCTCGCCTGGTCGCTACGGACCGACCCGCGGGTGCGGGTCCTGGAGCGCACCAACGTCCGCGACCTGACCCCGGACCTCATCGGCGGCAAGGTCGACCTCACCGTGGCGGACCTGTCGTTCATCTCCCTGCGGCTGGTCCTTCCCGCGCTGGTCGCCTGCACCGTGCCCGACGGTGACCTCCTGCTGCTGGTCAAGCCGCAGTTCGAGGTGGGCCGTGACCGGGTCGGCGCCGGCGGGGTGGTGCGCGACCCGGCACTCAGGGCCGAGGCGGTGCTCGGCGTCGCCGCCGCTGCCGAGGCACTGGGCCTGGGCGTGGCCGGGGTGGTGGCCAGCCCACTGCCCGGGCCGGCCGGCAACGTCGAGATCTTCCTGTGGTTGCGCCGCGACGCGCCCCCGGTGGATCCGGACCGGGTGCGCGCCGCCGCCAGCGGGGCCGAGGTGTCGACGTGACGCGCTGCGCGCTGCTGGTGACCCACACCGGCCGGCGGGACAGCACCCAGCACGCTCGGGCGGTGGCGCGGGACCTGATCGCGGCCGGCTTCACGGTGCGGGTCGTCGCCGACGAGATGGCCGGCCTCGACCTGCCGGGGGTGACGGCCGCCGCCGGTGCGGGCGCGGCCGAGGGCGCGGAGATCGTCATCGCGCTCGGCGGGGACGGCACCCTGCTGCGCGCCGCCGAGCTCGCCCGGCCCGTCGGCGTACCGCTGCTGGGCATCAACCTCGGCCGGGTCGGCTTCCTGGCCGAGGCCGAGGTGGACAACCTCGACCAGGCCGTGGCCAACGTCGTGGCGCGCCGTTACACCGTGGAGGAACGGATGACCGTCGACGTGACGGCCGAGGTCGACGGCAGGACGGTGGCGCGGTCGTGGGCGCTCAACGAGATCACCGTCGAGAAGGGCCGGCGGGAGCGGATGCTCGAGCTACGGGTGGAGGTGGACGGCCGGCCGCTGTCGCGGTACGGCTGCGACGGGGTGATCTGCGCGACCCCGACCGGGTCCACCGCGTACGCGTTCTCCGCCGGCGGTCCGGTGGTGTGGCCCGAGGTGGCGGCGCTGCTGGTGGTCCCCATCAGCGCGCACGCCCTGTTCAGCCGGCCGCTGGTCACCGCGCCGACCTCCACGGTGGTCATCGCGGTCGACCCGTACGCGCCGATGGCGGTGCTGACCTGCGACGGTCGCCGCACGTTCGACCTGCCACCGTCGGCGCGCGTGACCGTCCGCAGGGGCACCCGCCCGGTCCGGGTGGTCCGCCTCGACCCGCGCTCGTTCACCGAACGCCTGGTGGCCAAGTTCGGCCTGCCGGTGGAGGGCTGGCGGCACAACTCCGGGTGACCCGGGGAGCGGTGCCCGCGCGGTGCGGGCGACACCCCGGGGTGGACGGTCGGCCCGGTCCCGCCACCGGCCGTGGACGGCCCGGCGGTACGCGCGGACCGTGCCCACAGCCGCGGCGTGCACGCTAGCCAGATGTCGCCGGCCATGGTTAGGGTCGGGATCTGTGCTGGAGGAGCTGCGCATCACCGGCCTGGGGGTCATCGACGACACCACGTTGCCCTTGACCGCCGGGATGAACGTGATCACCGGCGAGACCGGCGCAGGCAAGACGATGGTGGTCACCGGCCTGGGTCTGCTGTTCGGTGGGCGGGCCGACGCCGCCCGGGTGCGTGCCGACGCCGGTCGGGCCGTGGTGGAGGGCCGCCTCCGGCTGGCCGGTGCCGCGGCGGAGGCGGTGCACGCCCGGGTGGCCGAGGCCGGCGCCGACGTGGAGCCGGACGGGACGGTGCTGCTCAGCCGGGTGGTCACGAGCGAGGGGCGCTCGCGGGCCCACGTCGGCGGACGCTCCGTGCCGGTCTCCGTGTTGAGCGAGATCGGCGAGCAGGCGGTCGCCGTCCACGGGCAGTCCGACCAACTGCGGTTGCTGCGTCCGGCGGAGCAGCGGGCGGCGCTGGACCGGTTCGCCGGCCCGGAGCACGAGAAGCTCCTGGCCGCCTACCGCGAGGTGTACGGGCAGTGGCGCGCGGCCAGTGACCGGCTGGAGGAGCGGCGCCGCAGCGCCCAGGCCCGGCGTCAGGAGGCGGAGCTGCTGCGGCTGGGCCTGGCGGAGGTGGAACGGGTCGACCCGCAGCCGGGCGAGGACGAGGCACTGAGGGCGGAGGCGCAGCGGCTGGAGCACGCCGAGGGCCTGCGCACGGCCGCCGCCACGGCCTACCAGGCCATCGCCGGAGGCGACGACGCGCAGGACGCGACCACTCTGCTCGGGACCGCCCGTCGCACGCTGGAGGCCCAGGCGGGCGTCGACCCGCGCCTGGCGGAGCTGGCCGAGCGGCTGGAGGCCGCCGTGGCGCAGGTGACCGACGTCGCCGCCGAGCTGCGCAGCTACCTGGACAGCCTGGACGCCGACCCGGACCGGTTGGCGGCCATCTACGAGCGGCGCGCGGCCCTGCGGACGCTGACCCGCAAGTACGCCGAGGACACCGACGGGGTGATCGCCTGGGCGCAGCGGGCGCGCGAGCGGCTGGCCGAGCTCGACCCGGACGACCGGCTGCTGGGCGAGCTGGAGGCTGAGGTGGCCAGGCTGGCCGGGGAGGTGGCGGCGCTGGCCGCCCGGATCAGCGCCGCCCGCCGCGAGGCGGCGGAGGCGTTCGCCGCCGGAGTCAGCGCGGAGCTGGCCGGCTTGGCGATGCCCCACGCCCGGGTCGAGGTCGCGGTGGAGCCCCGTCCGGTGGCGCGGGGTGAGGCGGCCCTGGTCGTCGGCGGACAGGAGGTCGGTGCCGGTCCCGACGGCGTGGACGAGGTGGAGCTGCGCCTGGTCGCCCATCCGGGCGCGCCGGCGCTGCCGCTGCAGAAGGGCGCCTCCGGCGGCGAGCTGTCACGGGTGATGCTCGCCATCGAGGTGGTCTTCGCCGGCGCCGGTGGGCCGCCCACGCTGGTCTTCGACGAGGTGGATGCGGGAGTGGGCGGCCGCGCCGCGGTGGAGGTCGGCCGCCGGCTCGCCCGCCTGGCCCGCAACCACCAGGTGCTGGTCGTCACCCACCTGCCCCAGGTGGCCGCGTTCGCCGACCACCACCTGGTCGTGGCCAAGGACCCGGGAGGCGCGGTGACCACCAGCGGTGTGCGCGTGGTCGAGGCGACCGACCGGGCACGGGAACTGGCGCGGATGCTCGCCGGCCTGCCCGATTCGGACCTGGGCATCGCACACGCCGAGGAGCTGCTCGCGGTCGCCGGCCGCGAGAAGGCCGCCGGTCGGGTGTAGCCGGCGGTTCGCTAACCGGCTCCGCGGCCGTCGGGTACGGCCGGGCGGGCGCGGCGCGGGGGCCGGCCGGTCCGCACAGGAGGACGCGGCGGCCGCGACGCGGGACACGGCGTACGCGGTACGGGAGCGGGGCGGCCCGCGGGTCAGGACGCGGCGCCCGCGCGGCGGACACCGGCGTCACCGCACCCCGGTCACCGCACACCGCGGCTGTGGACATCGCCGCCTCGGGCAGGGGGCGGGGCGCCCTCGCGGGCAGCGGACCGCGGGTCGGTGCGCGACCGGGCCGGTGGGACCGCCCTCCGTGGGTCGTCGGTGAGGGCGCGCCCCTAGCGGCGGTCTGGGGTGGTCTGCGGGCATTTCGCCGGTAACGGAGGGATATCGGGGGACACCAGCAGACACCGTCGCACGGCCGTGCCAGGATGACGGTGATGCGCCTACCGTCCCTACGCCGTACCCGCAGCTCAGAGCCGGGTGTCCTGACCGGCACCGTGCGGCTGGACCGTCGCACCAAGCGCCTGGTCGGCCGGTTGCGGCCGGGGGAGATCGCGGTCATCGACCACCTCGATCTGGACCGGGTCGCGGCCGAGGCGCTGGTCGCGGCGGGCGTCGCCGCGGTGCTCAACGCCCGTCCCTCCATCTCCGGCCGCTACCCCAACGCCGGTCCGGAGGTGCTCGTGCGCGCCGGCATCCCCCTCATCGACGACCTGGGCGAGGAGCTGTTCCAGGTGCTGCGGGACGGCGTCCAGGTGCGCATCGACGACGACGCGGTGTACGTGGGCGACAACCTCGTCGCCAAGGGCGTCCGGCAGGACCCGGAGCGGATCGCAGCGGCCCTGGCGAAGGCACGCGAGGGGCTGTCGGACGCCCTGGAGGCGTTCGCCGCCAACACCATGGAGTACCTCAAGCGCGAGCGGAGCCTGCTGCTGGACGGCGTCGGCGTGCCCGACCTCGACACCGAGATCGCCGGGCGTCACTGTCTCATCGTCGTGCGCGGCTACGACTACCAGGCCGACCTGGACGTGCTCCGGCCGTACATCCGGGAGTTCAAGCCGGTGCTGGTGGGAGTGGACGGCGGCGCCGACGCGCTGGTGGAGGCCGGCTACACCCCCGACCTGATCGTCGGCGACATGGACTCGGTCACCGACGACGTGCTGCGCTGCGGCGCGGAGGTGGTCGTGCACGCCTACCCGGACGGCCGCGCCCCCGGGCTGGAGCGGGTGCAGCGGCTGGGTGTACCGGCCAAGGTGCTCCCCGCGGCGGCGACCAGCGAGGACATCGCCCTGCTGCTGGCCGACGAGAAGGGTGCCTCCCTGATCGTGGCGGTCGGCACCCACTGGACCCTGGAGGAGTTCCTCGACAAGGGCCGCGGCGGGATGGCGTCCACGCTGCTCACCCGGCTCAAGATCGGGGGCAAGCTGGTGGAGCCCAAGGGTGTCAGCCGCCTCTACCAGCAGGGGATCCCCGGGTCGTCGCTGCTGCTGCTGGTGCTGTCCGCGATCGCGGCGATGGCCTCGGCGGTGGCCGTCTCCACCGCCGGTCGCGCCTTCGTCGGTCTGGTCGTGGAGTGGTGGGACAATCTCATCTTCCACCTGCAGCGGCTGTTCTGAAGGACCGCCGACCGGAGGCTGAAACGTGATCAACTTCCGTTACCACGTGGTGTCGCTGACCGCGGTGTTCCTGTCGCTGGCGGTGGGCCTGGTCCTGGGTAGCACGGTGCTCAACGGTCCGATGCTGGACGCCCTCAACAGCCAGGTCACCACCCTCGGCCAGGCGAACCAGCAGCTGCGGGAGCAGGTGAACTTCCTGGAGAACGAGGCCGAGCGGGAGGAGGCGTTCGCCACCGAGGCGGCGGCCCTGCTGCTGCACCAGACCCTCCCCAACCGGCGGGTCACGGTGCTGGTGCTGCCCGAGGCCGACGAGTACGCCGACGCGCTGGTGGAGATGCTGGAGCTGACCGGGGCCGAGATCACCGGCACGGTCCGCCTGACCGACCGGTTCGTGCAGCCCGCGCACCGCCTGAACCAGTTGCTGGACCTCGCGCACGACGCGCTGCCGCCCAGCGTGGACGTCGAGGACCTGCCCGCCAACAGCGACGGGGTGGAGACCTCCGCCGCCCTGCTGGCACGGGTGCTGCTGGACCTGCCGGGCACGAGCGAGGAGCCGGTCGAGCCGGGTGCCGAACCGACCGCCTCCCCGCCCGGGGTGCCCGAGAAGGACCGCAACGCCGTCCTGTCCGCCTACAGCGCCGAGGACTACCTGGAGTTCGACAAGCCGCCCACCGGCCCGGCCGAGGTCATCGTGGTGGTGGCGGCGCTGCCGTTCACCGACACCGACGCGGCCGAGAAGAACGAGGCCGTGCTCACCACCGTGGAGCAGTTCAGTCTGGTCGGTCCGGTCGTGGTGGCGGCGGCGGGTCCGTCCGGCCGCGGCAACGTCGTCGCCGAGATCCGTGGCAACCCGGAGCTGGTCGACGTCATCTCCACAGTGGACAACGCATCGACCCCGCAAGGGCAGGTCGCGACCGGGCTGGCCGTCGCCCGCCACCTCGCCGGCGAGGTGGGCCACTACGGCGACGGCGACGGCGCGCAGTCGCTCCTGCCGGCGTTGCGGTGACCGGGCGCGGCCGGACCGCCGTCGCGCGGCTGGTCCTGATCGGCGCGGGACTGGTCGCCGCCCGGGTGGCGGCGCGGGCCTGGCGGGGCGTGGACGGCCCCGCCTGGCGGCGGACCAACTTCCGCGGTGCCACGGTCAGCCTGACCGGGGGCCCGGCGCTGGCGACGGCGGCCACGCTGACCGCCGCGGCCGGTGCTCCCACGCCGGCCGCGGCGGTGGCCGCGCTCGTCGCCGGGCTGGGCGCCGGCGGGGTCGGGCTCTACGACGACCTCGCCGTGCAGCGGCCCGGGTGGCCGGTGGCCAAGGGCTTTCACGGACACCTCGGGGCCTTGCGGCGCGGCCGCGTGACCAGCGGGGTCGTGAAGATCGTCGGTGCCGTGGCGGCCGGTGCCGTCGCCACCGCCCTGCTCGGACGCCGCGGCGCCACCGCGGAGGGCGGGCGGGTCCGCACGGCCGTCGACCTGGCGCTGGGTACGGGGGTCGTGGCCGGCGCGGCGAACCTGGTCAACCTGCTGGACCTGCGCCCGGGCCGGGCACTCAAGGCCGGGCTCCTGGCCGGGCTGCCGCTGCTCGCGGGACCGTCCGGGGGCCTCGCCGCCGGGCCGGTCGGCGCCTGCCTGGGCGCGCTCCCCGACGACCTGTCGGAACGCACCATGCTGGGCGACAGCGGCGCCAACGCGTTGGGTGCGCTGCTCGGGCTCGCGTTGGCGGCCCGCACCGGCACCGCCGGACGTGCCGCCGCGCTGGCGGTCATCGCCGCGCTCACCGCGGCCAGTGAGAAGATCAGCTTCACCCGCGTGATCGCCCGCACCCCGGTGCTGCGGGAGCTGGACCACCTCGGCCGGCGGCCGGACGCCGATGGTGACTGACCGGGTGCGCCCTCACCGGATCGCCGGCGCGGCCGCGCTGATCGCCGTCCTCACCGTCGTGTCCCGCGTGGCCGGCTTCGGCCGCACCATGGTGTTCGCCTGGGCGGTCGGCGACACCGACCTGGGCGACACGTACGTGGTGGCCAACACCATTCCCAACATCATCTTCGAGATCGTGGCCGGCGGGGCGCTGTCCAGCCTGGTCGTGCCGCTGCTGGCGCCGGCGATCGTCGCCGGTGACCGGAACGCGGTGGCGCGCACCGCCTCGGTCCTGCTCGCCTGGGTGCTGGCCGCCCTGGTGCCGCTGGCGGCGGCACTCGCGCTGGCGGCCCGCCCCGTCATCCAGCTCATCGCCACCGACCCCGGTCCCGGGCAGGTGGCGGCCGGCACCACCATGCTGCAGATCTTCGCCCCACAGCTGCCCCTGTACGGCGTGGCGATCGTGCTCACCGGCGTGCTGCAGGCGCACCGCCGGTTCGCCTGGCCGGTGCTCGCGCCGCTGCTGTCCAGCGTCACGGTCGCGGCCACGTACCTGCTGTTCGCGTACGTCGGCCCGCGGGGGGCCGGCGTGGCCGAGGTCAGCACCGGCGGGCTGCTGGTGCTCGCGGTCGGCACCACCGCCGGCGTGCTGGTGCTGGCCGGCTGCCTCGTGCCCCAGGTGGCCAGGCTCGGGCTGCGGCCGGTCCCCGGCTGGCACCTGCCGCCCGGCGAGCGGCGGCGTGTCCGCGACCTCGCCGTCGCCGGTGCCGTGACCCTCGGCGCGCAGAACCTCGCGCTGCTGGTGGTGCTGTGGCGGGCGTGGGCCGGGCCGGAGGGCAGCAGCGTGCTGTTCCTCCTGTCGCAGACGATCTTCCTGGTGCCGTGGGCGGTGCTGGCGGTGCCGTTGGCCACCGCCGCGTACCCCACCATGGCGGAGACCGCCGCCAGCGGCGACCACTTCCACTTCCGCACCACGCTGGCCGCCACCACCCGGGCGACCGTGCTGCTGTGCCTGCTCGGCGCGGCGGCGCTGGCCGCCCTCGCCGAACCGGTGGCCGCGCTCCTCGCCGACCTCATGCCCACCGCCCGCGACTCCGCCGCTCCGCTGGCCGCGGGGCTGGTCGGGTTCGCGCCCGGGCTGGTCGGCTACGGGCTGTTCGCGGTGCTGTCCCGGGCGCTGTACGCGCGGGGGGAGGCGGTCGCGGCCGCCGTCGCCGCGGCCGTCGGCTGGGCGACGGTGGCCGCGACCGCCGTCGCCCTGTCCCGGGTGCTGGCGCCCGACCAGCGGGTGCTCGCCCTGACCGCCGCCAACTCGGTGGGCATGACCGTGCTGGGCGGCGCGCTGCTGTGGGTGGTGGCGCGCCGGGCCGGACGGACGGCCCTGGCCGGGCTCGCGCGGACCGCGGCGGCGGGATTGGCGGCCGCGGCCGCGGCGGTGGTGTGCGGCCGGGTGGTGCTCGGCGCGGCCCTCCCGGC
>VSBZ01000108.1:0-13114 GCA_047459215.1 Micromonosporaceae bacterium | reverse complement strand
GGCGGGAACAGTGGCGCGAGGACGTCCTGGCCTGCATCGAGGACTACCACACGGTCGTGGTCGACGCGGGCCCCGAGGTGATTGCCGGGCTGACGCGGTCGCGCCAGCTCACCGGCTCGGTCGACCGCGGCTGACGCGAGCCGCGCGGCCAGCGGCCGCGCGGCCCGCGTCAGCCGGTCACGTGCCGAACCGACGCTGGCGGTGGGCGTAGCTGCGCAGTGCGCGCAGGAAGTCCACGCGGCGGAACCCCGGCCAGTTGACGTCGCAGAAGTAGAACTCCGAGTACGCCGACTGCCACAACAGGAACCCGCTGAGCCGCTGCTCGCCGCTGGTCCGGATCACGAGGTCCGGGTCCGGCTGGCCCTTGGTGTACAGGTGCTTGGCGATGTGGTCGACGTCGAGGCGCTCGGCGGCCTCCTCCAGCGACATGCCGGCCCGCGCGTACTCCTGCAGCAGGGACCGCACCGCGTCGGCGATCTCGCGCCGCCCGCCGTAGCAGATCGCGAGGTTCACCTGGGCTCCGCCGGTACGGCCGACCGTGCGCTCCTCCGCGGCCTTGAGCGCGGCCGCGTGGTGGGCGGGCAGCAGGTCGAGAGCGCCGACCATCCGGAGCCGCCACGGCTGCCCGTCGGCGGCCAGCTCGTTGCAGAGGTTCTCGATGATCTGCAGCAGCGGCATCAGCTCGGAGGCCGGGCGGGCGAGGTTGTCAGTGGACAGCAGCCACACCGTCACGTGGCCGATGCCCACGTCGTCGCACCACCGCAGCAGCTCCTTGACCCGCTCAGCGCCGACGAGGTGGCCGTCGCTGGGGTTGACGAACCCCATCTCCCGTGCCCAGCGGCGGTTGCCGTCGACGAGCACGCCCACGTGCCGCGGCAGCGGCTCCCCGACCAGGCTGGCCGCCAACCGCCGCTCGTAGAGCGAGTAGACGAGGTCCCGCAGCGACATGGCCGCCAGCCTAGTCCACCTGCGGCGACGTGAGCGGTGCCTCAAGGAAACCTTCAGATCATTCCCAGGCGGGCCTTGAGCGCGTCCAGCTCGGCCCACAGGACGCCGGGCAGCTTGTCGCCGAACTTGGCGAACCACTCGGTGATCTGCGGGACCTCCGCGCGCCACTCGTCCGGGTCGACCCGCAGCGCCGCCTCCAGGTCCTCCCTCGGAATGTCCAGGCCGGTGAGGTCGAGCGCCTGCGGGGTGGGGACGAAGCCGATCGGGGTCTCGACCGCCTCGGCCTTGCCCTCCAGCCGCTCCACGATCCACTTGAGCACGCGGCAGTTCTCGCCGAACCCGGGCCACAGGAACCGGCCGTCGTCGCCCCGCCGGAACCAGTTCACGTAGAAGATCTTCGGCAGCTTCTCCGGGTCGCCGGCGCCACGCCCGCCGCCCTTGCCCATCTCGATCCAGTGCCGGAAGTAGTCACCGGCGTGGTACCCGATGAACGGCAGCATCGCCATCGGGTCGCGCCGCACCACGCCGACGGCCCCGGCGGCGGCCGCGGTGGTCTCCGAGGAGAGCGTGGCTCCCATGTAGACCCCGTGCACCCAGTCCCGGGCCTGCGTGACCAGCGGCACCGTGGTCTTGCGCCGGCCGCCGAACAGGATCGCCGAGATCGGAACGCCCTGCGGGTCCTCGTACTCGGGCGCGAGGATGGGGCACTGGGTGATCGGGGTGCAGAACCGCGAGTTGGGATGCGACGACGGCTCGCCGGAGTCGGGCGTCCAGTCGCGGCCACGCCAGTCGATCAGGTGGGCGGGCGGCTCGCCCATCCCCTCCCACCAGACGTCACCGTCGTCCGTGAGGGCCACATTGGTGAAGATCGAGTTGCCGCGGGCCAGCGTCCGCATGGCGTTCGGGTTCGTGGTCCAGTCCGTCCCGGGGGCCACGCCGAACAGCCCGTACTCGGGGTTGACCGCGTACAGCCGCCCATCCTCGCCGAACCGCAACCAGGCGATGTCGTCCCCGAGCGTCTCGACCTTCCACCCGGGCAGGGTCGGCTCCAGCATGGCGAGGTTGGTCTTGCCGCACGCCGAGGGGAACGCGCCGGCGATGTAGTAGACCTTCCCCTCCGGAGTGGTGAGCTTGAGGATCAGCATGTGCTCGGCCATCCAGCCCTCGTCCCGGCCGATGACCGACGCGATCCGCAGCGCGTAGCACTTCTTGCCCAGCAGCGAGTTGCCGCCGTACCCCGAGCCGTACGACCAGATCTCCCGGGTCTCGGGGAAGTGGGAGATGTACTTCGTCTGGTTGCACGGCCAGATGACGTCCTTCTGCCCCGGCTCCAGGGGCGCGCCGACCGAGTGCAGCCCGGCCACGAAGTCGGCGTCCGTGCCCATCCGTTCCAGGACGGCCTTGCCCATCCGGGTCATGATGTGCATGGACACCACGACGTACGCCGAGTCGGTGATCTCCACACCGAACATCGGGCGCTCCGCGGTGAGCGGTCCCATGCAGAACGGGATGACGTACATCGTCCGTCCCCGCATGCACCCGCGGTAGAGCTCGGTCATGATGGCCTTCATCTCGGCCGGATCCATCCAGTTGTTCGTGGGTCCGGCGTCGCTCTCGTCCGCCGAGCAGATGAAGGTGCGCTCCTCCACGCGGGCGACGTCGGTGGGGTCGGTGCGGGCCCAGAACGAGTTCGGCTTGCGCGACTCGTTGAGCCGCACGAGCGAACCGGCTGCCACCAGCTCGTCGGTGAGGCGCCGCCACTCCTCCGGCGATCCGTCGCACCACACCACGCGGTCCGGGGTGGTCAGTGCGGCCACCTCATGGACCCAGGCCAGCAGCCGCGGGTGCTCGGTGGGAGCCTGCTCGAGTCCGGGGATCGACGTCGTCGCCGTCATGGTGCCACTCCTCACGGTCAACGCTGACGCAGGGACCATTTCCAGCCTAGACCTCTGCATTGCCGCGAGTGTCTCGGGCACTCCCGACAGGGTCTATATGGTATTATCCGGCACGACGTTTATACGGTGCTTATGTGTATTCGCCCTAGTCGACGGCGCCACGACCGCTGCCGACTCCTTCCCGTGTCGGGCGTGTCACCCACGGCGGACCCTCCCGGCGGTTCGGGGCCGGTTTCGCCATGGGCGACAGGCGGGCGTCCCGGCCCCTGTAGTCTCGGCGTGTGTGGCTGAGGCAGCTCTACCGCCAGTTCCGGCACCTGGTCCATGAGATGGGCAAGTTCGGCGTGGTGGGCGCGGTCGCCTACGTCGCCGACAGCGCCGTCCTGATCCTGCTGGAAGCACGGGGCTGGGAGCCGCTGATCTCCAAGACGATCGCCACGGTGGTCGCCGCCACGGTGGCCTTCGTCGGCAACCGGTTCTGGACGTGGCGGCACCGCACCCGGTCCGGCCTGGCCCGCGAGTACGGCCTGTTCTCCCTGTTCAACGCGATCGGACTGGGCATCTCCCTGGCCGTCCTCGGCGTCACCTACCACTGGCTGGGGGCGATCTGGCCACACATCTTCCAGACCTCGCTGGCGGTGTTCGTCTCCGCCAACGTGGTCGGGCTCGCCGCCGGGACGGTCTTCCGCTTCTGGTCCTACCGGCGGTTCGTGTTCCGGGCGCCGGCACCGGCGGAGCGGTACCCCAACCTCGCCACCGCCACGCCGGCCCAGAACCCGAGCCCCGGCAACTAGCCGGAACCGGGGGCAGCCGGTAGCCCCGCGACGGCCAGCCGGACCGCGCCGAGCGGGCCGCCCGCGGGCACCCGGATCCCACGCGCGGGGTGCCATCCCGGAGCGCGACCGCCGGGATCCGGACACGGTCGGCGCGAACCGGGCCGGGCCGGACCCCGGCGGGCGGAGGGACGTACACCCCGCCTAGACGCCGCCCTCGCGCAGCTCCCGCATGATCTCCCGCATCTCGTCGTCGCCCAGCGCGTGCCGGTCCCGGTCGGCGTCGACGAGGTCGTACAGCAGCGTCTGCGCCCGCTGCACCCGGGGTACGCGGACCAGCTCGGTCTGCCCGGTCTCCCCGGCCGACTCGATGATCAGCCTGCCGGAGCCGAAGATCCGGTCGACGAGCGTCTGGGTCATGAGGTGGTTGTTGACCCGGTGCAGCGGGATGTCGCGGCGCTCCCGGTTGATGACCCCGGACTGGAGCACCACCCGCTCGGTGGTGAACACGTAGTGGGTGGTGCGCCAGACCAGCCACGGCCACAGCGACAGCCACCCCAGCAGCACCACCGCCACGCCGCAGACCAGGTAGAACGCGGTCGACCGCCAGTCGGTCTCGGGCAGCCACAGCCAGGCCGCCACTACCGCCGCGACCAGCACGACCGCGACCAGCAGCGGCCGGACGAGCTGGCGCCAGTGGGGGTGCGCGTGCAGCACGACCCGCTCGTCGGCGGTGAGGATGTCCTCGGGGAACGCCACGGCGTCAGCCTAACGGCCAGCGGGCCTTGCTCAACCCGGCCGAACGTGTGGCCGGACGTGCCTGACGTCGCCGGCCGCCACGGCGGTACGGTGGCCGGACGCGTCCGTGACCACCAGCCGCCCGGCGTCGTCCACGGTCTCCGCCCGCCCCACCAGCTCACCTCCACCGGGCAGCTCCACCCGTACCGTCCGGCCCACCGTGTCGCACCCGGCCAGGTACGCCGCGCGAAGCCCGCACCGGTCGGCGTCGCCGGCGGCGTCCCGCCACCGTCCGTACCACGACCCGAGGCGGTCCAGCAGGTCACGCAGCAGCCGCGCCCGGTCGGTGCAGGCCGCACCGGCCAGCGCCAGCGAGGTGGCCGGCGGCGCCCCCGGCGGCACGGGTGGCAGCTCGTCCTCCCGCAGGGTGACGTTCACGCCCACGCCGACGACCACGGCGTCCCCGGTGGCCTCGGCGAGGATCCCCGCACACTTGCGCCCGTCCACGAGCAGGTCGTTGGGCCACTTGAGAGCCGGCGCCAGGCCGGTCACCCGGCCGACCGCCTCCGCCAGCGCCACCCCGGTCAGCATCGGCAGCCATCCCCAGCGGGACGTGGGGACGCCGGCCGTCCCGCCGCCGGGTGCGCCGGGGCGCAGCAGCACGCTGACCGCCAGGCCGGCCCGGGGTGGCGACACCCACCGGCGCCCCGAGCGGCCCCGGCCGGCCCGCTGGTGCTCGGCCACCAGCACGCGGCCCTCCGGTTCGCCGGCCCGGGCGGCGGCGACCAGGTCGTCGTTGGTCGAGCCGGTGCTGTCCACCACGTCCAACCGGGTCCACGGGCCGCCAGCGGCGATGACGGCCCGCCTCAGCTCGGCCACGGGAAGCGGCACCCGCCCCGGATGTGAACCCACCGGCCCACCGTACGTCCCGCGTACGGGTGCCCGGCTACGATCACCCGCGTGACCGAGCCTGATTCCGGCGTGGCCGGGCCCGGCACCGACGTGACCGGGTCCGACACCGGCGTGGTCGGGTCCGACACCGCCGCACCCGACCTCCACACCACCGCGGGCAAGATCGCCGACCTGCGTCGCCGGATCGAGGAGGCGGTCCACGCCGGCTCGGCCCGGGCGGTCGAGAGACAGCACGCCCGGGGCAAGAAGACCGCCCGGGAGCGGATCGCGATGCTGCTCGACCCGGGCTCGTTCGTGGAGCTGGACGAGCTCGCCCGGCACCGGTCCACCAACTTCGGCATGGACGCCCACCGCCCGTACGGCGACGGCGTGGTCACCGGGTACGGCACGATCGACGGCCGCCAGGTGGCGGTCTTCGCGCAGGACTTCACCGTCTTCGGCGGGTCGCTCGGCGAGGTGTTCGGCGAGAAGATCGTCAAGGTGATGGACCTGGCGATGCGGATCGGATGCCCGATCATCGGCATCAACGACTCCGGCGGCGCCCGCATCCAGGAGGGCGTGGTCTCGCTCGGCCTCTACGGGGAGATCTTCTACCGCAACACCCGCGCCTCCGGCGTCATCCCGCAGATCTCGCTGGTGATGGGTCCGTGCGCGGGCGGCGCGGTCTACTCGCCGGCGATCACCGACTTCACGGTCATGGTCGACAAGACCAGCCACATGTTCATCACCGGGCCGGACGTCATCAAGACGGTGACCGGCGAGGAAGTCGGCTTCGAGGAGCTCGGCGGCGCCCGCACCCACAACACGCGCTCCGGCAACGCGCACTACCTGGCCAGCGACGAGCAGGACGCGATCGACTGGGTGAAGGCGCTGCTGTCCTACCTGCCGAGCAACAACCTCGACGACCCGCCGGTGTTCCCGACCCCGGTCACGCTGGAGATCACCGACGCCGACCGGGAGCTCGACACCCTCATCCCGGACTCCCCGAACCAGCCGTACGACATGCACACCGTCATCTCCCACGTGCTGGACGACGGCGACTTCCTGGAGGTCCACCCGCTGTTCGCCCGCAACATCATCGTGGGGTTCGGGCGCGTCGAGGGGCATCCGGTGGGGGTGGTGGCCAACCAGCCGATGCACCTGGCCGGCACGCTGGACATCGACGCCTCCGAGAAGGCGGCCCGGTTCGTGCGCACCTGCGACGCCTTCAACATCCCGGTCCTGACCTTTGTGGACGTCCCCGGGTTCCTGCCCGGCACCCATCAGGAGTGGAACGGGATCATCCGCCGCGGCGCCAAGCTGCTGTACGCGTACGCCGAGGCCACCGTGCCGAAGGTCACCGTGATCACCCGCAAGGCGTACGGCGGGGCGTACGACGTCATGGGCTCCAAGCACCTCGGCGCCGACCTCAACTTCGCCTGGCCGACCGCGCAGATCGCGGTGATGGGCGCGCAGGGTGCGGTGAACATCCTGTACCGGCAGGAGCTGGCCGAGGCCGAGGACCCGGAGGCGCTGCGGGCGCAGCTGATCGCCGAGTACGAGGACACCCTGGCCAACCCGTACATCGCCGCCGAGCGCGGCTATGTGGACGCGGTGATCCCCCCCTCGGCCACCCGGGTACAGGTGATCAGGGCGTTGCGGGCACTGCGCACCAAGCGGGACACCCTGCCCCCGAAGAAGCACGGCAACATCCCGCTGTGAGCGGGCCGGCCGGGCCGTTCAGCGCGCCTGCGACCGTTGACACCGGACGGTACGATCCGCAGCCGGCGACGGACGTGACAGCAGCCACCGTTGGACGGCACGGGAAGAGCGATGACGTCTTTCTATGTCGAGTTTCTATGTCGAGCCCACGCAGCTGGCCGGACTGGCGAGGATGCTGGAACGGCTCGCCGAGGACGCCCGGGTCGGTGACCGGTACGTGCTCGGCAACACCGGCACGGCCGGCGGCGAGGGATGGCTCAACGACCTCAGCGGCGCTCACGAGAGCGTCGTCAACCAGACCCGCCAGTGGGTGCAGTCGCTGGAGGAAGCCTACCCGCCGCCCGACTACAACGACCACGGGCAGTTCCGGTACCAGCCGTCGTACTGGGACGTCGTCAGCATCGCGTCGCTGGGACGGGACGCGATCCTCAAGGCGACCGAGTTCCTCGCCCGCATGGGGATGCTCGACCGGGCGTACGACCCGTACGAGCTGGTGCTCAAGCCGGTGGTCGGCGACCGGGCCGGGTTCCGCCGCGCCGCCGACGTCTACCGCAATGTGGCGCAAGCACTGATCTTCATGTCGAACAACCTGTACCACGCCCGGGTCTCGTTGCCGTCGGTGTGGCGCGGCAACGCCGCCGATGGATGCAACGTCCACCTCGACCGGCTGTCCAAAGGCATCCTCGACGGCTACGCTCCGCTGCACCGGATCGCGGACGAGTACGAGAAGGCGGCGCAGGGGCGGGCGGACTTCCGGGTCACGGTCGCCCAGCTCATCAGCGACCTGATCCGACGCCGCCATCATTCTCGTGGTCGCGGTGGCGGCCGGTTCCGCGACGTCGTGGAGCGGCGTCGGCGCCGTGGCCGGAGGTCTGGTCGGGATCATCGAGGCCGGCCGAATTGTCGGCATCATCTCCGAGATCCTGGACTGGCGGGGCCGGATCGACGCCATCATCAAGGCCGTCCAGGGCTCGATGAACGACTTCGGGCAGCTCCAGGCCTCGGACTTCTACCTGCCGAAGCTCCCGGAGGTCGACGGCGACCACAGCACCCTGGACGCGCTGCCGTCATGACCGTCCACCGATGCCGGAACCACCGGGAGGAGCAGCCGTGACCGGATCCCAGGACGACCGTGGACGCGAGCCGGTGCCGGACCTGCAGTCCCTGCTTCGACTGATCGATCGCAGTGCCCATCGCGACCAGCTGGCGGACGCGCAGAGCCGCCGCCGGCTGGTCTTCGAGGCCCTGGCCAACCACGCGGATCCGATGTGGCGCGAAATCGGTGAGCAGCTGCGGGACGGCCGGATGGGGATCCGGGACGTGCTGCGGGTCCAGGCCTACTGGGACAAGGTGCAGCAGGGCCTCGCCGAGCACGGGGACGAGTTCCGCCGGGCGATGATCGACGCCAAGGAACAGCTCGAACGGGAGGAGGCTGAGCGACGGGAGCGGGAGCGGTGACCCGGCGCCACCCGCCGCTGGTGCTCGGGTTGTGGACGGTCGCCGGCCTGCTCCTGCTGCTCGCCGCTGGGCTGTTCGGCTACGGGCGCTTCGGCGGCGCGTCACCTACGCCGGACCAGCCGTTCCGGTGGGACGGGACGCACCCGCTGGTCATCTCGCACCACGCCGGGTTCGCCGCCCCCTCCGTGTGCCGGGTGCGTCCGGCCGTCGGCGAGCCGCGTACCTTCGAGGTGAGCAGGACCAGTAGCGGGTCGCTGATCATCCAGGTGGAGCAACCGTGGTTCGACGGCTCCGCCGAGGTGACCTGCGAGCGGGCGAAGCTCCTTGCCGGACCGCTCGCGCCGTTCGTGGACCAGTGGTTCACGGCGGTCCTGCTCGCGCTGGTCGTGGCCCTGGTCAGCGCCCCGCTGGAGAAGCGGCACCGCCGCCGGCACCCGGACGGGTCCGCCGCCGACGAGCGTCGCCAGTCGGGCGGTCCCGCGACCGTCGCCGGGTCTCGACCCGCCGACGGGGCCTCCTCGTCCGTCGTGGTGGTGGACGCCCACAACGTGCTGCCCCGTGGCGGGCTGCTGCTTGCGCTGAGCCGGCCGTGCATCGTCGTGGACGGGCACCGGCACGCCGGCCGCTGGGGACGCAACGAGCTGTCGGTGCCGCCCGGCCGGCACCGGGTCGAGGTGTGGGTCCCCTACCCGCTGCCACGCCGGCGCGGCCCGGCCGAGGTGGAGGTCGACGTCCCCGCAGGTGCCACGGTCGAGCTGGAGTACCGGGTCCCGCTGTGGCCGTTCCTGCGCGGTTCGCTCGGCCCGCCGCCACAGAACCACCGCGGGGCCGGGGTGACGCTGCTCGTGGTCGGCCTCGCGGCCCTCGCCCTCTGCGCCAGCCTGACCTGGCTCGGTCTCTCCGGCCGATAGGGTCCCGGTGGCCCGGCCTGCCGGCCCGGCCGTCCTGAGCGTCGGGCCACCGGGTCAGGTCCCGGCCGGCAGCGCCACCAGCTCCGACACCGCCGGCCACAGCAGCAGACGACCGCCCAGCACGAGCGCGGCGAGGTTCACCGCGCCGAAGACCCCCACCCAGACCAGGCCGGGCAGCCCGGTGAGGCGCGCGAGCTGGTCGGCGTCGGAGTCGCCGGCCCGCCGCCGCGCCCGCAGCGCCTGCAGCTCGCCCACCGGCCGGACGCCGCCGACCAGCAGGAACCAGACCACCGCGTACGCGAACGCCGCCTGCACGTCGGAGGGGGCGTACCAGGAGACGGCGAACACCACCCCGCCGGCCACCAGCACCGCCACCAGCCCGTAGAGGTTGCGGATGTTGACCAGCACGGCGAGCAGGAGCACCACGAGCACCCACAGCAGCAGGGTGGTGCGTCCGGCGGCGAGCAGCCAGGCGCCGCCCAGCCCCAGCAGGGAGGGGGTGGGGTATCCGGCCAGCAGGGTGAGCGCCATCCCCGGACCGGACGCGCGGCCGCGGGTGACGGTCAGCCCGGAGGTGTCCGAGTGCAGCCGGATGCCCGACAGCCGCCGGCCCACCAGCACGGCCACCAGGGCGTGCCCGCCCTCGTGGGCGATCGTGACGGCGTTGCGCGCCAGGCGCCAGCTCGGCCGCACGGCGACCACGAGCAGGGCGCCGGCAGCGGTGACGAGCACGAGCGCGGCCGGCGGCGCCGGTCGGGCGGCGAGTACGTCGGCCAGCAAGGTCGAGGGGTCCACGGCGGGTAGCCTGCCACACCGGCGTAGGGTGCCGGTGTGGACGTCGACGAGCCGCTGGTGCGGGTGGTCCGGGGTCGGCCCACGCCCGAGGAGCTGGCCGCCCTGGTGACCGTACTGTGTGGACGCCGCGCGGAGGCGGCCGCTCCCGCCCCGGTGTCGCGGTGGGCCCGCAGCACCCGGGCCGGCGCCGGGTCGCGGGACGGCGCGCTCATGCGGCTGCGGGGTCCGTCCGGATGGCGGGACTCGGCCCGGCCGCACCGCGGCTGACCCGGATCCGGCTGCTCTCCTGCGACCGCACGTCCCGCGGCCGCGACGCGCGACGTCAGCCGGATCCGGCGATCCGCTCGGTGGCGACCTCCGCCAGCCGCCGCAGGTACGTGGAATCGGCACCCTGCAGGTCCGGGTAGTTCGACTGCAGGGTCACCACCGCGTCGCCGACCCGGACCACGCCGACGTACCTCAGCACCTCGTCGGACTCGTCGGCAGGGGTCTGTGTCTCAAGGACCAGGAGCGACTCGTCACCGGTGAACCCGTCGTCGACCACCGCGTACCCGACCCCGGGGACCACGTCACCGCCGGCGCAGCGCTCGACCCCCTCGCGGAACACCGCGACGGCGGCCGCCGCCTCGCCGGGCCGGTACCGCTCCACCACCTGGTCGACAAGGAGGCCGGCGTCGTCCGCCCCGGTGTGTGTCGTCCAGCTCGCGCTCGCCAGCGCGACCCGCTCCGGTGGCCGGGTGGTCCCCAGGCACTCCGGCGGTGGCCACGCCGGCGGCAGCTCGCTCTCCCACTCCGGCCCGTCCGACCTCGGACGCAGGAGGCCGAGGCTGTGCCAGGAGCCGGGTCCGAGGTCGTCGAGGGTCAGCAGCCAGCCGGGCGGGACGGTGTCCGGCGAGACGGTGCGGGAGGGTCCGGGACCCGGGGCCGCGGTGGCGGACGGTGCCGCGGGCGGGGTGGTCGGCGCGGGCGCAAGGACGGCCGACCCGACCCCGACCGCCAGGCCGGTCGCCGCGACGACGGCGACCGCCGCCACCGCGGCCTGCCGGCGTGCCCGCTGCTCCCCCCGGCGCCGCACCGCCTCCGGGGCGGCGAACGGGAACGGAGGCTCCACGTCCCGTAGCCGCGCCAGGCGCGGGCCGAGGTCGTCAGACATGGCTGTCCTCCGTCTCGCTGAGCAGTGCGGCGAGCGCCCGACGCCCCCGCGACAGCCGGGCCTTCACGGTGCCGGCCGCCACCCCGGTCTCGTCCGCGACCTCGGCGACCGACAACCCGACGACGTGGTGCAGCACGATCGCGACCCGCTGGGCGGTCGGCAGCTGCGCCAGCGCCCGCGTCAGCGCCACCGTGTCCGGGTCGGGACCGGGTGAGGTGGAGGCCTCGCCGGCACGCTGGTGCGCGATCAGCCGGTTGCGGGCCTTGCGCCACCGGCTGATCGCGATGCGGCGGGCCACCGTGCGCACCCACGCCTCGGGGTCGCCGTAACGCTCCACCCGGGACCAGCGTTGCCACGCGCGGGCGTACGCCTCCTGCACGGCGTCCTGCGCCTCGGCGGCGTCCCCGCACATGGCGTAGACCGCCTGGAACGACCGCAGCCGGCTGCCCCGGTAGAACTCGTCGAAGGCGGCCGCGTCGCTCATCCCCCGGCCTCCGGATGGGCCGCCGCACGCACGGCACCGTCCCGGCTGGCGGCGCGGACCGTGACCACCTCGTCGCCCCGGCGCACGACCGCCACGAACCACTCCTGCGCCGGCCGCGGCGGCGTCAGCCTCGTGGTCCTGACCAGCAGCGACTCGTCGCCGGCGAACCCGTCGTCGACCACCGCGTTCTGCTCGCGGAACGCCGCGGGGTCGGTGCGGCCTCCGGACTCGTAGCTGCCGCACGCGGCCACCACCTGCCGGATCTCGGCCATCGCCCGGGTGGCCCAGCCGGGCTCGTAGACCTCCCGGACGGTGGCCCCCTGCGAGGTGACGGCGAGCCGGTGCGACGGCGCCCGGTACGCCGTCGCGTCGTACCCGACGCACTGTGGCATGTGCCACGGCCACGTGTCGGGCGTGCCCGCCGCCGCGGCGGCGGGCACGCCCGACCCCCCCGGAGCCGAGGACTCGACGGCGGCGCAGCCGGCGAGCAGCAACCCCACCAGCGCGGCCACCAGGAGCGGCCGGGCGGGCGCGGGCGACACGCCGGGCCCGGCCACGGACGGCGCGCGGGTCGCGGGCGCCCCGGCGGGCGGCGCCGGTGCGGCCGGCGCGGTGGCCGGCGGTGGGACGCGGTAGGGGACCATCGCAGGGTTCACGCCCGGACAGGGCACCCGGTTGCCGGTACGTTTCCGTGCGTGGACACGCACCGACCAAGGCTGGTACTGGCCTCCGCCAGTCCGGCCCGGCAGCGCACCCTCGCGGCGGCCGGCCTGACCGCCGAGGTGGTCCCCAGTGGCGTGGACGAGTCGTCGGTGGACGCCGCCACACCCCGCGACCTGTGTCAGGAGCTGGCCAGGCGGAAGGCGGAGGCGGTCGCCGAGCGGATCCGCGCCGACGGGCCCGACGGCGAGGTGCTGGTACTCGGGTGCGACTCGGTCCTGGAGCTCGACGGAGAGGCGTTGGGCAAGCCGCCCGACCCGGCCGCGGCCGTGCAGCGGTGGCGGCGGCTGCGCGGCCGGGCGGGTGTGCTGCACACCGGGCACGCCCTCGTGGCGTGCGCGGCCGGCCGCGTCATCGAGGAGGTCGGGTCGACGGTGGTGCACTTCGCCGACGTCTCGGACGCGGAGATCGACGCCTACGTGGCGACCGGGGAGCCGCTGGAGGTCGCCGGCGGGTTCACCATCGACGGGCGCGGCGGCGTGTTCGTGGAGCGGATCGAGGGCGACCCCGGGACCGTGATCGGCCTGTCCCTGCCCGTCCTGCGCCGGCTGCTCGCCCGGCTCGGCACGCCGGTGACCGCGCTCTGGCGGGGCTGACCGCGCCGGCCGCGCCGGCGCGGTCAGCCC
>VSBZ01000107.1:0-13340 GCA_047459215.1 Micromonosporaceae bacterium | reverse complement strand
CCCGGCCTCGATCTCCTCCACCGGCTGTCCGGCCGCCCACCCGGCGTACCCGGCGAAGAGACGCAGGCCGTCGACCCGTCCGCGCACGGCGTCCGGGTCGCCGTTGAGGTCGATCGTGCCCAGGCGGCCGAAGAACGGCCGGAAACCGGGCACCGGCTCCTCCGGCCGGTCCACCCGGGCGATGCAGATGGCCGCCTCCGGCTGCACCGGCCCGCCCTCGAACAGCACCGCCGGCTTGTCGGCCAGGGGCGCCCACTTTTCGAGCACGTCGGAGACCCGTACCTCGGTGGCGCGGTTGAGGACCACGCCCATCGCACCACCCTGCTCGTGGGCGATCAGGAGCACGACGGTCCGCTCGAAGCTCGGGTCCGTCAGCGACGGCGTCGCGACCAGCAACGAGCCCAGCAGCGAGCCTCGGGGCCGCTCGAACCGCAGCGTCGGCTCGGCGAACCGGAGCATGGGTTCGCCGAACGGGTCCGGCGCTCCCGGCCCGAACTGTATCCCCGCCATGCCCGGAACGATAGCTTGCGCGGCCGGGCTGACGCTACGCTGCGGGCACACAGGAAGGTGGACGTCGTGACGCAACCGGTGGAGCTCGCGGTCATTGGTGGTTCCGGCCTGTACGCGCTGTTGGACGGCGCGGAGGAACGTACGGTGGACACACCGTACGGGCCCACGTCCGACCCGGTGACCGTGGCGGAGGTGGGTGGGCGGTTGGTGGCCTTCCTCCCCCGGCACGGTCGTGACCACCGGTACCCGCCCCACCGCATCCCGTACCGGGCCAACCTGTGGGCGCTGAAGGAGCTCGGGGTGACGCAGATCCTCGCGCCGTGCGCGGTGGGAGGGCTGCGCCCGGAACTCGGACCGGGCACCTTCGTCGTGCCGGACCAGCTCATCGACCGCACGTACGGGCGGGCGCAGACGTTCTACGACACCGGCGCGGTGCACGTCTCCTTCGCCGACCCGTACTGCCCGACCGGGCGCCGGGTGGTGCTGGAGACGGCCGCGGCGCAGGGCGTGGCCGCGGTCGACGGCGGGACGATGGTGGTGATCGAGGGGCCGCGTTTCTCCACCCGCGCGGAGTCCCGGTGGTACGCCGCGATCGGCGCCTCGCTGGTGAACATGACCGGTCACCCGGAGGCGGTGCTCGCCCGGGAGCTGGGGATGTGCTACACGGCGGTCGCGCTCGTCACCGACCTCGACGCCGGGATCGGCGGGGCGACACCGGTCACCCAGGAGGAGGTGTTCCGCGTCTTCCGCGAGAACCTCGACCGGATGCGTGCGCTCCTGCTCGCGGCGCTCCCGGCGCTGCCGGAGAAGCGCACCTGCCCCTGCCCCACCGCCGTGCCGGCGACCTGACCGCCAGGCCGGGGCGGTGAGCGCGCACGGCCGCCCGGGGCCTCCTCAGGACAGCTGCACCAGGGCGGAGCCGGCCACGAGCAGGATCAGTCCGATGAGGCGGGTACGGGTCAGGGTCCGCTGGAGCATCCGGAAGAGTCCCCGGCTGTCGATGACCGCGGAGGCGAGCTGCTGACCGGTGACGGTCGGGGCGACGGTCGTCGCGGTTCCGATCACCGGAATGAGCGGGAAGGTGGCCGTGACGTAGGCGGCGGCGCAGGCACCGCCGAGCCAACCCCACCACGGCATCCGCGCCAGTGGCCGCAGCCGGGGCACCGGGGTGGCCCGCACGGCCAGCAGCAGGCCGAGCAGCACCGCGATCGCGAGGACGGCCACGGTGAAGCTCACGACGGCGACCGCCAACGGTGCCTCGAGCTGGCTTCGCAGCCGGGCGTTGACGGCGCCCTGGACGGGCAGGCCGGCTCCGGCGAGGAGTCCCAGCGCGATCCAGCCGTACCGACCCGCGGGCGGCACCGGTCGGCGCGCCGGTGACGTGGCCACCCGGGTGGCGGTCGCCACCGGGCCACCCCGGCAGGGGCCGACGCGGACCGGGTGCCCGGCGCGCGGGCAGGCGGGTCACGTGGCGGCGGGCTGGACATCGTGTCCGGTTACGCCGCCACCATGCTGGGCAGCAAGCGGGCACGGTGTCCAGATAATGTCCCCGGGACGTAGACTGCGGCCATGGTCAGCCGCGCCGACACCGGGGCCGCGGGCGACACCCCAGACCGGCGTGACGATCTCCCCTTCGTCGAGCTGGCGGAGGTCCGCCGCGCGGCCGGCGCCCGGCCGCCGTCCACCCGGCTACGGGCAGACGCCGAGCGGAACCGGGCCAGCGTGCTCGCCGCAGCCGAGCGGCTGTTCGCCAGCACCGACCCGCGTCAGGTGACGATGCAGGACATCGCGCGTGCCGCCGGGGTCGGTCGCGCCACGCTCTACCGCCGGTATCCCAATCCGGCGGCGGTCGCGCTCGCCCTGCTGGACGAGCACGAGCGGCGGCTACAGGAGGCGATCATGCAAGGCCCGCCGCCGCTCGGGCCGGGCGCGCCGCCCGCCGAGCGGCTGGCCGCCTTCTACGACGCCATGGTGGAGCTGCTGGAACGGCACCTTCACCTGGCGCTGGGTGCGGAGACCGGCGGCGACCGGTTCCGGACCGGCGCCTACCGCTTCTGGCGCCTGCACGTGCGCACGCTCCTGCAGGGCCGGACCGAGGACCCGGAGGCCGCCGTGGACCACCTGCTCGCGCCGCTCGCGCCGGAGGTCTACCGGTTCCAGCGGTACGAGCTCGGCCTCGACCGCAGCCGCATCGTCGCCGCGCTGCGCCGCCTGGCTCACCAGGTGCTCGGCCCGGCCGCCCCCGACGAGGCGACGACACGGACCGCGGAGGGCACCGACCTGCGCCGTCAGGCGCCGTCCGGGCGGGATGACACGACCGCCGCTGGTCACCGGACATGACCAGCGGCTGGGGAACGGTGGAGGTGCCGGGAATCGAACCCGGGTCCTTCGCCGTCTTGCCAGGGCTTCTCCGAGCGCAGCTCGCTGTGCCTCTGCTCGGCCCCACCGATCACGCGAGCGAGTCGGTGTGACGGGCCCAGTCGCGGTGAATCTCGCCCTCCGGACCCCGCGACCGGGTCCGGTGGGCCAGTCCTCTAGCTGATGCCGGTGACCGGGTCGAGGACTATCCCGGACCGACAGACCCGCTACCCGCCTCAGGCGGCGAGAGCGAAGTCAGCGCGCTTTGCGTTGGCGCTTGTTTTTCTCCCGACGACCGGTTAACGAGTCGACGTCGGCTTCCTCGGCTCGCTTCCCCTGACGCAACGCACGAAGTCGAAACCAGTCACCCCCTCGGCAACCCACGTCGCCTGTAAAGGTTAACGCCGCCGGCGGGCCCCGTCATCCTGGTCCGCAGCCCCGTGACGACCGGCCGGGCGGCCGCGCCGCGCCGCCGTCACCTGCCGACCTTGACGCGCCGGCCGAGCGCGCGCGCCACCTCCCGCTCGGCCTCCCGCCGGGCCAGATCCTGCCGCTTGTCATACGCCCGCTTACCACGGACCAGCGCCAGCTCCACCTTCGCCCAGCCGTCGGAGAAGTACAGCGACAGCGGGACCAGGGTCAGCCCGCGCTCGCGCAGCTTGCCCACCAGCTTGTTGATCTCGGCACGGTGCAGCAGCAGCTTGCGGACCCGGCGCGGCTCGTGGTTGGTCCAGGTGCCCATCTCGTACGGGGGGATGTGCAGCCCGTGCAGGAAGATCTCGCCACCGGACTCCTGCGCGAACGCGTCGACCAGCGAGGCGCGACCCGCGCGCAGCGACTTCACCTCGGTGCCGGTGAGTTCCAGGCCGGCCTCGTACGTCTCGAGGACGGTGTAGTCGTGCCGCGCCCGCCGGTTGGTCGCGACCACCTTGCGCTCCTTGTCCCGTGCCACGACCGACCTCCCGTACCGCTGGACGGGCAATCGTACCGCGCGCGCCCGGCGCGGCGGCGCCGCCGCCGCGCCGGGCGTCCACCGGTGCGACGGTCACCCGCGCCGGTCAGACGCGCACGTAGAACCTCAGCGTGATCCACGCCGTGACGGCGCTGACGACCGCGCCGATGCCCGCCAGGGCCGGCAGGGTCAGCAGCACGTTGCGCCACGGCACCGGGGTGAGGATCTGGGTGAGCGGTGCCAGCGGTCCGTCGATGAGGAAGTGCTTGCCGAGGGCCAGCACGGCGAAGGCGAGGATCGCGCCGATCAGGCCGCCCACCACCGCCTCGAGCACGAACGGGAGCTGGACGAACCAGTTGGGGGCGCCGACCATCTTCATCACCGCGACCTCGCGGCGCCTGCTGTACGCGGCCACCTGGACCACGTTGCCGACCAGCAGCAACGCCGCCGTCGCCATGACCAGGGCGATCACCAGCGCCATGGTCTGCACGGCGGAGAGGATGCTGAAGACCCGCTCCACCAGCGCGGCCTGGTCGACGATGTCGTAGATCCCCTCGTACTCGGAGTACCTGGCGGCGATCTCGGTGAACTGCTCCGGGTTGGTCAGGGACACCCGGAACGACTCCGGCAGGCTCTCCGGGGTCAGCACCTCCAGCATGTCGGGCGCGTCGGCGAAGATGTCCTGCGCCCGCTCGTACGCCGCCTCCTTGGACTCGTAGTAGTAGCTGGCGACCAGCGGATCGTTGGCCAGCGCCTGGTCGAGCACCTGCCGCTGCTCCTCGGTGGCGTCGGGCGACAGGAAGATCGAAACCTGGACCTGCGCGTAGTACAGCTCCTTGACCTTGTCGACCTGGAGAAACAGCAGCCCGCTGGCGCCCAGCATGGCCAGGGAGACCGCCATAGTGATGATCATGGCGACCGTCATGGTGACGTTTCGCCACAGTCCGAGCGCGGCCTCGGACAGGATGTACTTCGCGCGCATCTATCCGTACACTCCCCGCGGCTGGTCCCGCACGACCCGGCCGTTCTCGATCTCGATGACCCGGCGGCGCATCTGGTTGACGATGTTCGAGTCGTGCGTGACCATCACGACCGTCGTCCCGGTCCGGTTGATCCGGTCGAGCAGGCGCATGATCTCGATCGACGTGTCGGGGTCGAGGTTCCCGGTCGGCTCGTCGGCCAGGAGCATCAGCGGCCGGTTCACGAACGCCCGCGCCACGGCTACGCGCTGCTGCTCGCCACCGGACAGCTCGTGCGGGTAGCGGTGTTCCTTGCCGCCCAGCCCGACCAGCTCCAGCACCTCCGGGACGACGCGCCGGCAGGTGGCCTTCGACCGCCCGATCACCTCCAGCGCGAAGGCGACGTTCTCGTAGGCGGTGCGGTTGGGCAGCAGCCGGAAGTCCTGGAACACGCACCCGATCGTGCGGCGGAACGCCGGCACCCGCCACGACCGCATGGCGCCGACGTCCCGGCCGTTCACTATCACGCGGCCCTTGGTCGGCGTGATCTCACGCAGCAGCAGCTTGATGATCGTGGACTTGCCGGCACCGGACGGGCCGATGAAGAAGACGAACTCGCCCTTGCCGATGGTCACATCCACGTTGTCCAGCGACGGCCGCGACGCCTTGGGGTACGTCTTGGTCACTCGCTCCAGCCGAATCACGGATGGTGAGTCTACGCACCGTACCTGAGAACCGCCTGCCCGGAGGCCGTTCCGCGCAGGTGGCGCGCGGCGCGGACCCGTCCCAGCGAGCTCTCAGCCGGCCCGTCCCGGCCGGTCCGGACCCGACCCGACCATCGACAACGGCGACACCGTGGGCGCCGCTGACCTCGCCCGGATCCCGGTGGTGGTCCCGGCGGCCCGTCTCAGCGATCTCCCAGCCCGCCCGGCCCCCGTCCGGCCGTACGACGGCGCCCCGGGCGGCCCGTCGCCGCCGGTACCCGCTCGCGGCCGGCCATCCGGCCTCAGCCGGCCCCGGCCGCCGCCCTCAGCCGGCCTTGGCGGCCTGCATCTGCCGCTGCCGCCAGCGGATCGCCTCGGCGATGAAGTCGTCCAGCTCCCCGTCGAAGACCGCCTGCGGGTTGGCCGACTCGTGTCCGGTGCGCAGGTCCTTGACCATCTGGTAGGGGTGCAGCACGTACGAGCGCATCTGGTCACCCCACCTCCCCGCCGCGTCGGCCCGCAGCTCGTTGAGCGCCTGCTGCTCCTCGGCCCGCTTGCGCTCCAGCAGCCGCGCCTGCAGCACCCGCATCGCGGCGGCCTTGTTCTGTAGCTGGGACTTCTCGTTCTGGCAGGTCACGACGATGCCGGTCGGCAGGTGGGTGATCCGCACGGCGGAGTCGGTGGTGTTGACGCTCTGCCCGCCGGGCCCGGAGGACCGGAACACGTCGATGCGCAGCTCGTTCTCCGGGATCTCGATGCGGTCGGTCTTCTCCACCACCGGCAGCACCTCGACGCCGGCGAAGCTGGTCTGCCGGCGGGCCTGGTTGTCGAACGGGCTGATCCGGACCAGCCGGTGGGTGCCGGCCTCGACGCTGAGGGTCCCGTACGCGTACGGCGCCTTCACCACGAAGGTGGCGGACTTGATCCCGGCCTCCTCCGCGTACGAGATGTCGTAGATCTCGGTCGGGTAGCCGTGCCGCTCCGCCCAGCGCAGGTACATCCGCAGCAGCATCTCGGCGAAGTCGGCGGCGTCGACGCCGCCCGCGCCCGCGCGGACGGCCACGACCGCCTCCCGCGCGTCGTACTCGCCGGAGAGCAGGGTCCGGGTCTCGAGCTCCGAGATCGCCTTGGACAGCGAGGTGATCTCCGCACGCACCTCGGCCAGGGAGGCGGCGTCGTTCTCCGACTCGGCCAGCTCGTAGAGCACCTTGGCGTCGTCGAGCTGGCGCCGCAGCCCCTCGAGGTGGGAGATCTCCGCGTTGAGGCGGGAGAGCTTGGAGGTCACCTCCTGGGCGCGGGCCTGGTCCTCCCACAGGTCCGGTTCGGCCGCCTGCCGCTCCAGGTCCGCCCGTTCGGCACGGAGCCGGTCGAGATCGAGCACCTGCTCGATCCCGCGCAGCGTGGAGTCGAGGCGGCGCAGCTCCTCGGCGTACTCGGTCACGTTCACGTCAAACCACAGTACGCGACGGCGCGCCGGACCGACCGGCCACGGCGAGGCGCCGACGGCCGCGGTCGCTCCAGTCACAGGTGGGCGGTCGCGGCACACGGGAACGTCCGTGTGGGACCGCCCACGCTGCTCGTGTCGGACCCTCAGGCAGCGGTCCCGGGCCGCCCCGCCGGCCGGCAGCGGTGGCGGGGCGGGAAGGTCACTTGACCGGAACCGTCTTGAGCCAGCTCAGGGCAGCCTTGTTGTAGTTGATCGCGAAGTCGAGGGCGGCCACGGCGAAGTCGTCGCCCTCCTTCTTCGCCTCCCGGGCCTGCTCCCTCGCCATCGCCAGCTCCTGGTTGTGGTACTCGATGGCGTACTCCTGCAGCTCCTTCAGCTGGGCGGGCGTGAGCATGCTGCCGAAACAGAACCGCAGGGCCACCGAGTTGCGCAGGGCGTCCCGGCTGGGCGTCTCGGCCAGCCACCGCTGGAAGGCCCGCTTGCCCGCGGCGGTGATCGAGTACGGCTGGCTGGCACGCGGGCCCGGCTTGCCCGGCCGTACGTACCCCTTCTCCGCCAGCGCCGGGAGCTCCCGGTAGACCTGGCTGCGCGTCATGGACCAGAAGCGGCCCAGGCGCTGCTCGGCCAGTGCCATGAGCTGGCCGCCGGTCATCGGCCCCTCGTGCAGCAGCCCGAGCAGGGCTGCCGCGGTCGCGTTGATGTCACTCTCAGCCATGTCCTACACGGTGCCATCTCGACAGCTTCATGTCCACTATTTCCGGTAACTTCTCCATAGTAGCCCTTCTACAATGAACCGTCTGGGCATGACTGTCCGGTCTGAATCCGTCACAGGCGGCAACGTAACTCCCGTCACAGGCGGCTACGTAGCTCCCACAGCTCGGGGTAGAACCTGAGGTGGACGCGGCTGCGCAGGTACCGCCCGCCGCTGGAACCTCCGGTACCCGTCTTGGTGCCGATCTGCCGCTCGGCCATCAACACGTGTCGCGCACGCCACAGTGACCACGCCTGGTCGTGCCCGACGAGGGCCTCGGCGAGGTCCCACAGCGGCCCGTAACTGCTGCGGTCACCCGCAATCTTCTCATACGCCTCAAACCGCTCGTGCGGGGTTTCGACAGAGAACCCGGCGTGGCGCAGCACGGCCAGGAAACCGTCCCACAGCGACGGCTCGGCCAGGCGGGCGCTCAGGCGCTCGCGCTCGGCCGGGGTCAGGCCCCGGAAACGCTGGACGAAGTCGGGGTCCTTGAGCCCGGAGAGGAACTCGATCTCGCGGAACTGGATCGACTGGAACCCGGACGCCGGGGCGAGCTTGTGCCGGAACTCCAGAAAGTCCTGCGGCGTCATGGTGTCGATCACGTCGACCTGGTTGACCAGGACCCGCTCGACGGCCAGGCACCGCTCCAGCCGCAGACGCGGCAGGTACGTCTCCCCCGCCAGCATCCGGTCCCGGGCATCGGTGAGCTCCGCCAGGATGAGCTTGAACCACAGCTCGTACACCTGGTGGATGGTGATGAAGAGCAGCTCGTCGTGGGCGGGGGGATCCGACAGCGGAACCTGCGCGGACAACAGCTCCTGCAGGCGCAGGTACCTGCCGTAGCTGAGCCGGCCGCCCTCCTCGCCGAAGCTCGCTCCGCCGTACGGGCTGCTGTCAATGGTCACATCGGTCACAACCGCCACGGTACCCGCGCGCGGCGGTGGCGCCCGCGCGCGCGACCCGCAGGCGCCACCGCCGCGCCCCCGGGGTCAGGAACGGGGTCCCGGCCCGCGACCGCCCCGCGCCGGTACGCCCGGGGAACCGGCGGCTCGCCGGCACCGGTCAGCTGGGGGAGGCCTGCCATGGGGAGAGGCCTCGCGTGACACCGGGCGGGGCTCAGGCCATGTGCGGGTAGGTGTAGTCCGTCGGAGGAACGAAGTTCTCCTTGATCACCCGCGGCGAGATCCAGCGCAGCAGGTTGTGCCAGGACCCGGCCTTGTCGTTGGTCCCGCTGGCCCGGGCTCCCCCGAACGGCTGCTGGCCGACGATCGAGCCGGTCGGCTTGTCGTTGAGGTAGAAGTTGCCCGCCGCGTACCGCAGGACCTCGGTCGCCCAGGCGATGACGCGCCTGTCGTTGGCGAACAGCGAACCGGTCAACGCGTACGGAGCCACCCGCTCCGCCTGGCGCACGACCTCCTCGAACCGGCTGTCCTCGAAGACGTAGACGGCGAGGATCGGGCCGAAGTACTCGGTGGTGAAGACCTTGTGCTCCGGGTCGGTGCACTCCACCACCGTGGGGCGCACGAACCAGCCCTCGCTGTCGTCGTAGCGCCCGCCCGCGATGATCCGGCACGAGTCCGAACCGGCGATCATGTCGATGGCGGCCGCGTTCTTGGCGAACGCCCGGGCGTCGATCAGGGCGCCGCCGAAGTTGCGGAAGTCCGTCACGTCGCCGTACGTCAGCTCCTCGGCGGTCCCGGCGAGCCGGTCCCGCAGGCCACCGTCCCAGATCGAGCGCGGGATGTACGCGCGGGAGGCGGCGGAGCACTTCTGGCCCTGGTACTCGAAGGCGCCCCGGATCAGTGCGGTGAGCAGCGCGTCCACGTCGGCGCTCGAGTGGGCGATGACGAAGTCCTTGCCACCGGTCTCCCCGACCAGCCGTGGGTAGTTCCGGTAGAGGGAGATGTTCTCGCCGACCGTCCGCCACAGCAGCTGGAAGGTCTGGGTCGACCCGGTGAAGTGGATCCCGGCCAGGTCGGGGTCGCGCAACGCCACCTCGGACACCGCCAGGCCGTCCCCGGGCACCATGTTGATCACACCCGGGGGCAGTCCGGCCGCCTCGAAGATCCGCATGGTCACGTGCGCGGCGAGCTGCTGGGTCGGCGACGGCTTCCAGACCACGGTGTTGCCCATGAGCGCCGGCGCCGAGGGCAGGTTGCCGGCGATGGCGGTGAAGTTGAACGGCGTGATCGCGTAGACGAACCCCTCCAGCGGCCGGTGGTCGAACCGGTTCCAGGTCCCCGGCGTCGACAGCGGCTGCTCAGCCAGGATCTTGCGGCCGAAGTACACGTTGAACCGCAGGAAGTCGACCAGCTCGCAGGCGGCGTCGATCTCGGCCTGGAACACCGACTTGGACTGTCCGAGCATGGTGGCGGCGTTGATCGTGTCACGCCACGGGCCGGAGATGAGGTCGGCGGCCCGCAGGAAGATCGCCGCTCGGTCCTCGTAGGACATTGCCCGCCACTCGGGGGCCGCCTCCTTGGCGGCGTTCACCGCGGCACGGGCGTCGGCGACCGTGGCGTTGTGGATGACGCCCAGCACGTGGTGGCGCCGGTGCGGTTGCACGACGTTGATCGGTTCGCCGCCACCGGGCCGCTGCTCGCCCCCGATCGTCATGGTCAGGTCGTGCTGCACGCCGGCGAGCTCCGCCAGCCGTTGGCGCAACCGTTCCCGTTCCGGGCTGCCGGGAGCGTAGTCGCGTACCGGCTCGTTGCGCGGTTCTGGCACGGCGAACACGGCGTCCATCACGGCCTCCTCCCACTCGACGGCGCTGGCGAGATCGGGTCCTCCTCGTATCCTCCCACGCCCTCGATGGGGCAGCCAGCCCGCACGGTGCGCATCGACGCCCCGCACGGTGTCCATCGACGCCGGACAGGGCCAGCCCGTGCGGTGCCGCTCGACGTCCGGACGGTGCCCGGTAGTCTGGGCACCCGTTGACGCTGGTCGGTCGGGAGGTCATGGCGATGGTGAGTCCGGCCGGGGACGCGCCGGCCGGTGGGACGGAACCGGCGGGGCGACCCGCGGTGCCCGGTGCCGGCACGATCGCCCTGCTGGCGCTGGTCTGGCTGACGGTGACGGTCGCCGGGGCACGCCTGCAGGTCGAGCGCGCCTTCGACGGCAGCGCCCTCAGCCTCGCCCGCCCGCTTTTCGAGCTCCCACAGGTGGTGACCGCGTGCCTGGTCGCCGGTACGGCCGTGACGCTGGTCGCGCGGCAGCTGCCGGCCGGGCGGGCGGGTCACGAGGAGGCGGGGCGGCGGCGGGCGGCCGCCCGGCTCGGCGTGGCGGTGGTCGCCGGCCTGGCGCCGGGTGCCGGGGTGGCCGTCCCGGCACTCCTGGCCTACCGTGACCTCCCCTACCTCCCGGCCCTTGCCGGCGCCATGGTGGGCGCGGCCCTGCTGGGCGGGCTCGTCGCCGCCCTGCCGGCCCGGACAGCGGTGGCCGCGGGCGTGGTCGGGGCGCTGGGCGCGACCGTCGTGGCCGCCGTCGTCGGGCGGTTCGAGCCGGACCTGAGGCGGCTGTTCGGCGCCGGCGACGGCCCGGGCGCGGTGCTGACCGCCAGCGGTCGGGTGGTGCTCGTCTCCGGGCTGCTCGCCGGTCTGGTCGCCGGCGCGGCCGGGTACGCGTACCTCCGCCGGGCCGATCGTGGCGCCCGCTGGCCCGCCTACCTGGCCGCCGGCGCGCTGCCCGGCGTGCTGACGTTGCTCGGGGAGGCCGTGGCCCGCGCCGGCGCGGCTGCCCTCGTGCGGCTCATCGGCGAGGCGAGCCCGGCGGACGGTACGGTCTGGACCTACCTGGCCGCCGTCCGGATCAACCACGGGATGGTGGTGCTGTTCGCCGGCGCGCTCGTGGCGATCCTGCTGCTCGGGCACCTCCGTCCCCGGGCCGGGAGCGGGAGCGCCGCCGCCTCCGACGGGTCGGCGGAGGGCGCCTCCGCGGAGGCCGCGGCTCAGGACAGGAGCTGATCGAGCTCCGAGACGTCGTACCACTCCAGCTCGTGATCGGCCGCCGCCGCCACGGTGAGCTGCGCGTCGGGGTCGCCGGCCTGCGCCGCCTCGTACGCCTCCGCCGCCGCCGCGACGTCCGGCTCGGCTCCGGCCCCGTCGACGTGGATGGCGGCGACCGCGGACAGCGGCACCGGGGAGCGCAGCCGTACCAGGCTGCTGCCCAGCGGCTGGTCCTCCACCTCCACCGGCGCGTCCGCGGAGATGACCACCCGCCGCCGCGCGACCGTGGGATCGGCGCGCAGCCGCGCCAGCGAGTCCTGCGCGGCCCGGGAGAACGCGGTGTACGCCAGCTCCTCGGCGTCGGCGTCCGCGAACCACTCACGCAGCATCGGTGTGACGGCGTGCCCCTGCGCCACCTCCACCCGACCGTGGCGACGCAGGTCCGCCAATGTCGCCATGGTGGCCGGCAGGTAGACCCGCACCGTCTGCACCATTTCGCCAGTACACCACGACCGCGCCCTCCGGGACGCGACATGAGGCGTGTTAGCCTGTCGCAGGCAAACGATGGCAAACTGAAGCAGTGGCCGAGCCTCGCTTCCTGCTGCTGTCGGACGTCGCCGCCGAGCTGAACGTGTCCGACTCGCAGGTCTACCACCTCGTGCGCTCCGGTGAGCTACCCGCGATCAAGATCGGAGGCCGGGGCCAGTGGCGGGTGGAGCGCGCCCGGCTGGAGGAGTACATCCAGCGGAAGTACGAGGAGACGGCCCGCTGGGTGCGGGAGAACCCCCTGGTAGAGCGCGGAGAGGACTAACCGCACCCGGCCCCGCGCCGCCCCGGGCACCGGCCGGCCGCCCCGGCCTGACCCCGGCAGCCGTTGCGAGGTCCAGTCACCGACCGGCCGCGCGGGCACGCCACCGTCCGATCGCGCGTCCCCGACCGTCCGTCCACAACCACGCCGCGCGCCGTTGACAGATCGATGAGGCGCTCTATTCTCGGTCGCAAGCCATCGGAGGCAAACGGAAGCAAACGGAGGAATCATGGCGACCCTCCAGGACGCCCGACCGCTCATACGCCTCCGGCCCGCGCCGGTGACCGACCCGCCGTACGACGACGAGCGGGACCCGCACGCTCCGCTCACGGCCCTTCCGCAGCCACCGCTCCCGTTCCGCTCGCTTCAGGCCAGGCGACGGCGCCGACCGGCACCGGCGTCACCCTCGTCGCCTCCGCCGCGGCAGCCGGTCGTCTCGCCCGGGGCCCGGACGGCGGCGGCCAGGTTCCTCAACGCGTGCCTGGAGATCTGGAACGGGTACCGACCGGCCACCCACATCCGCGCGTTGTGCGAGCCGGTCGACGCTCTCACTGTTCAACGCGAGATGGCCGAGGCCGCCCGGAGGCTGTCAGCGGTGACGAGCCGGCTGCACTGCCGGGTGGTGGTCAGGCGCATGCGGGTCTGCGAGCCGCGGACGGGTGCGGTGGAGATCAGCGCGGTGATCGGCACCGCCGCTCGGGGATCCGCGCGGTCACCGCACGAGCGGGCGTGGGCGGCGGCGTTCCGCCTGGAGCAACGCCACGGTCGTTGGCACTGTCGACTGGCCCGCCTGCTGTGAGGACACGGCTTCCGGCCCGCCGTCAGCACGACCCCGCGTCCGGTGGGGGCCCGGCGGCCGCGCCGGGACGGCCGGCCCCGTCGGCCACGGGTGGCGGCGGGGGGGCGG
>VSBZ01000106.1:0-13619 GCA_047459215.1 Micromonosporaceae bacterium | reverse complement strand
GTGGTACACGGCGCTGTGCGTGGGGCTGGCGGCGGCGACCGCCACCGCCGTGTCGCAGCTGGTCCCACCCGGGCCGCTGGCGGTCACCGGCGCCTGTGCGGTGCTGGCCGCGACCGCGGTGACCGCCGACCTGCTCACCGGGTCCGGGCTGCAGCTCAACAGCGTCGTCGGCTACTCGGCCCACGACGGCGACCGGTACTCCGGCCTGGGCGCCGTCGGCGCCGGCCTGCTGATCGCGGGCGTGCTGCTGGCCGCCGGGTGCCTGGCGCAGCGGGCCGACCGCCGGTGGCGCCCGACGGTGGTGGTCGCCGTGGGCGCCGCCGGGGTGGTGGTGGCCGGCAACCCGTACCTGGGTGCCGACGTCGGCACCGCGGTGGCGCTGACCGCCGGC
The DNA here is from genome assembly GCA_047459215.1 of Micromonosporaceae bacterium. Taxonomy (GTDB): domain Bacteria; phylum Actinomycetota; class Actinomycetes; order Mycobacteriales; family Micromonosporaceae; genus Natronosporangium. The sequence goes on along the minus strand of VSBZ01000106.1, from coordinate 13,228 downwards.
GTGTGCCTGGCCGCGGCACTGTCCACCGGTGGCTGGCTGACCTTCGGCCGGATCGCGTGGGCGGCGCTGGCCGGGGTGGCGGTCACCGGCGCGGTCGCCATGGTCGACCTGCGCCGCCCGGTCGAGCAGCGCTCCGGCCTGGGCCGCCTGTTCGTCGAGCTGGCCAACGGCACCGCCGGGTTCGGCCTGCAGCGGGTGTCGCTGGCCAACTGGGAGGCGCTGGTCGGCAGCCCGATGACGCTGGTGGCCGCGGTGCTGATGGGGTTCGTGTGGCTGGTCCTGCTACGCCCGTGGGGCGGGCTCAAGCGGCTGTTCGGGCTCTATCCGGCGCTGCGCGCCGGGATGCTGGGCACGGCGGTGGCGGCCCCGCTCGGGGGCATCGTCACCGGCTCGGCGCTGACCGTGGCGGGCACCGCGGCCGCGGTGGCGGTGCCCCTGGCCGCCGTGGCGTCGCTGCGCATCCGCCAGCCCGTCGGCGAGGCCGCGGACGCGCCCCGGAGCGCGGGCGCGGCGCCGGCGGCCGGCACCCGCCGGGTGCTATGGTGAAGTCCCGTGGCTACGACCAGGCACATCTTCGTCACGGGCGGCGTGGCCTCCTCGCTCGGTAAGGGACTCACCGCATCCAGCCTCGGCAATCTGCTCACCGCTCGCGGCCTGTGGGTCGTGATGCAGAAGCTCGATCCGTACATCAACGTCGATCCCGGCACGATGAACCCCTTCCAGCACGGGGAGGTCTTCGTCACCGAGGACGGCGCCGAGACCGATCTGGACATCGGCCACTACGAACGGTTCCTGGACCGGAACCTGTCCGCCGCCGCCAACGTCACCACCGGCCAGGTCTACGCGTCGGTGATCGCCAAGGAGCGGCGGGGCGAGTACCTGGGCGACACCGTCCAGGTGATCCCGCACATCACCAACGAGATCAAGTCCCGGATCCGGGCGATGGCCGAGCCGGACGAGTCCGGGCGCACGCCGGACGTGGTCATCACCGAGGTGGGCGGTACGGTCGGCGACATCGAGTCGCTGCCGTTCCTGGAGGCGATCCGGCAGATCCGCCACGACGTCGGCCGGGACAACTGCTTCTACCTGCACGTGTCGCTGGTGCCCTACCTCGCCCCGTCCGGGGAGCTGAAGACCAAGCCGACCCAGCACTCGGTGGCGGCGCTGCGCAGCATCGGTATCCAGCCCGACGCCATCGTCTGCCGGGCCGACCGGGAGATCCCCGACAAGCTGCTGCACAAGCTCTCGCTGTACACCGACGTCGACCGTGACGGCGTCGTGGCCGCCCCGGACGCGCCCAGCATCTACGACATCCCGAAGGTGCTGCACCGGGCGGGCCTGGACGCCTACGTGGTGCGGCGGCTGGCGCTGTCGTTCCGGGACGTCGACTGGACCCGCTGGGACGACCTGCTCGACCGGGTGCACCATCCCCGGCGCCGGGCCACGGTCGCGGTGGTCGGCAAGTACATCGACCTGCCCGACGCGTACCTGTCGGTCACCGAGGCGATCCGCGCCGGCGGGTTCGCCCACTACGCGCGCGTGGACCTGCGCTGGGTCCCCAGCGACCAGTGCGCCACCGAGGCCGGCGCGGCCGCGGCGCTGCACGGGGTGAACGGCGTGGTCATCCCCGGCGGGTTCGGCGTGCGCGGCATCGAGGGCAAGATCGGTGCCGCCCGGTACGCGCGCGAGCACCGGATCCCCACCCTCGGGCTGTGCCTGGGACTGCAGTGCATGACCATCGACGTGGCCCGCCACCTGGCGGGCCTGGACGGGGCGAACTCGACCGAGTTCGACGCCGACACCCCGCACCCGGTGATCGACACCATGGCCGACCAGGAGGAGATCGTGGCCGGGCGCGGGGACCTCGGCGGCACCATGCGGCTGGGGTCGTGGCCGGCGAAGCTGACCCCCGGGTCGATTGTGGCCGAGGCGTACGGGACCACCGAGGTGAGCGAGCGGCACCGGCACCGGTACGAGGTCAACAACGCCTACCGGGAACGCCTGGAGAAGGTGGGCCTGCAGGTCAGCGGGACGTCGCCGGACGAGCGGCTGGTGGAGTTCGCCGAGCTCGACCGCGACCAGCACCCGTTCTACGTGGGCACCCAGGCGCATCCGGAGCTCAAGAGCCGGCCCACCCGCCCGCATCCGCTGTTCGTCGCGTTCGTCCGCGCCGCGATCGAGCACGCCGAGGCCGACCAGCTGCCGGTCGAGGTGCCGTGAGCCCGCCGGCGGACCCCGCCGTGGACCCGGCCGCGGGCGACGGGGAGTTCCGGGTCGTCGCGCGCCGGGAACGGTACGCCGGCCCGGTGTTCCGGGTGGTCACCGACGACGTGGTGATGCCGGGCGGCCTGGTGGTGCACCGCGACTACCTGCGCCACCCCGGCGCGGTGGCGGTGGTGCCGTACGACGAGCACAGCGGCGAGATCGTGATGGTGCGCCAGTACCGCCACCCGGTCGGCGGGCACCTGTGGGAGCTTCCGGCCGGCCTGGTCGACCAGGCCGGCGAGTCGCTGGCCGAGGTGGCGGTCCGGGAGCTGGCTGAGGAGGTGGACCTGGTCTGCGGCCGGCTCGACGTGCTGGTCGACCTGCACACCACCCCCGGCTGCTCCGACGAGCGGATCCGGATCTTCCTGGCCCGGGACCTGCGGCCGGCCCCGTCGGCGCACCCGCGCGAGCACGAGGAGGCGACGATGACCGTGGCGCGCTTCCCGCTCGACCGGGCGGTGCGGATGGTCCTGGCCGGGGAGGTCACCAACGCGGCGACCGTGGCCGGTGTGCTCGCTGCCGCGCACGCCCGCGACCAGGGCTGGAGGCCCCTGCGGCCGGTGGACTCCCCGCTGGCCGGCCCGCGGTGACGCCCCGCGGCCGGCCGGGCCGCGGGGCGGCGGCCGCCGGCCCGGCCGGCCGTAGAGTGAGAGGCGGCACCCCCCGGCGACCCCGGGTCGGTGCCGGCGCACCGGCAACGGGGCCGGGCGCGAAGGCCAGATTGGAGTGGTGGGCCCATGAAGGTGGGCGTCCCGCGCGAGGTCAAGAACCACGAGTACCGGGTGGCGATCACCCCGGCGGGAGTCAACGAGCTGGTCCGATCCGGGCACGACGTGTACGTGGAGGGCGGCGCCGGTGAGGGCTCGTCCATACCGGACGACGACTTCCGGGCGGCGGGTGCCCGGATACTGCCCCGGGCGGAGGACGTGTGGGAGGCCGCGGACCTGGTGCTGAAGGTGAAGGAGCCGGTCCCGGAGGAGTACCCGCTCCTGCGCGAGGGACAGGTGCTGTTCACCTTCCTGCACCTGGCCGCGTCCCGGGAGTGCACCGAGGCGCTGCTGTCGCGCCGGGTGACCGGCATCGCGTACGAGACCGTGCGGGCGCCCGACGGCGGCCTGCCGCTGCTGGCGCCGATGAGCGAGGTCGCGGGCAGGCTCGCCCCGCAGGTCGCCGCGTACCACCTCATGCGCTCCGGGGGCGGCCGCGGCGTGCTCATGGGCGGGGTGTCCGGTGTGTACGGCGCCCGGGTGGTGATCATCGGTGCCGGCGTCGCCGGCATGAACGCCGCCACGATCGCCCTGGGCATGCAGGCCGACGTGCAGCTGCTGGACAAGAACATCAACCGGCTGCGCCAGGCCGACGCGATGTTCCAGGGTCGACTGCGGACGGTGGCGTCCAACGACTACGAGATCGAGCGGGCCGTGCTCGACGCCGACATCGTCATCGGTGCCGTGCTCGTGCCCGGTGCGCGGACCCCGAAGCTGGTCAGCAGCGACCTGGTGTCCCGGATGAAGCCCGGCAGCGTGCTGGTGGACATCTCCGTCGACCAGGGCGGCTGCTTCGAGGACACCCGCCCCACCACCCACGCCGACCCGGTGTACACGGTGCACCGCAGTGTCTTCTACTGCGTGGCCAACATGCCGGGGGCGGTGCCGCACACCAGCACGTACGCGCTGGTGAACGTGACTCTCCCGTACGTCCTGGAGCTGGCCAACCATGGCTGGCGGGAGGCGCTGCGCCGGGACCCGTCGCTGGCGGCCGGGCTCAACACGTACAACGGGCAGCTGACCATCGAGGCCGTGGCCGAGGCGCACGGGATGAAGAGCATCACCGTGGAGGAGGCGCTGAGCTGACCGGGCGGCCGGCCTCCGGTGAGCGGCCGCGGCAGCCGCGGCCGGTTGCCGCCCCGCGGCGGCCGTCGGGACGGCACCGACCGCCGGCGGAGCGGCCCGAGCCGGCCGAACCGCTGCGGCAGGTGGCCCGCAGGTACCTGGACCACCTCAGCGTGGAGCGCGGCCTGGCGGCCAACACCCTCGCCTCCTACCGGCGGGACCTGGACCGGTACCTCGCCGCCCTGGCCGCCCGCGGTGTGGCCGACCTGGCCGACGTCACCGCCGGCGACGTGGCGGCCCACCTGGCCGCGCTGCGGGAGGGCGACGACACCCACCCACCGCTGTCGGCGGCGTCCGCGGCGCGGGCGGTCAGCGCGGTACGGGGGCTGCACCGGTTCGCGTACGCCGAACGGCTCACCGCCACGGACGTGGCGCGGGACGTGGCGCCGCCGACCCCGCCGCGGCGCCTGCCGCGGGCACTGTCGGTGGAGGAGGTGGAGCGGCTGCTGGCCGCCGCCCGCGCCGTCGACGGCCCGCTGGGGCTGCGTGACGCGGCGCTGCTGGAGTTCCTCTACGGGACCGGTGCGCGGATCTCCGAGGCGACCGGTGCCGTCGTCGACGACGTCGACCTGGCCGAGGGCCTGGTCAGGTTGCACGGCAAGGGCGGGCGCACCCGGGTGGTGCCGATCGGCGGGTACGCGGTCGCGGCGGTGGAGGCGTGGCTGGTGCGGGGCCGGCCGGCGCTGGCCGCGCGCGGCCGCGCCGGTGCGGCGCTGTTCCTCAACGGTCGCGGCGGGCCGCTGACCCGCCAGGGCGCGTGGGGTATCCTGCGGGCGACCGCCGCGCGCGCCGGGCTGACCGGCGGGGCGCGGGCGGTGTCGCCGCACACGCTGCGGCACTCGTACGCCACCCACCTGCTCGACGGCGGCGCCGACCTGCGCACGGTCCAGGAGCTCCTGGGCCACGCCTCCGTCACGACCACCCAGGTCTACACGTTGGTCACGGTAGAGCGGCTGCGTGAGGTCTACGCGATGTCGCACCCCCGGGCACGGTAGCCGCCGGCCGGCCGACGGGCCTTCCGCACGGGGGTGCGGACCGGCCGGAGATGTCGCCTGCCCGACACGCCGGGCGGGTGACCAAAGGGGGGTTCTCGGGTGGCGTACAGTCGGGCCAAGCACCGGCGTGGCAGGGCGCCGCGCCCGAGGGGACCGGGGGCAGTGGCAGGCACATCGGACCAGGCTGAACGGTGGACCGCCTCACTGCGGGAGCAGCGGTCGGGGCTGGACATCGGCGCTGAGCTGGGTCCCGCCGACCCGACCGCGTACACGATGCGCAAGCCGATCCCGGAGCCGATGCCGTTGGAGAAGCACGGCCCGGCGCGGATCATCGCCATGGCCAACCAGAAGGGCGGGGTCGGCAAGACCACTACCACGATCAACCTTGGTGCGGCCCTGGCCGAGTACGGACGGCGGGTGCTGCTGGTCGACTTCGACCCGCAGGGTGCGCTGTCGGTGGGGCTGGGTGCCAACCCGCACAACCTCGACCTGTCGATCTACAACGTGCTGCTCCAGGACGACGTGAAGGTCGAGGACGTCCTGATCAAGACGAACGTGGACGGGTTGCACCTGCTGCCCGCCAACATCGACCTGTCGGCGGCGGAGATCCAGCTCGTCTCCGAGGTGGCCCGCGAGATGGCGCTGGCCCGGGTGCTGCGCCCGCTGCAGAAGGACTACGATTTCATCCTGATCGACTGCCAGCCCTCCCTGGGCCTGCTGGCGATCAACGCGTTGACCTGCGCTCACGGCGTGCTGATCCCGCTGGAGTGCGAGTTCTTCAGCCTGCGCGGGGTGGCGCTGCTGCTCGACACCATCGACAAGGTGCGCGAGCGGCTCAACTTCGACCTGGAGCTGGAGGGGATCCTGGCCACCATGTACGACAGCCGCACCACCCACTCCCGCCAGGTGCTGCAGCGGGTGGTCGAGGCCTTCGGCGACAAGGTGTACCAGACGGTGATCACCAAGACGGTGAAGTTCCCGGAGTCGACCGTGGCCGGCGCGCCCATCACGGTCCTTGACCCGGCGTCCTCCGGCGCGCGCAACTACCGTCAGCTCGCCCGGGAGGTCATCGCCGCCCAGGCCGAGCGTGGCCGCTAACCCCGCCGGCGGGGCCCGCGCCACCCCCGGGGACGCGACCGGGGCGGCGACCGGCGACGTGGCCGGCGCGGCCGGCGGCGTCACCGACGGCGGGTCCGGGGCAGCCCGCAGCGGTGCCACCCCGGCCGACGGCGCCACCGGGACGCCCGACGACCGGGCCGGGGCGGGCGACGGTGGTACCGGGACGGGTGACGGCGGGACGAGCGGCTTCACCGTCCGGCTGGACAACTTCACCGGCCCGTTCGACCTGCTGCTGCAGCTGATCAGCCGGCGCAAGCTGGACGTCACCGAGGTGGCGCTGCACCAGGTGACCGACGAGTTCCTCGCCTACCTCCACGCCATGGGCGACGCCTGGGACCTCGACGAGGCCAGCGAGTTCCTGGTGGTGGCGGCGACCCTGCTCGACCTCAAGGCGGCCCGTCTGCTGCCGGCGGCGGAGGTGGAGGACGAGGAGGACCTGGCCCTGCTGGAGGCGCGGGACCTGCTGTTCGCGCGCCTGCTGCAGTACCAGGCGTTCAAGCAGGCCGCGGCGTACCTGCGGGAGCGGTACGAGAGCAACGCGCGGCGGTACGGCCGGGCGGTGCGCCTGGAGGAGCGGTACGCGAAGGCGCTGCCGGAGCTGGTGCTGGCCGTGGGGCCGGAGCGGCTGGCCGAGCTGGCGGCCGCGGCGCTGCGGCCGCGGCCGGCGCCGGAGGTCCCCACCGCGCACATCCACCAGGTACGGGTCAGCGTGCGGGAGCACGCGCTGGTGCTGCGCCAGCGGCTGTTGCAGGAGAAGGTGGCCAACTTCCGGGCGCTGTGCCGCGACTGCCGCAGCACCCTCGAGGTGGTGGCCCGGTTCCTCGCCCTGCTGGAGCTGTACCGGGAGGGCATGGTGGCGTTCGAACAGGTGGAGGCCCTGGGAGAGCTGAGCGTACGGTGGATCGGTGGTGACCAGCCGGTGAAGCTGGAGATCGACGAGTACGCGGGCGCCCCGCAGGACGCCGGGGCGGCCCGCGAGGGGGGAGAGGACGGTTCGTGAGCGAGGAGGCGTCCAGCGAGGTCGGGCCGCCCGGACCGGAGCGGCTCCGTGCCGCCCTGGAGGCGATCATGCTGGTGGTCGACGAGCCGGTGAGCGAGGCCGCCCTGGCCGCGGCCCTCGGTGAGCCGGTCGACACGGTCGCGGCGACCCTCGCGGACCTGGCCGAGGAGTACACGGCCGAGGGCCGGGGGTTCGAGCTGCGGCGGGCGGCCGGCGGATGGCGCCTGTACACCCGGCCGGAGCTGGCGCCGTACGTGGAGCGGTTCGTGCTGGACGGCCAGCAGGCACGGTTGAGCCAGGCGGCGCTGGAGACCCTGGCGGTGATCGCCTACCGTCAGCCGGTCAGCCGGTCGCGGATCTCGGCGATCCGCGGCGTGAACTGCGACGCCGTGCTGCGCACCCTGCTCACGCGCGGGCTGGTGGCCGAGGCCGGCACGGAGCCGGAGACCGGGGCCCACCTGTACCGCACGACCCCGCTGTTCCTGGAGAAGCTCGGGCTGGAGTCGCTGGACCAGCTCCCGCCGCTGGCGCCGTTCCTGCCCGAGGACGTCGACGACCTCGACCCCGACGCGCGACCGGAGCGGGAGCCCGACCCGCAGGCCCGGCCGGGGCGGGACGTCGACCTCGACGCGCACCGGGAAGAGGCGCTCGACGAGGAGGCTCGGGCGGTGCGGAACGTCGACGTGGACGCGCGACCGGAACCGGGGTTCGACCCGCAGGCCCGGCCGGCGCCGGCTGTCGACCTCGACGCTCACCGGGACGAGGCGCTCGACGCGGACGCTCGACCGGAACGGGAGCCCGCCGATGCCGGCTGAGCGGGTGCAGAAGGTGCTGGCCGCGGCCGGGGTGGGGTCCCGCCGGGCGTGCGAGGAGCTGGTGGCCGACGGCCGGGTCACGGTGGACGGCCGGGTGGCGCGGCTGGGCGACCGGGCCGACCCGGAGACCTCGGAGATCCGGGTCGACGGGCAGCGGATCATCACCGACCCGCGCCTGACGTACGTCGCGCTGAACAAGCCGCGCGGCGTGGTGTCCACGATGGATGACGAGCGGGGCCGCCCGTCGCTGGCCCAGTACGCCGCGCAGTGGGAGCAGCGGCTGTTCCACGTCGGCCGGCTGGACGCCGACAGCGAGGGCCTGCTGCTGCTGACCAACGACGGCGAGCTGGCCCACCGCCTCACCCACCCCTCGTACGGGGTGCCGAAGACCTACGTGGTGCAGGTGCCCGGGCCGGTGCCGAAGGCGGTCGGCCGGGCGCTGCGGGCCGGGGTCGTGCTCGACGACGGGGTGGCCAGGGTCGACCGGTTCAAGGTGGTCGACACCCACGCGCGCACCGCGCTGGTCGAGGTGGTGGTGCGGGAGGGCCGCAAGCACCTGGTCCGCCGGATGTTCGCCGAGGTGGGGCACCCGGTGCAGCGTCTGATCCGCACCGCCATCGGTCCGGTGCGGCTGGACAACCTCAAGCCGGGGCACACCCGACGGCTCACACGCAGCGAGGTCACCGCCCTGTACGCGGAGGCGGAGGCGGCCCAGGCGGCCCAGGGCGCCGGGGCGGCACGCGGCGGCCAGCGCTCCTCCCACCGGGCCTGACATCCGCGTACCCGCTCCCGTCCCCGCGTACCGGTTCCGGTGCGCGGCGTGGGCGCCGGCCCGACGTCCCGCGCAGGCCGCCGGTCCGGACACCGCGCGGCCGGCGGTCGGCGGCGTCGGGCATGATGGGTCCGGTCCGCGTCACGACGGAGGGTGGGACATTGGCGCAACGGTGCGTGGTGGCGGTCGACGGCCCGTCCGGTTCCGGCAAGTCCACGGTGTCACGGCGGCTGGCCGCCGCCCTGGACGCCGCGTACCTCGACACCGGCGCGATGTACCGGGCGGTGACCTGGGCGGTGCTGCGCGCCGGCGTGGACCCGTCCGACCCGGAGGCCGTGGCGCGGGTGGCGGGTGTCGTGGAGGTCACGATCGGCACCGACCCGGCGGCGCCGACGGTGGCGGTGGACGGGCAGCCGGTCGACGGACCCATCCGCGGTCCGGAGGTCACCGCGGCGGTCTCCACCGTGGCGGCGGTGCCGGCGGTGCGGCGGCTGCTGGTGGACCAGCAGCGCCGGATCATCGCCGGCGCGGAGCGGATCGTGGTGGAGGGCCGGGACATCGGCACGGTGGTCGCCCCGGACGCCGACCTGAAGGTCTACCTGACCGCGGCCCCGGACGTCCGTGCCCGCCGCCGCGCCGCCGAGACCTCCGCGGACCACCTCGCCACCGCGGCGGACCTGGCCCGGCGCGACATGCTGGACACCAACCGCGCCACCGCGCCGCTGCGGCGGGCCCCGGACGCGGTGGAGGTGGACACCACCGCCATGAACGTCGACGAGGTGGTCGCCACCCTGCAGCGGCTGTTGCGGGGCAGGTCGGTGGGGGCCCGGCCGTGATCACCGCGGACCCGGCCGCCCGGGTCCCGGTGGTGGCCGTGGTGGGGCGGCCGAACGTCGGCAAGTCCACGCTGGTCAACCGGATCCTCGGCCGCCGGCAGGCGGTGGTGGAGGACGTGCCGGGGGTCACCCGCGATCGGGTGGCCTACGACGCGCAGTGGGCCGGCCGGCGGTTCACGGTCGTGGACACCGGCGGCTGGGCTCCCGACGCGACCGACCGGGCGGCCGCGGTCGCCGCCCAGGCCGAGGCGGCGGTCGCCACCGCGGACGTGGTGCTGCTCGTGGTGGATGCGACGGTGGGCGCCACCGATCTCGACGAGGCCGCGGTGCGGATGCTGCGCCGCAGCCGCAAGCCGGTGCTGCTGGTGGCGAACAAGGTGGACAACCCGACGCTGGAGATCGAGGCCGCCGCGCTGTGGTCGCTCGGCCTGGGCAAGCCCTACCCGGTGTCGGCGCTGCACGGCCGCGGCGCCGGTGACCTCCTCGACGCGGTCCTGGAGGCGCTGCCCGAGCCGCCGCCGGAGGCGGTCGAGCAGGCCCGCGGGCCGCGCCGCGTGGCGCTCGTCGGGCGGCCGAACGTCGGCAAGTCCAGCCTGCTCAACCGGCTGGCGCGCGAGGAGCGGGCGGTGGTGGACCGGGTGCCGGGTACGACCGTGGACCCGGTGGACAGCCTGGTGGAGATCGACGGCGAGGTGTGGCACCTGGTCGACACCGCCGGACTGCGACGGAAGGTGGCGCAGGCCAGGGGGACGGAGTACTACGCCAGCCTGCGCACGGCCGGTGCGATCGACGCGGCCGAGGTGGTGGTCGTGCTCATCGACGCGAGCGAGCCGATCACCGAGCAGGACCTGCGGATCCTGTCCATGGTGATCGAGGCCGGGCGGGCGCTGGTCATCGCCTTCAACAAGTGGGACCTGGTCGACGACGAGCGTCGCCGGCGCCTGGAGCGGGAGGTCGACCGGGAGCTGCGGCGGGTCCGGTGGGCGGTGCGGGTCAACGTGTCGGCGAAGACCGGCCGGGCGGTGGAGCGGCTGGCGCCGGCGATGCGCACCGCCCTGGCCGGATGGGAGCAGCGGGTGCCCACCGGTCGGCTCAACCAGTGGCTGGCCGAGCTCACCCAGGCCACGCCCCACCCGGTGCGGCGGGGACGGTCGCCCAGGGTGCTGTTCGCCACCCAGGCCGGCACCCGGCCGCCCCAGTTCGTGCTGTTCACCACCGGCCGCCTCGACGACGCGTACGTCCGGTTCATCGAACGGCGGCTGCGGGAGGACTTCGGGTTCACCGGCAGCCCGATCCAGATCAACGTCCGGCAGCGCCGCCAGACGTCGGCCGCGCGTTGACCCCGCGCCACGCTGACGCCGGTCGTGCTGCCTCGTCCTGTGGGCCGCCGCCGCGGCCGTCGGGGGTGTGGCCGCCCGCTGTCTGCTCGACGTGTGGCTGGAGCAAGAGTTTCTCGACTACGGGGACGAGTCGTCGTCACGCGACTGATGTTCATCTGCCACACCGGGCACGTCGGCGGCGCGCTTCCCCTGCTTCCCAGGGTTCGTCGGTACGCCGCTGGCTAACCGCGTTATCGCGACGAGGTGGCCGGATCCGGCGGTGGCGGCTCGACGCGATCACGGCCGAGACCGGTGCGATCATCACGACCCGGGGACGGGCGAGCGGTGGTCGGGTAGGCGAGCGGGTTCAACTCGATGGCCGTGGCGCTGTCACTATTGGCCTACGTAGTGATCGCCGTCCGGCCGTGGAAACGTGACACACATCTTGCCGAAGCCCATGGACGCCGACAATTGCTTATCGAGACCAATATGCATCGGTAAAGCGATCTGAGCCGGTGCGCCACAGCCGCCGCGAACGTAGACCAGCAGCCGACCAACAGCATTCAGCATGTCCCTAGTGTCAACCAAGCGATCTCGTGGCCGGTGTGCCGTTTCGTACCGGTCTTGCGGCACAGTCCGGCGTTCGCGGATGCTGCTTGTGGAGGCAGCGCTGATTGCTGCGAAAGGAGTACGGCCGTGGCGGTGATGGTACATCTCGCCCTCGCACTCCAGTGGCTGGTGGCGATCGTGTTCGCTACTGCGGCCGCAAGCAAGCTGCGCCGACCGGCGTACCAGGAATTCGTCAACTCAACCGGTCGACTCCTACCGGCCAGGTGGAAGCGCGCACGACGACTCGTGGCCGCGGTGGTGCTTGTGGCCGAGTCGCTTGTCACGCTGCTGTTGCTCCTTCCGCTAAACGGGGTCGTCCCTGGCTTGTGCATGGCAGTGGTACTGAACACCGCGTTCGCCGTCTCTACGGGCGCTGCACTGCGACGGGGTGAACGAACGCCGTGCCGGTGCTTCGGCGCGAGTTCAACGCCGCTCGGCCGTACCCACGTCGCGCGGAACCTCATCCTCGTGGCCTGCGCAGCGCTGGCACTTGCCGGACGTCTGCTTCTCCAGCCGCTACCTCTGCGGCCTGCGGGCGTACTGGGCGCCGCGGCCGCAGCCGTCCTGCTGGCCGCCTTGCTGGTGCGGCTTGACGACCTGGTCGCACTGTTCGGGCCCACGACGGCGGACGCGACGATACGCAGCTAGTTCTCCAGGGGGGGACAATGAGCTATCTCATCGTCGGCTCGGCGATCGTCGGGGGACTTGCGAGCCTGAACCTGCTTCTCACGCTGGGAGTTGTCCGACGGCTGCGCGACCATACCGAGCAGCTGAGACAGCTGCGGGAGTCGGCCGGATACCGAGAGGAATCAAGCCTGGTCGTGGGCCCCGGGAGGCGCCCCGGGCCGTTCACCGCGACCACCGTCGCCGGGCAGGAGGTCTCGGAGAGGTGGCTCGTGGGCCCCACGCTGGTGGGATTCTTCATGCCCGGCTGTGCGCCCTGCCAGGAGCTCCTGCCACAGTTCGTGGCTGCCGCTGAGGCGACGTCGCGTGAGTCCGGTCGTGTGCTGGCCGTCATTGCCGGCCCGGCGGACGAGGCGGCCGAGTATGTGGCGGCGTTGCGAGATGTGGCGCACGTCGTGGTCGAAGAGTTCGACGGCCCCATCCACCGCGCCTTCGAGGTGCAGGGATGGCCGGCTGTATGCCGGCTGGACGGGACTGGGCTCGTGGTCTCCTCCAGCCGCGACGAGGTGCTGGCCGAGCTGGTGAGTTCATGACGCTCCCCGCGCTGGCATCCGGCAGGCGACCGGTCGGTGTGTGCCGAGCGCAGCGGGGCATCGGATGGCCTCTCGCTGGGCCGCTCGGTGGTGATCGGCGTGGCGGCGGCCGCTCCGATGCGGATCACGCGCGTAGTGGAGCTCATCGGCCCGCGGGACGGATGCTCGGCTGCGAGCGAGGTGACCTGCCGTGACGGACGCGCCGATCGCGGCGGGACTGACACCGGGGCGCGCGTGGCGACACGGCCGCGTCGCGGCAGGTCTCGCTGTGGCGGCATTCGCCATCAGCGCTTGCGGCGACGACGATGACGCTGGGAGCCCAGCGACCGATACGGACGGATCAACAGTCGCTGGGGTATCCGAGGAATCTGCTCCCGAGCCCTCTGGCG
>VSBZ01000105.1:0-13809 GCA_047459215.1 Micromonosporaceae bacterium | reverse complement strand
CCTCGGCATCCTCGCTGCCAAGCATCGCCCGGAGATCTGCCAATATGCCTTCTGCCTGGGTGCCGATGGCCGCGAAATCCACCTCATTTATCTTCGCGGCAATCTGATCGATTTCTTCCACCATTGCAGGGACTTCGTCAGCAGCCTCCTGGACGGAAACGAAGGCCGCGGTCGCCTCGTCAACCATGGTGCCCATGTTCTTTGCCGCGCCGCTTTCACGAAGCTCTTTCGTGATCGTCGTGACATCGATCAGGGCCGTCTGCGCCTCGTCAATGGTTTTGCGCAGAGTTTCGGGAATTGCCCTTGTATCCGGTGCGCTGGCGATTGCGGTAATGCTGTCCATCATGTCGGTCGCGGATACCAGCACCTGTTCGATCGGCAGATCCCCGATACGGTTCATGAACCCTTCGGCGGTTTGCGTGAAATTGGACAGATCGCCCTCGACCGCGGGAACGATCGGGTAGGGTTTGGCGTCCATATCGATCTCGGCCGCGGGCGCGGTCGGAGTAATCCTGCTGGGCCTGATCCTGATGCCGTTCCCGGGGCCGGGAACGCTGATCGTGATTATCGGGCTGGCCTTGCTGGCCGGCTGCTCGAGCGTCGGAACGGCCGGCCCCGCCGCGGGCGCCTGTGGACCGGTCGGCCCCGGTCCCGCCGGCGGCGGCACCTGCGGATCCGGCCCGCGTGTGCGGTCGCCGGCCGGCACCAGCAGGACCGTGCCGTCGGCCTGGGCGTGCACGCGCAGCAGCGTGCCGGGCGCCAGCTTCTCCAGCACCTCCGGCGGCAGGTGGACGGCGCCGTCGCGACCCACCACCGAGTACTCCTCGCCCAGCCGCCCCTCCGAGCCGACCCGGCCGTCCCGGATGGTCACGGTCCGACGCATCCGTGCCCCGACCTCCGGGTCGTGGGTGACGATCACCACGGTGGTGCCGGTACGCCGGACCTCCTCCAACGCCGCCACGACCTCGTCGCGCGCGGACCGGTCCAGCTGGCTGGTCGGCTCGTCGGCCAGCAGCAGCCCCGGCCGGTTGGCCAGCGCCACGGCCAGCGCCACGCGCTGCCGCTCGCCGGGGCTGAGCTCGTCGGGGCGCAGCCGGGTGCGGGCGCGGGTGTCCAGGCCGACCAGCGCCAGGACGTCCCGCGGGGACGGCAGGTCCCGCCCCTTCCGGGCGCCGTCCTGCGCGAACCGCACGTTCTGCTCGGCCGACAGGTACGGCAGCAGGTTGCGGGAGGCGCCCTGCAGCGCCACGCCGACGTCGGTGGCCCGCATCCGGTGCAGCTGCGCGGTGGTGGCCTTCACCAGGTCGTACCCGCCGACCTCCACCCGCCCGGCCGCCGGCCGCAGCAGGCCGGCGAGCACCGCCAGCAGCGTGGACTTGCCCGAGCCGGAGGGCCCCAGCAACGCCACCGACTCGCCCGGCGAGATGTCCAGGTCCACCCCGGCCAGGGCGACCACGTCGTACCCCTCCAGCCGGTAGATGTGGACGACCCCGCGGCACACCACCCCGATCCCGCGTGTGGCTGCCGGTGACGCGGCCGTACCCGTGAGGCTCACTGCCACCCCTCCCGCAACCGTTCCGGGGTGGCCTGCCGCACCAGCGCGACCGCGCGCCACCCGACGAGCGCCAGACCCAGCAGCGTCACCGCGGCGGCCACCGGGAGCGCACCGATCTCCGGCCGGTACGCCGGCGCACCGGCCAGCACCCCGACCTCCACCAGCGGGATGCCCGGCAGCATGAGGGCGGCCGCCGCCGCCCCGGTGACCGCGCCGACCACCAGCGGCCAACCGACCAGCGCCGCCTGCTCCCGCAGCACCGCGCGCCGCAGCCAGCCGGCCCGCACCCCACTGACCCGCAGCGCCGCCAGCTCGTACCGCCGGCTCTCCACCCCGATCCGTCCGGACAGCAGCACCACGCCGAGCGCGAGCGCCACGGCCGTGGCGGCGGCGAGCAGGTAGAGCCAGAACCCGAGGGCGGGCGCCCGCCGTCCGAGCTGCTCGACGCTGGCCGTGATGGACTCCTCGGCCAGCACCGGCAGGCCCGCCTCGGCCAGCCTCCGCGCCAGGTCCGGTGGCGCGTTCTCGTTCGCCCACACCTCGTACGTGAAGGCGCTGTCGGACAGTGCCACGGTGCGTTCGGCCGAGGCCACGGCGTACTCCAGGTCGACCAGCAGCCCGCGGGCGCCGGCCCGCGGCAGCCGGGCGGCGGTGCCCACGACCGCGAACGGTTCGGCGCGGTCGGCGAAGCCGGGGAACTCGAACCCCCCGGCCCGTGCGTCCGCGGCCGGCGCCGGACCGGCGAGCACGGCCGGCAGGGCGTCGGCGACGTCGCGGTAGCCGACCAGCACGTCCCCACCCGGACCGCCGTCCACCTCGACGGTGAGGGCCTCGCCGGGAGTGACGGTGACCCCGTCCCCCGCGGCCGTCCACGCGTCCGGCTCGTCGAGGCCCGCGGCGACCGCCTCTCCGTCCGAGGTGATCCGCTCGATCGCGACCGTGGCGGTGAACGGCCCGGCGGCGCCGGTGCGCCCCAGCACCAGACCGATCAGCCGGCACCGCGCCACCGCGCACTCCGGCACGTCCGTGCGGTAGGTGCCGACGCCCTCCCGCAGCGTGCCGAGCGGTACGACGCGCGGGGGATCGCCGGGTACGGAGATCTGGACGCTCAACCTGACCTGCTCCGGCCCCAGGTTGCTCACCCGGGCGCGGACCTCGATCCGCTCTCCCAGCCGCAGCTGCTCCCGTACCGGCGGCCGCAGCGCCTCGGCGAACGCGGCCACGCCGTCCTCGCCACGCCACCGCGCCACCGCGGCCAGCCGCGTCGCGTCGACCGCCATCAGCTCGACCGGCTGTTCCAGGTACGGCCGGGTGGTCCGCACCACCGCCATCGACGTGCCGTCCGGGTCCACCGCCCGTACCGCCGCCAGTAGGGCGGTGGGGTGCTCGGCCTCCACCCGGTACACCCGGTCGGCCCCGACCGTGTCGACCGCATGGTCCCGTCGCGCCTGGGCGGCCACGTCGAACGCGGTCGCGGCGAACGCCAGCAACGCCACCGACACCGTCACCACGGTCACCACCCGGCGGCTGCCCGGGCGCCGGGACAGGTGGGCCGCGGACAGCAGGGCCGGCACCCGCCCGCGGCGGCGCGCCACCCGCAGCCGCAGGCCGGACCACAGCCGCACCAGCCGGGCGGTGACCACGCCCGCCAGCACCGCCAGCGCCGCCGGGGCGATCATCGCCAGCGGCGCGGACCGGTCGCCGAGCGCGGCCACCAGCGAGGCGGCGGCGAGGGCCACCACCAGTCCCTCGGCCATCCCGGCCCGCCACCGGGCCCGCTCGGGTACGCGCCGCAGCAGGTCGAGGGTGCCGCGGCGGAGGGTCGACCGGCCGGCGAGGGCCGCGGCGGCGGCCGTGGCCACGAGGGCCACCGCGGCGGCGACGAGCACCGGGGGTCGCAGCTCCGCCCGGGTGCCCTCCGCCAGGACCAGCCGGCAGGCCGCCTCCACCACCCCCAGCCCGAGGACGGCGCCCGGGACCGCGCCGACGGCGACCAGCACCAGCGCCTCCCCCAGCCCGAACCGGGTGGCGGCGCCGGCCGGGAAGCCGCGCAGCTTCGCCAGGGCGATCTCCCGGCCACGCTCCTCCGTGAGCGCGGCCACCAGCAGGAACAGCACGAACCACGACAACAGCAGCAGCGGCGCGGCCACGATCGGGACCATCCGGCCGATCGCCTCCTGGTCGCGCGCCACTTCGTCCAGGATGGACAGCAGGGCGCTGCGGGGCTCCAGGCCGGCCACCTGCACGGCGTTCCCGACGGACGTGAGCGCGGCGCGCAGCTGCGCCACCGTGTCCAGCCGGACCTCACCGACCCGCAGCGGGTAGGTCAGCGTCAGGTTGACCACCGCGTCGGGATCGGCCTGCACGTCCGACTCGGCGACGGTGAACATCGCGTCGACCCGGGGGGCGCCGCTGGTGGGATCGAACCCGCCGTAGGTGAAGTAGACCGAGCGTCCCCAGTACCACTCGCCGGGGTCGCGGGGCTGGTAGGTGCCGGCCACCTCCAGCCGCCGCTCGACGCCGGCGAACCGTACCGTGACCACGTCTCCGGGCGCCAGGCCGAACTCCGCCGCGGTGCGGGCGCTGATCAGCACCTTCCCGCCGTCGATCGGGCACTCGCCGGCGATGGTCAGGTGCTCGCAGACCCGGTCCCGGTAGGCGAGTCGGGCGGCGACCGGCTCGCTGCCGCCGGTGACGATGGTGTCGGTGTCCAGCCCGGCCACCGGGTCGCCCAGCACGGCCGCGAGGTCGGGGTGGCGGTTGATCGCCGCGTCCACGACCATCCGGGCGTCACCGGTCGTCTCGTGGGCGACCGGTGACCCGCCCGCGGTGCCGGAGGCGGTCACGGTGAGGTCGGTGCCCGCGGGCCCGGCCAGCGCCAGCCCGTCGGTGAGGACGGACTGCTGGGCGGCCCGGGTGAACCCGGGGATCAGCACGGCGGCGGCGACGGCCAGCGCGGCGAGCGAGGCGACGACCGCGGAGCGCCCGGCACGGTAGCGGATTCCCCGCAGCATGACGGTCCACGCCGTCACCATCGCCCTCCCCGTCCGTGCGGCACGCCGCCCGAGCTAGATCGACGCGAGGATGTCGTCGGCGGCAGTGTACGGGTCGGTCCTACCGGCTGCTACCGCGGCGGCGAGCGTACGCAGCGTCGTTCCGTCACCCAGGGCGGCGATCCGCCCGCGGACGGCTTCCAGGACGATCGCTTCCACCTCAGCCGCCGCCCGCTGCTCCCGGCGCCGGCGCAACTCGCCGTGCGATGTCAGCCACTGTCGGTGCTTGGCGATGGCGGCGACGATCTCGTCGATGCCCTCCCCGCGGGTGGCCACGGCCCGCACCACCGGCGGCCGCCACTCGCCCGGCGCCCGCTCGCCCAGCGCGATCATGCCCTGGATGTCCCGGTAGGTGGCGTCGGCGCCGTCCCGGTCCGCCTTGTTGACCACGAAGATGTCCGCGATCTCCAGGATGCCGGCCTTCACAGCCTGGATGGCGTCGCCCATGCCGGGCGCCAGCAGCACCAGGGTGGTGTCCGCCAGCGACGCCACGTCCACCTCGGCCTGTCCGACCCCGACGGTCTCGACCAGGATCACGTCGCAGCCCGCGGCGTCCAGCACCCGCACCGCCTGCGGCGTGGCCGCGGCGAGCCCGCCCAGGTGGCCCCGGCTGGACATGGAGCGGATGTAGACCCCGGGGTCGGTGGCGTGGGCCTGCATGCGGACCCGGTCGCCGAGGATGGCGCCGCCGGTGAACGGGCTGGACGGGTCGACGGCGAGCACCCCGACCCGCTTGCCCTGCGCCCGGAACGCGCGCACCAGCTCGCTGGTGGTGGTGGACTTGCCGACGCCCGGCGCGCCGGTCAACCCGATCACCTCCGCCCGGCCGGTGTGCGGGGCGAGGGCCGCCGCCAGCTCGACCGCCGCCGGGCCGTTCGACTCCACCAGGGTGATGAGCCGGGCCACCGCTCGCGGGTCGCCGCGGCGGGCGGCGGCCACCAGCTGCGTGACCTCCGCGTCGCCGCGCCTCCGCCGCGCCCCCGCCGACCTGTCGTCCGGGGTCACCGACCGTTCCTCCGTCACCGCCGCGGGACCCGGATCACGAGCGCATCGCCCTGACCGCCGCCGCCGCACAGGCCGGCCGCACCCGTGCCGCCGCCGCGACGGCGCAGCTCCAGCGCGAGGGTCAGGACCAGGCGCGCACCGGACATCCCGATCGGGTGGCCGAGCGCGATCGCACCGCCGTTGACGTTGACGATGGACGGATCCACCCCCAGCTCCCGCGTGGACTGGATGACGACCGCGGCGAACGCCTCGTTGATCTCGACCAGGTCGAGGTCGTCGACGGTCAGACCCTCGCGTTCCAGCGCGTGCCGGATGGCGTTGGCGGGCTGGGAGTGCAGCGAGGTGTCCGGTCCGGCGGCCATGCCGTGGGCTCCGATCTCGGCCAGCCACGAGAGGCCGAGGCGCTCGGCGGTCTCCCGGCTGGCCACGACCACGGCGGCGGCGCCGTCGGAGATCTGCGAGGCCGAGCCGGCGGTGATGGTGCCGTCGGGGGCGAACGCCGGGGGCAGCTTCGCCAGGACCTCGGTGGTGGTCTCCGGGCGGATCCCCTCGTCGCTGTCGACGACGATCGGGCCGCCCCGGCGCCGCTGGATGGTCACCGGGACGATCTCCTCGGCGAACACGCCCTTCTTCTGGGCCGCGGCGGCGCGCTGGTGGCTGGTGGCCGCGAAGGCGTCCTGCTCCTCGCGGGTGATGCCGAGCCGGCCGACGTGCCGCTCCGTGGACTCCCCCATCGAGCAGCCGTCCCACGCGTCGGTGAGGCCGTCGTAGGCCATGTGGTCGCGGACCACCACGTCGCCGTACCGGTATCCCTGCCGCTGGCCCGTGAGCAGGTGGGGGGCGTTGGTCATCGACTCCATGCCGCCGGCCACCACCAGGTCGCACTCGCCGGCCCGGATGAGCTGGTCGGCCAGCGCGATCGCGTTCAGGCCGGACAGGCAGACCTTGTTGATGGTCAGCGCCGGCACGGTCATCGGGATGCCGGCGCCGTGCGCCGCCTGGCGGGCCGGGATCTGACCCGCTCCGGCCTGCAGCACCTGCCCCATGATCACGTACTGGACACGGTCGGCCGGCACGCCGCCCCGCTCCAGCGCTGCCCGGATCGCGATCGAGCCGAGCTGGGTGGCTGAGAGGTCCTTCAGGCTGCCGAGCAGCCGTCCCATGGGGGTGCGCGCGCCGCTCACGATCACAGATCCGGACATGGGTCCCACCTCACCGCCTTAACGTCTCCTAGGCCACACTAGCGTCATGACCCAGACCACTCCGGCCGGCATCGGACTGGTCCGCATCGACCACGTCGGCGTGGCCGTGCCCGACCTCGACGCCGCGATCGAGTTCCACGAGCGGGTGTTCGGCATGCGCTGCGTCCACGTGGAGACGAACCAGGAGCAGGGGGTCAAGGAGGCCATGATGGCCGTCGGCCCGGACCCGGCCGGAGGCTGTGTGCAGCTCCTGGCGCCGCTGACCCCCGACTCGCCGATCGGACGGTTCCTGGACCGCCACGGGCCGGGCGTCCACCAGGTCGCGTACACCGTGACGGACATCGATGCCGCCTGCGCCGCCCTGCGCGAGCGGGGGGTGCGGTTGCTCTACGAGAGCCCGCGGCGGGGCACCGACGGGTCGCGCATCAACTTCGTCCATCCGAAGGACGCCGGCGGCGTCCTGGTGGAGCTGGTGCAACCCGCCGACTGACCGGCGCGTCGACGCGCCGGTCAGTCGGCCGTCGACGGTGGTGGGACGCCGCGGCCCGCACTTGCGCGCCACCCCTTGTCGTCTGCGAGGATGAGCCAATGCCCCAGCAGCAGACTTCTCTCACGTTCTTCGAGAACGCCAACGACCGGCCGGAGTTCGCGATCAAGATCCGCGGTTACGACCCCGAGCAGGTCAACAACCACATCGCCCGCCTCAACCAGCAGGTCGCCCAGGCGCAGGCGGACCGCGCCGAGGCGGAGAAGCGGCTGGCCGACGTCCAGCGGCGCCTCCGCGCCGCCGAGCAGCGGCTCGGCGCCATGGAGCAGCAGCTGAGCGACACCACCAAGCAGCTGGAGGAGAGCAGCAAGCCGACCCTGTCCGGGCTGGGTACGCGGGTCGAGCAGATCCTCCGGCTGGCCGAGGAACAGGCGAACGAGCACCGCAACGAGTCCAAGCGGGAGGCCGAGGGGATCCTCTCCGCGGCCCGGATGGAGGCCCGCGAGATCATCGACAAGGCCAAGGCGGAGGCCGCCGCGCTGAAGGCCACAGCGGAGCAGAAGGCCAACGAGCTCACCACCCAGGCCGAGCGGGAGGCCGCCGAGCTGCGGATGCAGGCCCGGCGGGAGGCGGACACGCTCATCGCGGACGCCCAGCGCGAGACCACGGCGCTGCGGGAAGCCACCAAGCACGAGGTGATGGAGCTGAAGACGACGGTGGAGCGGCAGGTGAAGGCCTGGCAGGCCACCGTGGAGCGCGAGATCACCCAGATGAAGACCAGCGCCGCGCGGGAGGCGGAGGAGAAGCGCGCCGAGGCGACCCAGCTGCTGGCCGAGGCCCGCGACAAGCGGGAGAAGGAACTGCAGGCCCTCGCCCTGGAACTGGCCGAGCGGCGCGAGAAGGCCGAACGTGAGGAGGCCGAACGGTTCGCCGCCAACACCGCCCGCATCCAGGAGATGGTCCAGGCCGCGGAGGCGCGCGCCCGGGCGGCCGAGGAGCGGGCACGGGAGATGGAGAAGCTGGCGGAGACCCGCCGGGCGGAGTCGGAGAAGCAGGCGGCCGAGACGCTCGAGGCGGCGAAGGCGCAGGCGCAGAAGCTCCGCCAGGAGGCGGCCGCGGAGGCCGAGCGGGTGGTGCGGGAGGCCCGCGCCGAGGCCGAGCGGACCACCAGCGCGGCCAAGCGGGAGCTGGAGGAGCTCACCAAACAGCAGGAGAGCGTGCGCGCCCAGCTGGGCCAGCTGTTCCAGGGTCTGGCGGGGTTCGCGCAGGTCGCGATGGGCGACAGCGGCACGCCGGCCAAGCCGGAGGCCGCCAAGGACGAGGCGGAGGCGTAGCTGCAACCGGTCCCGCTCTCGACGGGGGGCGAAGGCAGACGAACGCCGTGTCCGGTCACGCTCCAGGTGATATGAGAGCGTGACCGGACAGGGCGTGTGAGGATAGCGGTATGTCACACAGCGGGGACATTTTGGCGCTCGGTCAGGGGGGCACGACCGAGGCCAGCTTCGACACGGCTCTGTGGGGGTACCGCAGGCCGCACGTGGACGCGTACGTCGCCCAGGCGGAGAGCATGATCGCCGCGCTGGAGGAGGAACGGGAGCAGGCGTACGCGCAGATCCGGGCCTTGACCGCACAGGTCGAGCACCTGCGGACGGAGCTGGAGCGGCTGGCGCGCCGGCCGCCGGTCCCCGACCGGGTCTCGTTCCGGCACCTCGGGCCGTACGTGGAGCAGATCCTCACCATGGCCGAGGAGCAGGCCGAGCTGATCCGCGCCAATGCGGCCCGGGACCTCGAGGAGCGCCGCGAGGAGCTGGACCGGCTGATCGCCGAGGCCCGGGAGAAGAACGCGCAGGCGCTGCGGGACTTCGAGATCGCGCTGGCCGCCCGGCGCCGCGAGCAGGAACAGATCGAGGCGAAGCGACGGGCGGAGGTGGAGGCCGACCTCGCCGCCGCCCGGGAGGAGGCGGAGCTGCTGCGCGCGAACGCCGCCGAGCTGGTGGCCAAGGCGGAGCAGGAGGCCGCCCGGATCACCGAGGAGGCGGCCGGACACGTGGCGCGGGTCACCGCCGAGGCCGACGCGTACGCCGAGAGCACCCGGGCGGACGCCGAGCTGAAGGCCGCCGCGGTGACCGCCGCCGCCGAGCGGGCCGCCGCCGACGTGCGCGCCGCCGCGGAGCTGGAGGCGCAGCAGATCCGCGAGGCCGCCCGTCGGGACGCCGACCAGCTGCGGGCGGACGCGCAGCACTACGCCGCGCAACTGCGCGAGCAGGCGGAGCAGCGGGCCGAGGCGGTCGCCCGGCGGGCGGCCGCGACCGAGCGGGAGCTCGAGCGCCTCGAGGTGCGGGTGGTGGAGGCGAACGAGCGGCTGGCCGCCGCACAGGAGCACCTGGCCACGCTCACCCGCCGCCGGGACGAGGTGGCCAAGGAGGTGGAACGGCTCCAGGCCCGCCTCGCCGAGCTGACCGAGGCCCTCGCCGCCGAACGGCACCGGCTCACCCAGGCGCGGGTGACCCGGCCCGGCGTCGACCGCCCCCGCACGGCCACGGCCGACCGGAAGCGGCGGCCACCGGTGCGCGCCGGCGACGAGACCGCGGCCCGCACCGCACCGGCCCGGTCCGACACCAACCCCGCCGACCCGGACCGGCCCAGCGCCAGCCGGGTCGACGGCGCGCGGGACTCCGACCGCACCGACCCGGGCCGGCCCGATACCGGCCGGGTCGAGATCAACCGCCTCGACCTGAGCCTGCCCAACGGTGTGCGGGCAGGGACGAACCGTGCCGACGGCAGCCGGTCCACGGGCGGGCGCACCGACTCCCGCCCGGAGGCATCGCGGCCGGAGCCGGACGCGGTCGTGCGCGGCCCCAAGGCCGACGGCACCGACGCTCCCGCCTGACGGCACCGACCTCCTCACCTCGATCTTGGGGTTGCGGTGGGGGTGCCGTCCGGCACGGCCGACCCACCGCAACTCCGAGATCGACGGGCGGTCGGCTCAACCGCCGACGGACGGGGCAGGGGCCAGCACCGCCTTGTGGCAGTGGAACGCCTCGGCGTACCGGGACCGGCACTCCACTCCCCGCAGGCGGGCGAGCCCGAGGAAGACCTCCTCGTCCCACCAGTCCCGGTCCTTCTGGGACGGGAAGCAGGCGTGCAGCAGGTCCACCTTGCGCCGCACCGCCTCCTCGCTCACCGGCAGGTAGACGTTCGGGCGGCCGAGGTCGCCGTCCCACTTGGGGATCTCGTAGTGGAGCACCAGCGTGTCCCGGAACGCCGTGGTGACCAGCCGGCCGATCGTCCGGTGGTCCTGGTGCGCGTCGGCGGTGGACGGGGCGAGGACCAGGTCGGCCGGGCCGGCGGCGGCCGCCTGCTCGACGATCCGCTTGGCGTCGGCCCAGCGTGCCGGCAGCCGGCCGTCCGGCAGCGCGTGGGCGGCGAACGTGATCCGGGCGCCCGGCAGGAACGCCGCCGCCGCGGCCCGGGCCTCGGCCCGGCGCGCCGGCTCGCCCGTGGCCAGCACGTAGCGCACCCGCAGGCCGGGGTTGGCCATCGCGATCGCCAGCAGGGTCGCCCCGGCGGCGATCTCGACGTCGTCCGGATGGGCGCTGAGCACCACCAGCGAGCCGACCGGTGGCAGGCCGAGGGTGAGCATCACACCACCGGTGCAGGGGTGGCCGACGCCCGTGCCCCGCTGCGCTGCGGGTCCCACACCATCCACGGGCACTGTCCACGCTGGTACATCTCCTCCAGCTCCACCCGGTCCTTGAACGTGTCGGCGGCCCGCCAGAACCCGTCCAGCGGGTAGGCCATCAGGGCGCCGGCGCGCGCCAGCCGGTTGAGCGCGTGCGGGACCAGGTCCTCGCCCTCCCGCAGTGCGTCGAACACCGTCGGCCGCATGATGAAGTAGCCGCCGTTCTCCCACTGCATCACCTGGCGCGCCGGCCGTACCTGACGCACCGTGCCGCCGTCCCCGAGGTCCAGCAGGTGGTGGGTGGAGACGGGCGGGACCGCCAGCAGGCAGGCCGCGGCGTGCTCGGCCGACCGGAACCGTTCGATCATGTCCGGCAGCCGGACGTCGGTCAGCGTGTCGGCGTAGTTCGCCAGGAACATCGGCTCGTCGGCGACGTGGGCGCGCACCCGCAGCAGCCGCTCGCCGATCGAGGCGTGCAGACCGGTGTCGATGAACGTGATCTTCCAGTCCGTGATGTCGGCCGAGTGCAGCTCCAGCTCCCGGCCCCCGCCGGTGAGGGTGAAGTCGTTGGACAGGGTCTCGTCGTAGCGGAGGAAGTACTCCTTGACCGCCGCGGCCCCGTAGCCCAGGCACAGGATGAACTCGGTGTGGCCGAAGTGGGCGTAGTAGCGCATGACGTGCCACAGCAGCGGCCGGTCTCCGATCATCGCCATCGGCTTGGGTGCCGAGCCGGCGCCCTCGCGCATGCGCATCCCCAGACCGCCGCAGAACAGGACCACCTTCACGGTGCGACCACCTCCAGCGCCGGGATCGGGTAGACGAGCCGACCGCCCCACTCGCGTACGTACGACAGCTGCGCCCCGACCTCCTCGCGCAGGTTCCACGGCAGCACCAGCACGTAGTCGGGTCGCACCTGGGCGATGCGCTCGGGCGGGTAGATGGGGATGTGCGTCCCCGGCAGGTACCGGCCCTGCTTGTACGGGTTGCGGTCGACGGTGAACGCGAGCAGGTCGGTGCGGATGCCGCAGTGGTTGAGCAGGGTGTTCCCCTTCCCCGGTGCCCCGTACCCCGCGACCGTGGCGCCCTGGACCCGGGCGGCCAGCAGGAAGCCCAGCAGGTCGCTCTTGACCATGTGGACCTGCTCGGCGAAGCCGCGGTGGCCCGCCAGCGTGTGCAGGCCGGCCGCCTCCTCGGCGGCGAGCACCTCCTTGACGGCCGGCGCGGGCTCGCCGGCGCCCGCGGCCGGGCGGGCGTGGACGCGCAGCGAGCCGCCGTGGGTGGGCAGCTCCTCCACGTCCACGACGACCAGCCCGCCGGTCGCCAGCGCCCGGCTCGCGGTCAGCAACGACAGGTACTGGTAGTGCTCGTGGTAGATGGTGTCGTACTGGCACCGCTGGATGAGCCGTAGCAGGTGCGGGAACTCCAGGGTGACCAGGCCGTC
This sequence comes from Micromonosporaceae bacterium, assembly GCA_047459215.1. Taxonomy (GTDB): domain Bacteria; phylum Actinomycetota; class Actinomycetes; order Mycobacteriales; family Micromonosporaceae; genus Natronosporangium. Next base: position 1,384 of record VSBZ01000105.1, on the reverse strand, counting down.
GGGCTTGACGAGCGCGGCCAGGCCCCGCGTGAACCCGACCAGGTCGGGCACGTGCGCGTAGACGTTGTTGGCCACCACGAGGTCGGCCCGCCCGTAGCGCTCGGCGAGCTCGGCTCCGCTGTCCGCACCGAGGAAGCGGGTCTCGGTGCGGATGCCGCGCCGCCGGGCCACCTCGGCGATGTTGGCCGCCGGCTCGATCCCGAGCACGGGGACGCCCGCGGCCACGAAGTGCTGCAGCAGGTAGCCGTCGTTGCTGGCGACCTCGGTGACGAGGCTGTCGGGGCCGAGCCGCAGCCGCTCGATCATCGACTCGGCGTACCGCCGGGCGTGCGCCACCCACGAGTCGGAGTACGAGGAGAAGTAGGCGTAGTCGGAGAAGATCTGCTCCCCGGGCACGTACGCCGGCAGCTGGACCAGCAGGCAGGACGAGCAGATCCGGACGTGCAGCGGGTAGAACGTCTCCGGCTGGTCCAGCTGGTCCGCGCTCAGGTAGGTCTCGCACAGCGGGGACATCCCCAGGTCCACGAACGTCTCGGTCAGCTCCCGACCGCACAGCCGGCACCGGAGCAGCCCCGTGGTGGTCGACATTCCACCCCCTCCGCCGGGATCCGACGACGCCGCGCCGGCGGCGCCGGCCCGACCCGGGTACACCCGGCCGGCCGGCGGAGCGCGTCTCGCCGATCCCGTTTTGTCTAATAAGCCGTTGATGCCCAGTTTAAGCTGGTGCGTGCATGTCCCGTCCGTCATCGGTCAGAAAGGCCGCCATGGACCTCTGGGATCTGACCAAGGTGATGTTCCGGCGCTGGTACCTCACCCTTCCGCTGCTCGTGGTCACGGCCGCCGCCGCCGTCTGGATCGTCCACACGCGGGGACCGGACTACCAGGCGACCGGCCACGTCGCGGTGCTCCCGCCGACGGTGCAGCGGGTCGCCGCCCCGGGCGAGACCACCCTGCGGGTCAGCCCGTGGACCCAGCAGGCGCTCGCCGAGGCCGCCCGGATCCGGCTCGAGGGTGGACGCCTGCGCGACACGCTCACGCGGGAGGGCTACAGCGGGGAGTGGACCGTGGAGGTGGCCGGGGAGGTGCCGGTGCTGACGCTGGTCGTGATCGCACCCACCGCCCAGTCGGCGCTGTCCACGCTGCACCGGCTGCAGGACGAGATCGACCGGGAGGTGCAGAGTCTCCAGGGGACGTACGGGGTGCCACCGGAGGAACGGATCCAGAGCGTGCGTTACGACGCCGGCGAGTCGGTCTCCACCTCCGCCTCCAGCCTGCGCCGCGCCGTCGTCGCGGCGGTGGCGGCGGGGCTGGTCCTCACCGTCGCGGTCGTGGTCTCCGTCGACGGCCTGCTGCGCCGCCGCCGCCGGCGGCGGGAGTACGCGAC
>VSBZ01000104.1:0-13812 GCA_047459215.1 Micromonosporaceae bacterium | reverse complement strand
GCATGGATGAGACTCGCTTGTGGCCGGTCGTGGGACTGGCCTTCGGCGTCACGCTCGGGTTCGCCGGAGGGTTCGGCGGCGTGGACGCGTTTCTGCTCGTGCTCGTGCTGGGCGTGCTGGGCTACCTGCTCGGGCGCGCCATGGTGGGCCGGCTGAACCTCGGCGAGCTGACCGGTCGTCGGAGGCAGTGATGAGCACGGCGGTCCCGGCCGCCGGCGCCCCGTCGGGCGGCGCGGAGGCGGCCGCAACCCGGGACGCTGCCGGCGCGGGCGGCCGCGGGAGCCGGAGTGCCGGCGCGGCCACCGCGGGCCAGGGTGTCGGTGCGGACACCGCGAGCCGCGGTCGCACTGACATCGCCGACCGCGTCCTGGAGAAGATCGCCGCGCACGCCCTCACCGAAGTGGCCGGGGCAGGGGGCGTGGCCCGCCGGGTGCTCGGCGTGCCGGTCGGTCGGGGCGCCGGCGGATCCGCGCCGCGGGTGGACGCCCGTACGGACGGCCGGCTGGCGATGCTGCGGATGACCGTGTCGGTCGGCTGGCCGGCACCGGTGCGGCAGGTGGCGCAGCGGGTGCGCGAGCACGTCATCGAACGGGTCAGCCGGCTGACCGGCCTGGAGGTCCGGCAGGTGGACATCGACGTGGAGGCGCTGGTCGTCCCCGGCACACCGACCGTCGGGAGGGCGGAATGACCGCGACGGAACGGACCGGCGGAGAGCACGGCCCCACCCCGCCGCTGTCCGGTCAGGAGCATGGTCAGGCGCCGCGGGAGCGCGCCGGAGAGCGCGACCCGGCCACCGGTGACCGTCGCGCCGCACGGGCGGTGACCCGCGCGTTCCGGCCGCGACGCACCGTTCCCGCGGTGGTGGTGGCGACGCTGCTGGCGGTGCTGGCCGCCGTGGTCGCCGCCGAGATCGTCTCGCATCTGCTCGACCGGCCGCTGGGCCTGCTGCCCACGGCCGAGCTGGCGCGGCTGGGACGCGAGACCCGCTGGAACGACCCCTTGGCCCTCACGCTGTCCGCGGTCGCGAGCGCGATCGGGCTGCTGCTGCTCCTGCTGGCGTTCCTGCCCGGGCGCGCGCGGGCGGTCGCCGTCACCCCCGGCCGGCCGGACCTGCTCATGGGTGTGACGCCCGGGGCGGTGGCCCGCATCGCCGAGGACGCGGCCGCGAGGGTCGACGGGGTGTCGCGGGCCCGCGCCCGCATGCGGGGCGACCGGATCCGGGTCCGCGCCGAGAGCCCGCTACGGGAGAACGGTCACCTCTCCGAGCAGGTCCGGCAGGCCGTGTCCGACCGGGTGGGACAGCTCGGACTGGTCCGTCGGCCGCGGGTACGGGTGACCGTGCGACACGAACGGGAGCCGTGATGAGCCGCCGTACCGCCCGGGGCAACCGGCTGGGACTGGCCATCGTCGGGGCCGTGCTCCTCGTCGCCGGCCTCGCCGCGCTCGCGCGAGGGCTCGACCTCCTTCCCGGCGTACCCGGCGGCCGGTCACCGGTCATCGGTCCGACCGCCCGCGACGCCGCGGACCGGGCGTGGTTCTGGCCCGCCGTCGCCGCGGTGCTCGTCCTCGTCACCCTGCTCGCCCTGCGGTGGCTGGCGGTGCAGACCCGCGCCGACGCCCTCCGGGTGCTCCGGCTGGAGCCCGATCCCGGACGGGGCGGCACCAGGCTGCCCGCACGCGCGCTGACCGGGGCGCTGGAGACCGACCTGTCCGCGAGCCCGTTCCTGCGCCGGGCGGACGCGAGCCTGGGCGGCAGCTCGTCACATCCCCGGCTGTACCTGGCGGCGGACCTCACGCCCGACGCCGACCCGGGTGCGGCGGTGGAACGCATCCGGGAAGCCGTCGACCGCGGCCGGCAGGCGCTGGAGCGTCCCCGGATGCCGGCCGTCATCCAGATCCGCGCCGGCCGCTGAGCGCGGCGGGTGCGCGGGCGCCGTCAACGGTCGCCGGCGGGGCGGGTCGTGGCCGCCCGCCGTCCCGCCCGGTACAGCAGGACGCCCGCGAGCACGAGCACCACACCGCTGAGCAGGAACCCCACGTCGTACGCGGCCTGGCCGGGGCCGTACCGGACATGGTGGACGGCAAGGAGGTGGTGGTCGACCACCCCCTCCACTAGGTTGAAGGCCCCGAAGCCGAGCAGCAGCCCGCCCGCCAGCATGGTCCACGGCGGCGCCGCGGCCACCCGGCGCCACCTGCCCCACAACCAGAACAGCCCGGCCACCACGGCCAGCCACGTCGCGGCGTGGAAGAGCCCGTCGGCGACCAGGTTGGCGGTCAGGTCGGCGCCGCGTACCGAGGACACCATGTGGTGCCAGCGCAGGATCTGGTGCAGCAGGATGCCGTCGACGAAGCCGCCCAGGCCCACGCCGAGCAGGACCGCCGGCCCGAGCACCGGCGGGGCCGGCGCCCGGCCCGCCGGTTCACGTACGGTCACGCCCGTCCGGTTCCCGGCCACCGCCGGCGGGAAACGGCGCACCGGGCGGCACACGGGAGGTTGCCGGGACCCCGTCCGGGGTACGGAGGGGCGTGTCGTCGAAGGTGACCCTCCCGGACCGGCGCGCGGTGGACCACTGCACCAGCGTGGTCATCGCCACCCGCAACCGTCCCGACAGTCTGGACCGGACGCTGCACGCTCTGTCCACACTGCAGCCGTTGCCCCGGATCATCGTGGTGGACAACGGCTCCGACGGCGGGGTCGGCCGGTTGCGTGAGCATCCCGCCCGACCCCGGGTCATCGCCCTGCACCGCAACCGGGCCGCGGCGGCGCGCACCATCGGGGCCCGGCTGGCGGACACGCCGTACGTGGCGTTCAGCGACGACGACTCCTGGTGGGATCCGCAGGCGCTCAGCCGGGCGGCCGACGCGTTCGACCGGCATCCCCGCCTGGGGCTGGTCGCCGGCCGGGTCCTGGTGGGACCGCGGCACGAGCCGGACCCGGTGACCGAGGCGATGGCCGCCAGCCCGGTGCCCGGACCGGTCGACCTGCCGGGACGCCCCGTGCTCGGCTGCCTGGCCTGCGCCACGGTGGTCCGCCGGGACGCGTTCCTGGCCGTGGGCGGCTTCCGCGAGCTGTTCCGGATCGGCGGGGAGGAGACCCTCCTCTGCTACGACCTCACCGCCGCCGGCTGGGGCGTGCGCTATCTGGACGACGTGGTCGCGCACCACCACCCGGCGCCGGAACGCCCGCCGTCGTGGCGTCGCCGGGCGCTCGAGCGTCGCAACGCCGCCCTCGTGCGCTGGATGCGCCGGCCACTGCGGGTGGCGGTGGCGGACTCGTGGCGACTGGTGCGGGACGCCGGCCGCGACCGGGTCGCGCGCGCCGCGCTGGTCGGGCTGGCGCAGACCCTGCCGGTGGCGCTGGCCGAGCGGCGGCGGCTGCCGGCCCACGTGGAGGAGGCGGTGCGGGTGCTGGAACGTGCCGAGGCCGCCGGGTGGGACGGCGCCGGCGCGTAGCGCCCGGGCGGTCCGTACGCCCCGCCACGGTCGCCCGTACGCCGGTGGTCACCGGTGGCCTGTACGACGAGCGGCGACCGATGACGCGTGCGACCGGCCGGTCCCCGGTGTCGCGTACGACACCGGGGACCGGTGGCGCGTAGGAGGTCCCGCCGGCGCCCACGTCAGGTCACCGGTGGCGTGGACGCCGGTCACCGGTCCAGCTCGCGCAGGGCCGGCAGCAGTCGTTCCGAGGCGAAGCGCCGGAACTCACCCTGCCGGTCACCGCCGACCTGCACCAGGGCGATGTCGGTGAACTCCGCGTCGCGGAACGCCTTGACCGCCTCGACGTGGCGGTCCACGTCCGGGCCGCAGGACACGGTGGCCGCCACGTCGTCCTCACCCACGGTCCGGGTCGCGTCGGCGAACGAGGACGGGTCGGGCAGCTCCGACATCACCTTCCAGCCCAGCGTGGCCCACCGCCACTGCTCGCGGGCGATCCGGCGGCACTCCTGCTCGTCCTCCCCGTAGCAGATCGCCACCTGACCGATGCGCCGCCCGTCGCCGCCGGCCTCACGGAACTGTCGCACCAGCTCCGCGTCCGGCTGGATCGCCACCATCGCGTCGCCGTACTCGCCGGCCAGCGCGCAGGAGTCCGGCCCCGACACCGCCACCGCCAACGGCACCGGCTCCTCGGGCAGGTCGAACAGCTCCGCCCGCCCGACGTCGAAGTACTCCCCGGTGTAGGTGAGCGCGCCCCCGTCCAGCAGCGCCCGGATGATCTCCAGCGCCTCCTCCAGCATCTGGTGCCGGTGGGACACCGGCGGCCAGTCGCCGACGACCCGCTCGTTGAGGTTCTCCCCGGCGCCGATGCCGAGGGTGAACCGGCCGCCGGAGAGCACCCCCATGGTGGCCGCCTTCTGCGCCACCACCGCCGGGTGGTACCGCCGGATCGGGCAGGTGACCAGCGACATCAGGTCCACCCGGGAGGTGGCGTGGGCGACCGCGCCCAGCACCGACCACGCGTACGGCGAGTGGCCCTGCTCGGTCAGCCAGGGGTAGTAGTGGTCGGAGACGGCGACGAAGTCGAACCCCGCCTCCTCGGCTCCGACCGCGTCGGCCACCAGCTGGTCCGGTGGCGCCTGCTCGCTCAGCAGCGTGTAACCGTACCTGGTCATGAGCTGCCAGATACCCGTCCGCGACGCGTCCACACCGGGTTGCGGTCGCCGCGGTACGTCCACACCGGGTTTGCGGCCGGAGGCGCGCGGGAAGGCACAGCCCGTACCGATGTCCGTCCGGTCGGGAGGTCGCCATGCCGGGACGCCAGGAGCTTCCCAGCACCCTGCAACGGTCGCCGAGAAAGGCGCAGGAGACCTGGATCAGGGCGCACGACTCCGCGGTCGAGACGTACGGTGAAGGGCGGCGCGCCCACCAGACGGCCTACGCGGCGTTGAAGCACTCCTTCGAGAAGGTGGGCGACCACTGGGAGCCCAAGGGTCGCAAGGGTCCCAGCGACCGGCAGGCGGCCGGCGGCCGGGGCCAGCCCACCCGGCCCACCGCGGGTGGGGTCGACGCCAACGCCTCCAAGTCGCACCTGCTGGAGATCGCCCGCGAGCTCGACATCTCCGGGCGGTCCCGGATGAGCAAGGGCGACCTCGTGGCGGCGATCCAGAAGGCCAGCGCCCGCCAGACCCGGCGGGCGCGCGGGCGCTCGCGCGGCTGAGCGGCGGTCGGTCGTCGGCACCACGGGGAGGTGCGGTCCATGCGGGTGCTCGGAGTCAACGCGATCTTCCACGACCCGACCGCGGCGCTGGTGGTCGACGGCGAGGTCGTGGCGGCGGCCGAGGAGGAGCGGTTCAACCGGCGCAAGCACGGCAAGCGCCCGGTCCCCTTCGCCGCGTGGGAGCTGCCGGAGCAGGCGGCGAGGTGGTGCCTCGCGGCGGGGGGCGTGTCCGCCGCCGACCTGGACGCGGTCGCGTACTCGTTCGACCCGGGGCTGTGCCGGCCGGCCGCCGAGCTCGGCCTGGACGACCCGTGGGACGAGCTGCGCCAGCGGTACGCGGCGCGGGCGCCGGCCTTCCTCGCCACCGCGCTGCCGGGCCTGGACCCGGAGCGGGTCCACTTCGTCCCCCACCACGTCGCGCACGCCGCCTCGGCCGGGCTCGCCGCGCCGCCCGACGGCGACCGCAGCGCGGTGCTCGTCCTGGACGGCCGGGGAGAGGCCACCAGCCACCTCGCCGGGGTGTACGCCGACGGCGTCCTGCAGCCCCTCGCGGCCCAGCGGCTACCGCACTCCCTGGGACTGTTCTATGAGGACCTCACCGCCCACCTGGGGTTCCAGCGTTCCAGCGACGAGTACAAGGTGATGGCGCTCGCCTCGTACGGCCGGCCCCGGTTCCTGCCGGTCCTGCGGGAGGCCGTCCGCACCACCGGCGACGGTGGCTTCCTCACCGAACCGGTGGACTGGTCCGCACTGGCGAAGGCCCGCGGTGGCGACGACGATGAGCTGACCGAGGAGCACGCCGACCTCGCCGCCAGCGCGCAGGCGAGGCTGGAAGAGGTGCTGCTGGAGCTGGCCGAGTGGCTGTTCGAGGCGGCGGGCCGGCCGCGCACCCTCACGATGGCGGGCGGCGTCGCCCTCAACTGCGTCGCCAACTCCCGCCTGGCCACGGCCGGCCCGTACCGGCGGGTGTGGGTGCAACCGGCGGCCGGGGACGCGGGCACCGCCCTGGGCGCGGCCCTGCACCTGGCGCGCGGGGCCGGCGACCCCACCGCCGCCATGCCCGGGGCGGACCTGGGCCGGGGGTTCTCCGACGACGAGGTCGAGGCGGAGCTGCGCCGGGCGGCCCTGCCGTACACCCGGCCGCCGTCCATCGCGGTCGAGGCCGCCGAGGTGCTCGCCGGGCACGGCCTGGTGGCCTGGTTCCAGGGCCGCAGCGAGTACGGGCCGCGCGCGCTCGGACACCGCTCCCTGCTGGCGCACCCCGGTCGGGCGGAGACCACGGCCCGGCTCAACGACGTCAAGGGACGCGAGCAGTTCCGGCCGGTGGCGCCGATGGTGCGGGCGGAACGCGCGGCCGAGGTCTTCGACGGGCCGCTGCCCAGCCCGTACATGCTGTTCGTCCACGACGTCCGGCCGCAGTGGCGGGACCGGATCCCGGCGGTGGTGCACGTGGACGGCTCGGCACGGATCCAAACCGTGGACGCGGACCGCGAGCCGCTGGTGGCCGAGCTGCTGGCCGAGTTCGAGCGGCGCACCGGCCTGCCGGTGGTCGTCAACACCTCCCTCAACACCGCGGGCCGTCCGATCGTCGACACCCCGCGGGAGGCGATGGAGCTGTTCGGGTCCGCGCCGGTGGACCTGCTGGCGATCGGCCCGTTCGCGGTGCGGCGCCGGGACGCGTTCGGGGCGCGGTGAGCCGACGCGGTCGGCCCGATGTGGACGGGGTGAGCGTGGTCGTGCCCACGGTGGGCCGGCCGAGCCTCGCGGCGCTGCTGCGCGCCCTCACCGGCCTAGGGTCCGGCCGGCTGCCGGACGGCGCCACCGCCGTCGAGCTGGTGCTGGTTGACGACCGGCGCGACGCCGGCGCGACGCCGCTGCCGGTACCGGCCGAGCTGGTGCCGGTGACCACGGTGGTGGCCGGCCGCGCCGCCGGGCCCGCGGCGGCCCGCAACGTGGGGTGGCGGGCGGCCCGGTACGGGTGGGTGGCGTTCCTCGACGACGACGTGGTGCCCGAGCCGGACTGGCCGGCCCGGCTCGCCGCGGACCTGCGGGTGCCGGCCGGGGTGGGTGGCGTCCAGGGTCGGGTACGGGTGCCGCTGCCGGCCGGTCGCCGGCCCCGGGACTGGGAGCGCACCACCGCCGGGCTGGCCGACGGCAGGTGGATCACCGCCGACATGGCGTACCGGAGGGCGGCACTGGCGCAGGTGGGCGGGTTCGACGAGCGGTTCCCGCGCGCCTACCGGGAGGACGCCGAGCTGGCGTACCGGGTGGGCGCGGCCGGCTGGCGGCTGGTGGTGGGCGGGCGCCGGGTGACCCATCCGGTGCGCCCGCAGCCGCGGTGGGCGAGCCTGCGCGCCCAGTGGGGCAACGCCGACGACGCGTTGCTGCGCCGGCTGTACGGCCGGGGCTGGCGGCGGCGGCTCGGCCTGCCTCGGGGACGCCGACCGGTGCACGTGGCCACCACCGCGTCCGGCCTGCTCGCGGTCGCCGCGACCGTGGCGGCACGGCGCGGGCGTGGCCGGGCCGTGCGCGTCGTGCAGGCCGTGGGATGGCTGGGCTGGCTGGCGGGTACGGGCCAGTTCGCGCTGGCCCGCATCCGGGCGGGCCCACCCGTACCCGCCGAGGTGGCGGAGATGGTGCTGACGAGCCTCGCCATCCCGCCGGCCGCCACCGCCTGCTGGGTGGTCGGGTGGTGGCGGGCGCGGCACGCCACCCCGTGGCCCGGCAGGTCCGGGGTGTGACCGGCCTCCGCCCGGGGTCCGCGGCCCGGGCGGCCGCGTGCGGCCGGGACCGGCGCGTTCGGAGCGATGTGGACGGACGGGCGGGGGTCCCGGGGCCGCCCGCTGGCGCGGCGCACCGCGCTGTCATCCATCGACGGTCGTGCGTCGGCGACTATGCTCGGCTGCGTGGCGCAGGACTACATCCGGCCGCTGGCGTTCGTCGCGGTGCGGCGCGGCGACGAGGTGCTGGTCTGGACGGGTACGAACGACCGCGGCGACGCGTACCAGCGGCTGATCGGTGGCGGCATCGATCTCGGTGAGCGTGCCGAGGACGCGGCCCGGCGGGAGTTCCGGGAGGAGCTCGGTGTCGAGCTGGCGGACGTCAGGTTCCGCGGCGTGGTGGAGGACATCTACCCGACCGCGTCCGGCCTGCGGCACGAGATCGGGCTCGTGTTCGACGCGGAGGTCGCCGACCCGAGCTTCTACGAGCAGGACGAGTGGGAGCTGCTCGACGCCCCGGGGGTGGTCGCCAGCTGGCGACCACTCGGCACGTCACGGGAGGACCTTCCACCGCTGTTCCCACCCGGTCTGGAGGCGCTGCTCGCCGGCGACGGACCCGCGGGCCTGCTGGCGAGACACCAGCCGACCGGCGGACGCGGGTAAGCGGGCCGGCTCGCGCGGTGGCGTCGTCGCGCCCGCGCCCGGGTGCCCGGGCGCGGGCCGGTGGGCGGCCCGCGGTGGCCGCCGCGGTGGGGCGGGGGATCCGCCTGAGGCCGACCGGTCCACGGTGGCCGGCACCGACGTCCGCACACCGCCGGGTGCGGTGTGACACGCGGCGGTGATCGGGCACCGGCCGCCGCACGACCCGGGACCGCTGGCGACGCTGCCGCCCCGACCCGGCACCGCCCGCGGTACCCCGGCCGCAGCCCGGGGAGCCGACCACGACGGTAGGCGTCGTCCCCGGCGCGGCGGCACGCCCGCACCGGCACGAGGTTTGCGTGCCCGGGAACGGGGGAACCGAAGCGGCGTGCGGGCCACGCTGTTCGACGCGGTCCTGTTCGACCGTGACGGAACGCTGGTCGCCGACGTGCCGTACAACGGCGACCCGGACGCGCTGCAACCGATGCCGGGCGCCCGGGAGGCGCTGGACCGCCTGCGCGCGGCGAACCTCCGCATCGGAGTGGTGACCAACCAGTCCGGACTGGGGGCCGGCCGGTTCACCGCCACCGACCTGCAGCGGGTGCACCGCCGGCTGGTCGAGCTGCTCGGGCCGATCGACACCGTGCAGGTGTGCCCGCACCTGCCGCAGGACGGGTGCGGATGCCGCAAGCCCGCTCCCGGGCTGGTGTACCGCGCCGCCGCCGCCCTGGGCACCGTCCCGTCCCGGTGCGTGGTGGTCGGCGACATCGCCGGGGACATGGCGGCGGCCGCCGCGGCCGGCGCCGCGGCGGTGATGGTGCCCACGCCGGCGACCCGGCCCGACGAGATCGCCGCGGCGCCGGTGGTGGCCGGCGACCTGGCCGGCGCGGTCCACCTCATCCTGCGCCGGCAGCGGCTGGTCGCCGGCGACCCGTCCGGGCGGCCGGGACCGCCGGAGCGTACCGGGCCGGCCGGCCGGGTGCTGGTCGCCCGCAGCGACTCCGCCGGTGACGTGCTGCTGGCCGGCCCGGCGGTGCGGGCGGTGGCCGCGCGGGCGGACGAGGTGGTGCTGCTGTGCGGCCCGCGGGGCCGGGACGCGGCCGGGCTGCTGCCCGGGGTCGACCAGGTGGTCGAGTGGGAGCTGCCGTGGATCGAGCCCCGCCCCGGTCCGGTGGACCCGGCCGCCCAGCGCGCCCTCGTGGCGCACCTGGCGGCCCTCGCCGTCGACGAGGCGCTGATCCTCACCTCGTACCACCAGTCGCCGCTGCCGCTGGCCCTGCTGCTGCGGATGGCCGGCGTGCGCCGCATCGCCGCCATCAGCGACGACTACCCGGGCTCGCTTGTGGACGTGCGGCACCGGGTGCCGATGGGGATCCCGGAGCCGGAGCGGATGCTGTCGCTGGCGGCCGCCGCGGGGTTCCCGCTGCCGGACGGCGACGACGGTGCGCTGGCGGTGCGGGCCGACGTGCTGGCCGCCGGACAGGCCGAACTGGAACGCCGCGTCGGCCTGCCCGCTCCCGGCTGCGTCGTCCTGCACCCCGGCAGCAGCGTGGCCGCCCGCGCCTGCCCGCCCGAACGGTGCGGGCAGATCGCCGCGGCGCTGGCCGCGGCCGGACACGAGGTGGTGGTCACCGGCGGGCCGCGGGAGCGGGAGCTGTCCGGGTACGTGGCCGGTGGGGTCGCCCGGGACCTGGGCGGGCGGACCAGCCTGCCGGCGCTGGCGGCGCTGCTGGCCCGCGCCGGCTGCCTGGTGGTCGGCAACACGGGTCCGGCCCACCTGGCGGCCGCGGTGGGCACGCCGGTGGTGAGCCTGTTCGCACCCACGGTCCCGTTCGGACAGTGGGGGCCGTACCGGGTGCCGCACGTGCGGCTGGGCGACGGTGCCGCCGCGTGCCGTCACACGCGCGCCACCCGTTGCCCGGTGCCGGGGCACCCGTGCCTGTCCGGGGTCGAGCCGGACGAGGTGGTGGCGGCGGTGGAGACGTTGCGCCCGGCCGCGGCCGGACGTCACCGGTCCACCGTCGGCGACGGCGGGACGGGTCGGGTGCGGTGAGGGTGCTGCTGTGGCACGTCCACGGCGCCTGGACCTCGGCGTTCGTGCGGGGCACGCACGAGTACCTCGTGCCGGTCACGCCCGACCGCGGGCCGTACGGGCTCGGGCGGGCCCGCACCTACGACTGGCCGCAGACCGTCCGGGAGGTCACGCCCCCGCGGCTGGCCACCGCCGACGTCGACGTCGTGGTGCTGCAGCGGCCGGAGGAGCTGGAGCTGGCCGACCGGTGGCTGCGGCGGCGGGTGGGACGGGACGTGCCGGCGGTCTACGTGGAGCACCGGGCGCCGGCCGGCGGCGTCCCCGACACCCGGCACCCGCTGGCCGACCGGGACGACCTGCGGATCGTCCACGTCACCCACTTCAACGCGCTGTTCTGGGACACCGGCTCCACCCGGACCACGGTGGTGGAGCACGGGATTCCGCAACCGGTGGCGCGCTACACCGGCGAGCTGCCCAGGCTGGGCGTGGCCATCAACGAGCCGGTGCGGCGGCTGCGCATCTCCGGCGCCGACCTGCTGCCCCGGTTCGCCGAGGTGGCGCCGCTGGACGTCTACGGCATCGGTGCGGGCGCCCTGCCCGCGCGACTGGGCCTGCCCGCCGACCGGCTGCGGGCGGTGGAGGACCCGCCCCAGGCGCAGTTCCACCGGCACCTGGCGCGACGCCGGGCGTACCTGCACCCGTACCGGTGGACGTCGCTGGGGCTGAGCCTCATCGAGGCGATGGCGATGGGCGTACCGGTGGTCGCCCTGGCGACCACCGAGGCGGTCACCGCCGTGCCGGCGGGTGCCGGCGTGCTGTCCACGAACGTGGCGGACCTGGTCGACGCGGCCCGGTGGCTGTGCGACGACCCGGCGGCCGCCCGCGCCCTGGGCGAGGCGGGCCGGCTGGCGGCGCTGGCCAGGTACGGGCTGGACCGGTTCCTCGCCGACTGGGACCGGGTGCTGGAGGAGGAGGCATGCGGATCGCGTTGATCTCCGAGCACGCCAGCCCGTTGGCGATGCTCGGCGGGGTGGACGCCGGTGGCCAGAACGCCCACGTGGCGGAGCTGTCCACGGCGCTGGCGGCCCGCGGTCACCAGGTGCGGGTCTACACCCGGCGCGACGGGGTCGGGCTGCCGACGGTGGCGCGGGTCGCGGGTGGCTTCGAGGTGGTGCACGTGCCGGCGGGCCCGCCGGAGCCGCTGCCCAAGGACCACCTGCTGCCGCACATGAGCGAGTTCGGACGGGCGTTGGAGCGGGACTGGGACCGGTGGACGCCCGACGTCGCCCACGCCCACTTCTGGATGAGCGGCCTGGCCGCGCTGCGGGCCGGGGCCAGGTGCGGCGTACCGGTGGTGCAGACGTTCCACGCGCTGGGCACGGTCAAGCGGCGCCACCAGGGTGCCGCCGACACCAGTCCGCCGGGTCGGATCGGGTACGAGCGGCTGATCGGCCGGACCGTGCACCGGGTCGTCGCCCAGTGCCGGGACGAGGTCGGTGAGCTGATCCGGATGGAGGTGCCGCCCTCCCGGATCAGCGTGGTTCCCTCCGGGGTGGACCCGGACAGGTTCACTCCGGACGGTCCCGCGGTCGCGACCACGCCCGGCCGGCCCCGGATCCTGTCGGTCGGCCGGCTGGTGGAGCGAAAGGGCTTCGCCGACCTGATCCGGGCCCTGCCGTCGGTCCCCGGCGCGGAGCTGGTCGTCGTCGGCGGACCGTCGGCTCCCCGCCTGTCCGCCGACCCGGTGGCGGTCCGGCTGCGGCGGCTGGCGGCCGATGCGGGCGTCGAGGACCGCGTCCGCCTGGTGGGCGGCGTGCCGCGGGGACGGATGCCGATGTGGTACCGGTCCGCCGACCTGGTCGCCTGCGCGCCGTGGTACGAGCCGTTCGGGCTCACCCCGCTGGAGGCGATGGCGTGCGACGTGCCCGTGGTCGCCACGGCCGTCGGCGGGCTGGCCGACACGGTCGTGGACGGGGTGACCGGCCGGCTGGTCCGCCCGCGCGACCCGGCCGCGCTCGCCGCGGCGTTGCGGGAGCTGCTGGCCGACCCGCACCGACGCCGCGCGTACGGGTCGGCCGCCGGTCAGCGGGTGCGCCGGCACTACTCGTGGCACTCGGTCGCCGGGCGGCTGGAGGAGGTGTACCGCGGGGTGCGGGAGGCGGCGCCGGACGAGCCGACGGTGACGGTGGTGACGTGATGGCGCGGGTCCTGGCAGCCCACCTGGACGCCCTGGCCGCCGCCCTGCCCGGGTTCCGGCGGCACGAACGGCTGCTGTCCCGGTGGGGCGCGACGCTGGCGCACACGCTCGGCGCCGGCGGCCGCCTGCTGGTCGCCGGCAACGGCGGCAGCGCCGAACAGGCCCAGCACCTGGCCGCCGAGCTGGTCGGCAAGCTGCGGGACGACCGGCCCGCACTGTCGGCGATCGCCCTGGGCAGCGAGCCGGCGGCGGCGACCGCGATCAGCAACGACTACGGCTACGGGGAGGTGTTCGCGCGGCAGGTACGGGCCCACGGTCGCGCCGGGGACGTCCTGCTGCTGCTGTCCACCAGCGGGCGCAGCCCGAACCTGCTCGCCGCCGTGGAAGCCGCCGGCCCGTTGGGCATGCGGTGCTGGGCGCTCACCGGTGCGGCCCCGAACCCGCTGGCCGCCGCCTGCGCCGAGGCCCTGGCGGTCGCCTCGCCCGACGCGCAGGTGGTGCAGGAGCTGCACCTGGTCGCGATCCACGTGCTGTGCGAGCACGTGGACCGGGCGCTGCCCGGCGTGGCGGCGTGGCCGGACGGTCGACGGGCGGGCCACGCCGACGACGGTCGTCGCTCCGATGAGGAGCCCGCCGTCGGCGAGGGTCGTCCGGCCGGCGAGGGTCGCCGGGTGGACGAGGACCGCGTTCCCGACGCCGCCCGCGTGTCCGACGCTGCGGGTTGGTCCGACGGCGACCGCCGCCTGCTCGACGGTCACCGGCCGGGCGCGGCGCTGTCGGCACGGCCGTACCGGAGCGCGCCGTGAGCGGCACCGGCCGGCTGGTGGTGGTGGGCGACGCGCTGCTCGACCGGGACGTCGACGGCGCGGCGGACCGGACCTGCCCCGGGGCGCCGGCGCTGGTGCTGTCGGAGGAGTCGAGCCTGGAGCGTCCCGGCGGCGCCGGCTGGGCGGCGCTGCTGGCCGCCGGTGGGGACCTGGAGGTGGTGCTCGTGGCCGGCGTGGCGGACGACGGCGCCGGTGCCCGCCTCCACCGGCTGCTGTCGGCCGCGGGCGTGACCGTGGTGCCC
>VSBZ01000103.1:0-13961 GCA_047459215.1 Micromonosporaceae bacterium | reverse complement strand
GGTCGTGCCGTACGCACCAGTAGTAGCCGTCGCCGCGTCCCACGCTTACGCCTGTGCCTCCCCGCCGGCCGCCGCGCCAGCGCTCAGGTGGGCAGTGTCGTTGACCGTCCGTACCGCGACCGCACCGTCCGGGTACGAGTCGACCACGCTGATCCCGCCCGGGTCCAGGAACAGCCGGTGCAGCAGCCCGTCTCCGGCGGCCAGGGCGTCGCGCAGCATGAGCTTCAGCGGCGTCACGTGGGAGACCACCACGACGGTGTCGCCCGGGTACGCCGTCCGCAGGCGCGTCACGGCGCGGCGCACCCGGGCGGTGACCCGCCGGAGCGACTCGCCGCCGGGTGGCGCGACCGCGGTGGACCGATGCCAGGCCGCGAGCTCGGACGGCCAGCGGCGGGCGATCTCCTCGACGGTCAGCCCCTCCCACTGTCCGAAGTCGCACTCGACCAGGTCCGCGTCGGTGACCACTGGCGGGTCGCCGGTCCGCGCCGCGATCGCGACCGCGGTGTCCACACAGCGCGTCAGCGGGGAGGTGACCACGGCCGCCACCCGCGGCGCCGCCTGCGCCACCCGCCGGGCGAGCGCCTCCGCCTGGGCGCGACCCTCGTCGGACAGCGGCACGTCACCGCGCCCCGACCAGCGCCGCTCGGCGGTGTGCCCGGTCGCCCCGTGGCGCACCAGGACGAGCCTGGTCGGCACCCCGGTCGGCGGCGCCCACCGGCCGCCCGGGCCCGGCACCGCGACCTGCTCCGGCCCGGCCGCCGGTGCCACCCCGGCCGCCGGCTCAGCCCCGGCCGGCGGCCGTCCGGCTTTTCCCGAACCCCGCTGGGCGACGTCCATCGCCTGGTTGGCCAGGCGGTCGGCGTCCAGGTTGCGCTCCCGCGGCACCCACCGCCAGGTCACCCGCTCGAACCGGCCGGCGAGCTCGGCGGCGCGGGCCGCCAGCGGGCGCAGCCCCGGGTGCCGGATCTTCCACCTGCCGCTCATCTGCTCGATGACCAGCTTGGAGTCCATGCGGACCTCGACCTCGGTGGCACCCAGGTCGGCGGCCTCCCGCAGGCCGGCGATCAGACCGCCGTACTCGGCCACGTTGTTGGTGGCGGTCCCGATCGGCTCGGCGCGCTCCCGCAGCACCCGTCCGGTGTCGGCGTCGCGCACCACCGCTCCCCAGCCGGCCGGACCCGGGTTGCCGCGGGCGCCGCCGTCGGCCTCCACGACCACCCGGACGCCGCCGCTCACAGGCCGGACTCCGCGTCCCGCACCATGATGCGGCGGCACTCCTCGCACCGGATGACCTCGTCCGGCGGCGCCGCCTTCACCCGCGCGCGTTCGCTGCCGGCCAGCTCCAGCCGGCAGCCGCCGCACCGGCCGCCGCGCAGCAGGGCCGCGCCGATCCCGTCGTGGTCGTCGCGGATCTTCTCGTACAACGCGACCAGGTCGGCGGGCAGCCGCGCCACCAGCGGGGCGCGGGCCTGCCGCCGGGCCTCCTCCTCGGCGGCGATCTCCGCCAGGGCCGCGTCCCGCCGCTGCTCGGCCTCGGCGCGCCGCCGCTGAGCGTCCGCCAGCCGGCCCTCCAGGTCGTCGATGGTGCCCTGGACCTGCTCACGCCGCTCCATCAGCTCCAGCTCCTGGTCCTCCAGCACGGTCTGTCGCCGGGTCAGCGACTCGACCTCGTGCTGGAGGGCCTCCAGCTCCCGGGCCGGGCCGGTGCCGGCGGCCAGCCGCGCGGAGTCCCGCTCCTTGCGGTCGCGTACCTGCTCGATGTCGCGTTCCAGCCGGGCGATGTCGCGGTCCAAATCGTCCGCGTCGGCGCGGACCCGTGCCAGCTCGTCCTGCAGGGCGGACATCTCCCGCTCCAGGGCGGCCAGCTCCGCCAGCTCCGGCAGGTGGGCGCGGCGGTGCGCCAGCTGTGCCAGGGCGGTGTCGATCTCCTGCAGCTCCAACAGCAGACGCTGGTCGTTCGGGTCGGCCTTCACGGCAGCTCCTCGGTCGTCCCGTCCACGTGGACGGTCCAGGGGTCGGTGTCGAGATCCGACGCGGTCGCCTCCACCCCCAGGGTGGTGGCGAGCGCGGTGGCCAGGTCATCCAGCCACGGCCGCTCGGTGGCCCAGTGCGCGGCGTCCAGCACGGCCGGGCCGCCGTCGGCGAGGTGCTCGCTGACCGGGTGGTGGCGCAGGTCCGCGGTCAGGTAGGCGTCCACTCCGGCCGCCGCGGCGTCGGCCAGGTAGCCGTCACCGGCACCACCGCACACCGCCATCGTGCGCACCGTCCGCTCCGGGTCGCCGGCGGCCCGGACCCCCCAGGCGGTACGGGGCAGCGCCTGCGCCACCCGGTCGGTCAGCTCCACCAGCGTGACCGGGGTCGGCAACGTGCCGACCCGCCCGATGCCCCGCTCAGGCGAGTCCGGCGCCGGGCGCAGCGGCCGCAGGTCGACCAGACCGATGCGGGCGGCGAGCGCATCGGACACGCCCGGGTTGGCGGCATCAGCGTTGGTGTGCGCGGTGTAGAGCGCGATGCCGGCGCGGATCAGGTCGTGGACGATCCGTCCCTTGTAGCTCGTGGGCGCCACGCTCGAGACCGGCCGCAGCAGCAGCGGGTGGTGCGCGACGATCAGGTCGACCCCGAGCCGCCGCGCCTCGGCGACGGTCTGGGGCACGCAGTCCACCACGCACAGGACCCGCCGTACCGGCGCGTCCGGCTCCCCCAGGACCAGCCCCACCCGGTCCCACGGTTCGGCCCACTCGGGCGGATACCGCTGCGCGAGCACGTCCGCCACGTCGGCGACGGTGCACGGGTGATCGCTGACCACAGCGAGACGGTACCGCAGCCGCCCCGCGCCATCCGGCCCGCCGGGGCCTGAACCCAGCGTGCGTCGCGCGGTCACCCGCCGTACCATCATCTCCTTCGATGCTCCCGCGACCGCCGAGGAGGGGCGATGCGGCTGGGAATCAACGGTGTCGGACGCATCGGCCGCAACCTGTGGCGCGCCGTCCATCTGGGCGCTCCCGACGTGGAGGTGGTAGCCGTCAACGACACGGCCGACCCGGCTCTGATCGCGCACCTGCTGCGCTACGACTCGGTGCGGGGACGGTTCCCGGGCACGGTCCGGTGCCTGGGGGACGCGATCGAGGTCGACGGCACCGCGGTGCCGATCACCGGACACCCCACCCCGGACCGGATCGACTGGGCGCGGTACGGGGTCGACGTGGTGATCGAGGCGACCGGGAAGTTCACGCGGGGGGACGCCGCGCGGGGCCACCTGGCCGGAGGGGCCCCGCTGGTGGTCATCTCGACCGCGTCGCCGGACGCGGACGTGTGCCTGATGATGGGCATCAACGAGCACGTCTTCGACCCGGCGCGCCACCGGGTCGTCTCCAACTCCTGCTGCACCACCTACTGCGTGGCCACCATCGCCGGCCCGCTGGACCAGGCGTACGGGATCCGCGACGGCACGCTGACCGCCGCGTACTCCGCCGGCAGCCGCCCCGGCCCGCTGCTGGACGGCGTGCACCCCAACCTGCGCATGGCCCGGGCCAACGCGACCACCATCGTGCCCGCCGGGATCCCGGGGGTGCGGCACGCGCTCGGCCGGGTGATGCCGCAGCTGGCCGGGCGGATCGCCGCCACCGCGCTGCGGGTGCCGGTGACGACCGCGTCGGTGGCGACGCTGGTCCTGCGGCTGGCCCGGCGGGCCAGCGCGGCGGAGGTGAACGCCGTCCTGGAAGCGGCCGCCGGCAGCGTCCTGAAGGGGTACCTCGAGGTCAGCCACGAACCACTGGTGTCCGCGGACGTCGTCGGCCGCCCGGCCTCGTGCGTCGTCGACGCCGCGCTGACCGCCGCGTCCGGCGACCTGGTCCGGGTGGTGGGCTGGTACGACAACGAGTGGGGGTACGCGCACCGGCTGCTGGACCTGGCCCGCTACCTGCACCAGCAGGCCCGCGGCGCGGGCCTCACCGGCGGCGGGTGAGCGCCGGCGCCGGGCGCGGGGCGCGGGGCGGGGCGGCGACCGCCCCGCCGGTGGCCGGTACCCGGCCCGCCGCCGGACCGCCCGTGGCGGACGCGGCGCCGGGGGCCCACGTCCCACCGGCCGGTGCCGCCGTGCCCGCAGGCGGCGGCACCGCCCGCAGGGCCGGTCGCGGTGGGCCCAGCGCCTCCAGCGGGAGCTGCCACGGGAACCGGGAGGCGTACCGGGCGCCGGTGCCCGGCGCCGGCATGACCATGACGTCGTCGCCGAACAGCACCCGCACGCCCCACGACCGCAGCCGGCCGAGGCTCTCCAGGAAGGCGGGGTGGCTGGCCATGGCCGAGTTCGTGAACGGCATGGCCACGATGGGCAGACCCAGCCCCTGGCCCTCCACGACCAGGGCCAGCGCCAGGCTGTCGGCGATCCCCTGCGCCCACTTGTTGACGGTGTTCACCGTGGCGGGGGCGACCACGATGGCGTCGGCGGTGCGGGACCGCAGCGGGTCGCCCGGCTGGTGGAACTCATGGCGCACCGGGTAGCCGGTCTGGGCCTCGAGCGCCGGCTCGTCGATGAACGCCCGCGCGCTCGGCGTGGCGACGACGGCGACCTGCCAGCCCGCCCGCTGTGCGAGCCGGACCAGGCGGTCGACGTGGCGGGCCGGCGGTGAGCCGCACACCACCGCGTACAACAGCGGTCGCGGGTCGTCGACCGGCGACGCCGGCGGGCGCGCGGCACCGGGGAACGGCGGCACGGGGTCGGCGCCGCGCGACAACGGTACGGGGCCGACGGTCGCGCCGGACGGCCGCGGCACGATCCGGGCGGCGTCGCCGGACGACGCGGAGCCCGGCGTCAGGGGCCGGCTGCCCCCCGCCCGCATCACGCCACCCCCACGGCGGCGGCCAGCTCGCGCAGCCCGGGCGGAGGCTCGCCGCGGGTACGTCGGATCACCTCGCCCACGACCGTACGCCCCATGGGCCGGGAGGACAGCTCGGCCGGTGCCAGCCGGTCGCACTCCATCAGCAGCGCCGCGGCCCGCGCCACGTCACCGAGCTGGGTGCAGCCACGCGCCACGTCGAGCAGGTGGTGGACCCGCCGCTCGGTCACCAGGCCGGCCAGGGCGTGTCCCGGGATCCGCTCGTGGGTCGCCACGGCGGTCTTCGCGTCCCCGAGCTCGACCGCGGCCGCGGCCCGGTGCAGCAGCACATTGGTCGGGCCGAAGCTGCTCCAGTAGTGGTTGCGGTCGCCGCCCAGCTGGTCGGCGGCCTCGCTGGCGGCCGACACCAGCTCCCGCACGGTCGCCTCGTCGCCGAGCCGGGCCGCCGCCATGGCGCCCTGCAGCAGCAGCATGCCGTACACGGACAGCCGTTGCGGCGTGGCCTGACGGCTGTCGGCCGGCGCCAGCCGGTTGGCGACGGTCAGGTGGACCTCCAGCGCCGAGCGGGCCCGGCCCAGCCCGAGCAGCGCCATCCCGACGCGGAAGCTGGCGACCCCGGCGAGCAGCTCGTCGCCGGACCGCATGGCCACCGAGACCGCCCGGTCGGCGGCCAGCCACGCCAGCTCGTACTCGCCGACGTTGCGCAGCACGGACGAGGTGATCTGGTAGACCTGGCCGAGCAGGTGGGCGGTCTGCTCGCCCTCCTCGCCGTGCGGGTAGGCCGCGTGCGCGGCCTGCGCCTGCTGCAGCAGCTCGGGCAGCAACCGGGCCAGCACGCCGCCGCGGGCGGACTGGTAGGTGAGCCAGGCGTGCCGGACCGCCTTGCGCAGCTCCCCCAGGTCCGGCGGCGACGACACCGGGGGCGACCACATGCCGATCCGGTCGCAGCGCTCGACTGCGGACCGGATCTCCTCGATCTCCACCGCGCCGACCGCCCGCCCGGACGGCCCGCCGCGCTGCGCCGCCGGTGGGCCCAGCAGCACGGCCGGCTCCACCCCCAGCACGTCCGCGATCTGGTGGATCACCGAGAACCGGTCGAGCCGGCGCACGCCGCGCTCCACCTTGTCGACCCAGCTCTTGCTCTTCCCCAGCCGGTCGGCGAACACCTGCTGCGACATCCGCCGGCGCCGGCGCCAGTAGGCGACGCGGCGGCCGATCGGCAACTCGTCCACGTCCTGCCTCCGGTGGGGCTCCGCTCCGGGCGTCGGACCGGGCGTACCCGTCACCCCGAGCGCGCTCGGGTGACGGGCGGTGTCCCGTCGGTGACGGGCGGTGCCCGTCACGCCGTGGGCGCGGCTGGGATCGAACCAGCGACCTCCCGCTTGTAAGGCGGGTGCTCTCCCGCTGAGCTACGCGCCCGGGCCGGCCGTCAGCCTACCCCGTCCGCCGGCCCGGGCCGGCTCAGCGCCTGCCCCGACCGACGCGCGGGGCCACCAGACGGGCCGCGCTCCAGTCCTTCCCGGCGCTGAGGGTCGAGGTCTGCTGCAGGCCGGCGGTCGGGGCGGCTTCGGCGATCTCGCTGGGTTCGACGTGGCCCGGGCGGCCGGCCTTCGGGGTGAGCAGCCACACCACCCCGTTGTCAGCCAGCGGTCCGAGCGCGTCGACCAGCATGTCCACGAAGTCGCCGTCGCCGTCGCGGTACCACAACAGCACCACGTCGACCACCTCGTCGGTGTCCTCGTCGACGAGCTCCCCGACCCGGTCGATGACGGCGTCACGGAACTCGTGGTCGACGTCGTCGTCGTAGCCCATCTCCATGACCACCATGCCCGGCTCGATGCCGAACCGGTCCAACGGGCTGCGTACGCGCTCAGCGGCGCCGCCAGCGTTCCCGCTCACGGTCTGCTGCCTCCTTACCTGGGTCCTGGGCTAGCTTCTCACGCCGGGCGGCCGGGCGCGCAACCTACCGCCGCGACGACACCGCCGCTGGCGCGACTGCCCGGACCCGGGCCCTACGGCCGTTCGCCCCCGACGGTGGCCCGCTCCGCCCCGGCCCGCCCGTCCCCGGCCGGCGCCGCCGCCGAGATGGCGGCCGCGGCCCGGCCGGCGAGGCCGGCGGTGACGACGAGGGTCGCCGCCACGATGAGCAGGGCCGCCATCAGCCCCTGCGCGGAGGCGACCGGCCCGGTTCCCCCGGCGACGAAGTAGACGCTGGCCACCGTGGCGATCGCCGCCAGCGCCATGGTGAACGCCACCGCGGTGTAGCAGCCCATGACCAGGAAGCAGGCGAGCAGCCCGGCGCGGACCCCGGGCAGGCGCAGCACGGCCAGCTCGACCAGCGGGGCCCCGCCGCGGCGCGCCAGCCAGCGCTCGTACCGGCGGAAGCCGTCCAGCCCGAGGACGCCCGCCACCAGGACCGCGACCGACGGCACGACCGGCCAGCCCTGTTCCCTGCCGACCACCAGCGGCGCGACGATCGCGGCGGTCGCCACCGACAGGGTCACCACGCCGACCGGGTCCATCCGCGGCCGCTCGCCGTCCCGGTCGGGCGGCAGGTACCGGCCGGAGGCGACGAGAAGCCCGGCACCCACCGGCAGGTTCACCAGGAAGGCCGCCCGCCAGGACCACCCGAGCAGGTCCAGCCCGACGATCAGCCCGCCGGCGAGCATGCCGACGGCGACGCCGAGGGCGAGCACCAACGAGTACAGGAAGACGGCACGCGCCTGGCGCGCGCCGGTGACCACGGTCACCGCGAACGCGAGCAGGTAGCCGGCTGACACGAGCTGGATCGCCGCGTCACTGCCGGCCGGGGCGGCGGCGGATGGTGGGGATCGCGACGGCCACGATGGAGGAGTCCATGGTGGCCATCGCCTGGCCGGTCAGCAGCACGGCGAGCAGCGCGCCGCCCCGGCTGCGGGACAGGTTCGCGGTCGGCACGGAGGCAAGGATCGGCGCGGCGGCGGCTGCACCCGGCGCACCGCCCGCTGCTGCGCGCCGCGGCCGGCGGCGACACCGGGTACGCGACCACCGAGCGTACGCGACCACCGAGCGGCTGCTGCGCCTGCTCGCCGAGGTGGGCAGCCGCCGCGCGCGACCGTGGCCGGCCGGCCAGACCCGGCCGGGTCGGCGCGACGTCGCGATGGTGGACGCCGCCCGCGAGGCGATCGTGGCCGGCGACCCGGCGGCGGCCGGACTGGTGCCGCTGGCCCGCGCGCTCGGCGTCTCGCCGTACCGGTTGAGCCGCGTCTCCGGCCGGGTGCTGGGCTCCCGGTGACGCGCTACCGCAACCAGGTACGGGCCAGGCGCGCGCTGGACCGCATCGAGCAGGGCGGAACGAGCCTCAGCCGGCTCGCCGCCGATCTCGGGTTCGCCGACCAGGCCCACCTGACCCGCACGGTGCGCGCGCACGTGGGGTGCACGCCCACCCAGGTGCGCCGGCTGCTGGGCCGCGTGGCCGGCCGGGCACCGGAGGGTCCGGCGGCCGCCCCCGGGCGACCCGGCGGCTCACCCGGGCAGGAATGAGAACCGGACCTGTCGGGTGGAGTTGGAGCGGTTCGGGTCCACCAGGCAGATCGACTGCCACGTGCCGAGCATGATGGTGCCGGCGACCACCGGCAGCACGGCGTACGGGGGAAGGAAAGCAGGGACGAGGTGGTCGCGGCCGTGCCCGACCGGGCCGTGGCGGTGTCGCCACCGGTCGTCGGCGGGCAGCACGTCGTCGAGGACCCGCAGCAGGTCCTCCTCCGAGCCCGACCCGGTCTCGATGATCGCGAGCCCGGCGGTGGCGTGAGGGACGTAGATGTGCAGCAGGCCGTCGCTCTCGCCGGCGACGAACGCCTTCGCCTCCGCGGTGATGTCGCGCACGACTGGGGAGGTGCCCGTCTCGACGGTGATCACTTCAGTGCGCATGCCCTGAGTCTGCCCGACGCAGCAGGTCCCGTCCGCCCGGACCGACCGGCCTCACCCGGCGGGAGGCGGCGCCGCCGGTCGCCGCGTGCCCGCCGCCCGCCGGGGCGGCGGGGACCGTCCGCCGGCCGCCGGCACGGCGCCCGGGGCGGCACGTGACCGGGTCGACGGTCCCCAGGTGTGACGGATGCGGCCGGACCAGGCAGGATTGAGGCGAGAACCGACCGAACCACCCGGAGGAGTTCCCGTGGGCACCGAACACAGTCGCGCCACCGCGCGCCGCCCGGTCATCAGCGACGGCCTTCCGAGCCAGCTGCCCGACATCGACCCCGAGGAGACCAACGAGTGGATCGAGTCGCTGGACGGCGTCATCGACCACCGCGGCCCCAAGCGTGCCCGCTACGTGATGCTCCGGCTGCTGGAGCGTGCGCGGGAGCGGCAGGTCGGGGTGCCGCCGCTGACCACCACCGACTACATCAACACCATCCCGCCGGAGCGGGAGCCGTGGTTCCCCGGGGACGAGCACATCGAGCGGCGCATCCGCGCGTACATCCGGTGGAACGCGGCGATCATGGTGCACCGGGCGCAGCGTCCGGGCGTGGGCGTCGGCGGCCACATCTCCACCTACGCGTCGGCCGCGTCGCTGTACGAGGTCGGGTTCAACCACTTCTTCCGCGGGCGCAACCACCCCGGCGGCGGTGACCAGGTCTTCTTCCAGGGGCACGCCTCGCCGGGCATCTACGCCCGGGCGTTCCTGGAGGGCCGGCTGACCGAGCAGCAGCTCGACGGATTCCGGCAGGAGCTGTCCCACCCGGGCGGCGGGCTGCCCAGCTACCCGCACCCGCGGCTGATGCCGGACTTCTGGGAGTTCCCGACGGTGTCCATGGGGCTGGGCCCGCTCAACGCGGTCTACCAGGCCCGGTTCAACCGCTACCTGCACCACCGCGGCATCAAGGACACCAGCCAGCAGCGGGTGTGGGCGTTCCTCGGCGACGGCGAGGTCGACGAGCCGGAGGCGCTGGCCGCCATCGGCCTGGCCGCTCGCGAGGAGCTGGACAACCTGACGTTCGTCATCAACTGCAACCTGCAGCGGCTGGACGGCCCGGTGCGCGGCAACGGGAAGATCATCCAGGAGCTGGAGGCGCTGTTCCGGGGCGCCGGCTGGAACGTCATCAAGGTGATCTGGGGGCGGGAGTGGGACGCCCTGCTCGCCGCCGACACCGACGGCGCGCTGGTCAACCTCATGAACACCACGCCCGACGGTGACTACCAGACCTACAAGGCCGAGTCGGGCGCGTACGTGCGTGAGCACTTCTTCGGCCGGGACCCGC
The DNA here is from genome assembly GCA_047459215.1 of Micromonosporaceae bacterium. Lineage (GTDB taxonomy): Bacteria > Actinomycetota > Actinomycetes > Mycobacteriales > Micromonosporaceae > Natronosporangium. Next base: position 3,889 of record VSBZ01000103.1, on the reverse strand, counting down.
GCACCCGCAAGATGGTCGAGCACATGACCGACGAGGAGATCTGGGGGCTCAAGCGGGGCGGCCACGACTACCGCAAGCTGTACGCGGCGTACAAGGCCGCAACCGAGCACACCGGACAGCCGACGGTCATCCTCGCCAAGACCGTCAAGGGGTGGACGCTGGGGTCCACGTTCGAGGGCCGCAACGCCACCCACCAGATGAAGAAGCTCACGCTCTCCGACCTGAAGACCTTCCGGGACCGGCTGTACCTGGACATCCCGGACAAGGTCCTGGAGGAGAACCCGCACCTGCCGCCGTACTACCGCCCGGACGAGAAGTCCGAGGAGATGGAGTACCTGCGGGAGCGCCGGCGGGCGCTGGGCGGCTACCTGCCGGCACGGCGCGCGACGACCATCCCGCTGGCGCTGCCGCCCGCCGACGCGTACGCCGGTCTCAAGCGCGGGTACGGCCGGCAGCCGGTCGCCACCACCATGGCGTTCGTGCGGCTGCTCAAGGAGCTCATGAAGGACCCGAAGATTGGGCACCGGTGGGTGCCGATCATCCCGGACGAGGCCCGGACCTTCGGGATGGACTCGCTGTTCCCGTCGGCGAAGATCTACTCGCCGCACGGGCAGAACTACACCCCGGTCGACCGGGACCTGTTCCTGTCGTACCGGGAGGCGACCAACGGCCAGATCCTCCACGAGGGGATCACCGAAGCCGGGTCGGTCGCCTCGTTCACGGCGGCGGGGTCCTCGTACGCCACCCACGGCGAACCGATGATCCCCGTCTACATCTTCTACTCGATGTTCGGCTTCCAGCGCACCGGGGACGGGCTGTGGGCGGCCGCCGACCAGATGGCGCGCGGCTTCCTGCTGGGCGCGACCGCCGGCCGCACCACGCTCAACGGTGAGGGGTTGCAGCACCAGGACGGGCACTCGCACCTGCTGGCCGCCACCAACCCGGCGGTGGTCGCCTACGACCCGGCGTTCGCCTACGAGATCGCGTACATCGTCCAGGACGGGCTGCGCCGGATGTACGGCGACGAGCCGGAGGACGTCATCTACTACCTGACCGTCTACAACGAGCCGGTGATCCAGCCGCCGGAGCCGCCGGACCTGGACGTGGAGGGCCTGCTGCGCGGCCTGTACCGCTACCGTCCGGCGTCCCGGGGCGACGGTCCGCGGGTGCAGCTGCTGGCCTCCGGCATGGCCATGCAGTGGGCGCTGCGGGCCCAGGAGCTGCTGGCGCAGGACTGGGGCGTGGCGGCCGACGTGTGGTCGGCGACCTCGTGGAACGAGCTGCGGCGCGAGGCGGTGGCGTGCGAGGAGCACAACCTGCTGCACCCGGACGACAAGCCGCGCACGCCGTACGTCACCCGGGTGCTCGCCGACGCCCCCGGACCGGTGGTGGCGGTGTCGGACTACATGCGGGCGGTACCCGACCTGATCTCGCGGTGGGTGCCGACCGACTACACCTCGCTGGGCACCGACGGGTTCGGCCTGTCGGACACGCGCGGAGCCCTGCGCCGGCACTTCCACGTCGACGCGGAGTCGATCACGGTGGCGGCCCTGTCCCTGCTCGCCCGGCGCGGTGAGGTGCCGGCCGCGGCGCCCGCCGAGGCGGCGCAGAAGTACGCCATCGGCGACGTCACCGCGGCGTCGGCGGGGGAGACCGCCGGCTCGTCGGAGTAGCCGGGAACGGTCGACGGTGTCGGGCAACGACACGCGGCTGACGGTGGGCTTCGAACGCCCGACCGTGGTGCGGGACCTGGAGCCCGACGACGAGGCGGCCACGCTCGCCCTGTTCGACGAGTGCCGGGACTGGTTCGAGTACGCCACCGGCCAGCCGTCCGGTCCCGGGGACGTGCAGGGTCTCTACTACGCCCTGCCCGAGGGGTGCGACGTCTCGCAGAAGCGGCTGCTGGTGGCCGAGGTCGACGGCCGGATCGGCGCGCTGGTGGACGTGGTGCTCAGCTATCCGGCGGATGACGAGTGCACCGTCGGGGGGTTCCTGGTGGCGCCGGCGTACCGCCGGCGCCGGCTCGGGACCGCACTGGCGGAGGCGCTGTGCGAGGAGGCGGCGAGGCGGGGGATCCGGCGGGTGCACACCACGGTGACCACCGGCTGGCACCCCAGAATCCAGTTCCTCCGCCACCTCGGGTTCGCCATCGACACCGCGGCGGTCGAGCAAGGGGGCAACCGCAACACCGGCCCCCGGGAGAGGCCCGTGCACCGGGCGGTGCTCGACCTGGGCCGCCGCACGGGCAGTCAACCTCCGCCGGGACACCCGGCCGGCTCGTCGGAGTGACGCGGGCGGCCCGGGAGTTGCCCGGCTGTCCGGAGGCGACGCCGGCGGCTGGGAGCGGCTCCCCGGCGCGCTCGGAGGCGACCGGGCGACTCGAACCGGCTCGGCGGCCGTTCGGAGCGCCCGGCGGTGGGACCGGCTCGCGCCCCGGTCGGGACCGTGCCGTCGGTGACCCCGGGATAGACTTTCCGTAGTCAATTCGTAGCGGAAAGTAGTCGACCGGTGAGTGTCCGGTCACCTGGGGAGGCCGCCGATGCGGCGGGCGAGAGCAGAGCCGGCCCACGACCGCGGTGACGTGCACGCGACCCGCCTGCCGGAGGGCGCCGTCATCCGGACCGAGCCGCTGCGCACGACCGGCGGGCGGGACGTCCCGCTGCGGCCACCCGACCGGGTGGTCGGACGCACCGGCGAGATCGCCGCGCTGGAGGCGGCGGTCGCCGCCGCCCGCGCCGGCGGTCAGCGGGCGCTGGTGGTGGGCGGCCCGGGCGGGATGGGGACGTCCGCGCTGGTGCAGCAGGTGCACCCCCTCGTCCGCGACGGCGGCTGGTTCGTGGCCGGCGGGTACGACCGCTACCGCCGCGACGCTCCGTACCACGGGGTGCGGCAGGCGCTGCGCCAGCTCGGGTGGCTGCTGCTCGCCGAGCCGGAGGAGGAGCGGCCGGGGCTGCGGCGCGACCTGCGCCGCACCCTGGGTCCCAACCTCGACCTGGCGGCCACGGTCGTCCCGGAGCTGGCGACGCTGCTGGAGCTTCGACCCCGGCCACCCTCCGGCGACGGCTTCCGGCGACCGGTCCGCCTCCAGCGGGCCGCGGTCGACCTGCTCCGGGTGGCGTGCTCCCGCCGGAGGCCGGTTGTGTTCGCCGTCGACGACCTGCAGTGGGCCGACGCCACAGCCCTCGGCCTGCTCGACCACCTGCTGCTCGGCGAGCCGGTGGAAGGGCTGGTGACCGTCGCCGCCTACCGCGCCGACGAGCTGCACCCCGACAGCCCGCTGGCCGCGGCCCTGGCCCGCTGGTGCCGCCCCGACGGTCCGGCGCACCTCCGCCTGACCGGCCTGGACACCGGTGACCTGACGGCCCTGGTGGGCTCCGTGCTGCGGCTGGACCGTGGCCGCGCCGCCGACCTCGCCGCACTCGTGGCGCCGCACGTGGCGGGCAACCCGCTGCGCACCCTGGAGGTGCTCGACGCGCTGCGACGCGCCGGCGTGCTGGCCGCACCGGACGGGCAGGGCTGGCGGTGGGACCCGCGGGCGGTGCGCCACCACCTGGCCACCTCGCGGCCGACCACCGACCTGGTGTCCGAGCGCCTCGGGTCCCTGCCGCCGGCCACCGTCGAGGTGCTGGCGGCGATGGCCTGCCTGGGTGGCCGCGTGGAGCTGCCGTTGCTGGCCGCGGCGACCGGCGCGGCACCCGCCGACCTGCGGCGGCGACTGGCACCGGCGCTCGGCGACGGGCTGCTGGTGCCGGCCGGGGGCGACGCGCTGCGGTTCCGCCACGACGTGGTCCGGGAGACGGTCCTGCGCCGCGCGGGCGACCACGGCCGGCGTGCCACCCGGCTGGCGCTGGCGCGGCGCCTCGGCCGCGCCGCCCGGCCGCCCGCGGAC
>VSBZ01000102.1:0-14062 GCA_047459215.1 Micromonosporaceae bacterium | reverse complement strand
ACCTGGCCGGGCGCCACCTCCATGTCGAACCCGTCCAGGGCCTGCCTGCGCCCGCCGCGCCAGGTGCGGTAGGACTTCCGCAGGCCGCGTATCTCCACGACCGCGTCCATGTTCCCTCCCCGTACGTGTGCACCGTTCGGCGTACTATACGGGGTACACAGCGGACGGTCGGCGCGCCGCGTCGGAGCGGCCGCGCGCCACGCCACGTCCGTGACAGTGCGGGGTCAGGCGGTCACCACCCGCACTCCCCGCTCGGTGAACGCGGCGACCAGGGCGGGATCGGCGCCGCGGTCGGTGACCAGCACCTCGATCCTCTCGACCGGACAGACCTGCGCGAACGCGTGCCGGCCCAGCTTCGAGGCGTCGGCGATCACCACGACCCGACGGGCGCGGTCGGCCATGAGGCGGGTCATAGCGGCCTCGCCCTCGTGGTGGGCGGCGACACCCCGGACCGGGTCGACCCCGTCCACGCCGACCATCGCCAGGTCGAGGTTGATCTCCCGCAGCAGGGCGGACCCGAGCGGCCCCACGAGCTCGTACGACTGCGGTCGGACCACTCCCCCGGCCACCACGATCTTCATGCGGGAACGGACCAGCAGCTCGTTGGCGATGTTGAGGGCGTTGGTCACCACGGTCAGCGGGGGGTGGCCCTCCGCGCCGCGGGACAGCTCCGGCCGGAGCGCGAGCGCCCGGGCGACCTCGGTGGTGGTGGTGCCACCGGTCAGGCCGACCACCATCCCCGGCTCGACGAGGGCGGCGGCGGCCACCCCGATGCGCTGCTTCTGCTCGGAGTGCCGGGCCGACTTGTAGCGCAACGGCAGGTCGTACGAGACGCCGTTGGCCACCGCGCCGCCGCGGGTGCGGGTGATGACCTGCTGCTGGGCGAGCTGCTCCAGGTCGCGGCGGATGGTGGCCTTGGACACCGCCAGCTCGGCCGCGGCCTCGTCCACCGTGAGCCGACCCCGTTCGGTCAGCATCTCGATCAGCGCGTTCCAGCGCCGGTACCGGTCCACGCCCACCCCTGCGCGGTCGAAGCGTCGAGACTGCACCTTAGTGCGCCCCGCTGGAAGCGGGCAATCAGATCCGCGCGTGCCGGCTGGACGGGTGGCGGACCGTCGGAGGCGCGCGACGGCCGGTCCGCGCGGCGGGTCGACCGGCGTCCCGGGCGACCGTCCGACCCCGAACCGGGGCGGCGGGCTCAGCCGCCGGGGCGGTCGCGTCCGGCGGGGCCGGTCGAGGTGTCGCGGCGGACCGGGACCACGAGCGGACCGTCGTCACCCGGGACCACCCGCACCCTGGCCCGGTAGTGGGTGGCGAGCAGCTCCTCGGTCAGGACGGACGCCGCCGGACCGTCGGCCACCACCCGGCCGGAGGCCAGCAGCACCAACCGGTCGGCGTACCCGCCGGCGAGCGACAGGTCGTGCATGGTCGCCAGGACCGACAGCCCGCCCGCGCGGCGCAGGTCGTCCACCAGCTCCAGGACCTCCTGCTGGTGCCCGACGTCCAACGCGGTGGTCGGCTCGTCGAGCAGCAGCAGCGGCGCCTCCTGCGCCAGGGCACGGGCCAGCAGGACCCGCTGCCGCTCGCCGCCGGAGAGGGTGGACAGCTCCCGGTCGGCGAGGTCGGCGAGGTCGAGCTGCTGCAGCACCCGGGTCGCCACCGCCAGGTCCGCCGCGGACTCCCGTCCCAGCGGGCGCAGGTGGGGGGTGCGGCCCAGCAGCGTGTAGTCGAACACCGGCATCCCGGGCGGCACCACCGGCTGCTGCGGGACCGTGGCCACCAGCCGCGCCCGTTCCCGGCGGCGCATCCGGCGGGCGTCCCGGCCGAACAGCCGCACCTCACCGGTGTACGGCACCAGGCCCACGATGGCCCGCAGCAGGGTCGACTTGCCGGCCCCGTTGGGTCCGATGACGGTGACCCACTCGCCCGTGGCGACCTCGAGGTCCACCCCGCGCAGGATCTCGGCGCCGTCGAGGGACACCGTCAGCCCGCGCACCCGCACCGCGGGCCCGGTCGGGGCGGTCATACCGGCACCCTCCGGGCGGTCCGCAGCACGAGCACGAAGAACGGCGCACCGAGGAACGCGGTCACCACGCCGATGGGCACCTCCCGCGGCGCGTCCACCACCCGGGCGGCCAGGTCCGCCAGGGCGAGGAAGGCGCCTCCGTAGAGCATCGACAGCGGCAGGATCACCCGGTACGACGGACCGGCGACCAGCCGGACCAGGTGCGGCACGATGATGCCGACGAACCCGATCAGCCCGGCGACGGACACCGCGGCCGCGGTGCCCAGCGACGCCGCGCCGACGAGCAGGAAGCGGGAGCGCTGCGGGTGCAGTCCCAGCCCGGCCGCCTCGTCGTCGCCGACCGACAACACGTCCAGCTCCCGGCGCATCGCGAGCACGACCACCGCCGCCACCGCCGCGTACGGCAGCAGCAGCCGCACGTCTCCCCAGTCCGCACCGGCCAGCCGACCCAGCAGCCACGAATAGACCTCCACGATGGTGTCCACGTGCCGCTGCAGCAGGTAGGTCTGGGCGGCCGCGAGGAAGGAGGACACCGCCACCCCGGCGAGGATGAGCGTCGCCGGCGACCGGTCCCGGCCGCCGGCCGCCCCCACCAGGTAGGTGAGCGTCACCGCCCCCAGCGCCCCGGCGAAGGCGGCCGGCGGGACCGCCGCCGGTGCGGCGGCGGTCCCGCTGACGGCCCGGAAGACCGACAGCACGGCCGTGGCGCCCAGGCCCGCACCGGCGGCGACCCCGAGCAGGTAGGGGTCGGCCAGCGGGTTGCGGAACGCGCCCTGGTAGCAGCCGCCGGCCAGCGCCAGGAGCGCGCCGACGAGCAGCCCGAGCACGACCCGGGGAAGCCGGATCCGGGTGACGATCGCGGCCTGGCGGTCGTCGAGCCCGGAGTCCAGGTCGAGCCCGGGCACCAGGTCGAGCACCTCCAGCACGACCCCGCCGGGCGGCAGCCGGACCGGACCCAGCCACAGGCCCGCCATGGCCGCCAGGAGCACCGCCGCCACCCCGGTGGCGAGCCATCGCCAGCGCAGGCCCGCCGGCGAGGGGTGGGTCACCTCACTCCGCCCGGTTCACCGCGTCGGAGATCTCGCGCAGCAGGTCGACCAGGCGCGGCCCCCACCGGGAGTGGATGTCCGGGCTGAGCTCGACGACCCGCCCGGTCTGGACCGCGGTCAGCTCGTCCCAGCCCTCGCGGGCGGCCACCGTCTCGGCGCTCTCGCCGTACTGCGCGTCGGCCAGGAAGATGAAGTCCGGGTCGGCGTCCACGATGAACTCCGGCGACAGCTGCACGGTGACCTGTGACGGGTCGTCGCCGACCGCGATGTTCTCCAGACCGATCATCTCCAGCAGCGAGCCGACGATGCTCTCGGACGTGTACGCGTACAGCGTGTTGTCGATCTCGAAGTAGTACGTCAGCGGCTCGTCCCGCTCCGGCGCGTCCGCCACGATCGCGTCGACCTCGCTCGACATCTCCTCGATCAGCCGCTGCGCCTCGTCGACGTGTCCGGTCAGCGCGCCGATGTCCTCGATCTGGGCGTAGACGTCGTCCAGGGTCGAGGGGTTGTCGGGCACGACGTGGACCGGGATGTCCAGCGCGTTGAGCTGGGCGACCAGGTCGCCCGGGTCGTACGAGATCACCACCAGGTCCGGGTCGTAGGTGGAGATCGCCTCCACGTTGGGCGTGAACCCGGACAGGTCGGTGGTCGGCGCCTCCGGCGGGTAGTTGGAGAACTCGTCCACGGCGACCACCTGGTCGCCGGCGCCGACGGCGAACAGCATCTCGGTGGCGGTCGCCGACAGCGACACGATCGCGGTCGGCCGCTCCTGCAGGGTGACGTCGCCGACGGTCACCGGGAAGCCGTCGTCGGCCGGGGCGGTACCCCCGTCCTCCGGTTCGGAACCGTTGCCGGCGCATCCGGCCAGGACCAGTGCGGCGACGCCGGTCAGGAGCAGGGCACGTCGTCTCATCGCTTCCCTCCTGTCGGTCGAGGTCCGGTGCGTCGTCGCCGACAGGGGGTGTGGCCCTGTCTGCGAGGCGCCCTTCCTCGAGAGCGCTGGTTCGCGACCACGGCACAGGCGACCTGGCTCATCCCCGTTGGGGCATCACAGTTGCGGGACAGCGCCGGATTCTCACCGGCTTCGCTGTGACGCGGTCACCGCCACCATAGCGGACGCCCCACCGGGGAACGCAACGGGAGTGGCGGCCTGACGTGCGCACGCGTACGCCCGTGACGGGCGTACGCGACGTGACGCGCGACCCGTGACGGCCCACCGGACCGTGACCCACTCACCGGGCACCGGTGGCCGGGCCCACCGGCGTACCCGTGACCGACTCACCGGCACCGGTGCCGGCCCACGTCGTAGTCCCGCCCGCCGACCACCGACCGGCGCCGGGGGTGTGGCGGCGCGGCGGCGCGGCTCAGTCGGCCGGGTCCGCCGTCCGGCCACTGTCGCCGGACGTGGGCGGTGACTCGGGCTGGTCCTCGCCGGCCAGTGCGGCGCGCAGCCGCTCACGGTTCTCGCGCCGTCGCCGCGCGGACTCCGCCAGCGCGTGCGCCATCTCGTCCCGCCAGCCGCGCAGCACGAACCAGGAGAGCACGAACGACACCAGGAACGCCACCAGCAGCGTGACCAGGGGGTCCAGCCCCGGGAAGACGGCGAACAGCACGAGCAGCACCGCCAGCAGCAGGCCGAGCCTGGCCAGGGTGTACTTCACCACCGGCATCATGAGACGCTCCCTTCCCGGCGGGCCAGCCACCGGACGCCGTGGAACCAGTAGACCGCGTACGCCGCGGCGGCGACCGCCGCTCCCACCCCGCCGGAGACCAAAGGCGGCGCGCCGGCGACCAGGGCCGCCGTCCCGACGCCGAGCGCCAGCGCCACCAGCCCACCGGACAGCGCCACGGCCAGCCGCCCCCGCACCGGCCGCCAGGCGCGCAGTTCCTCCACGATGAACAGCCACGCCGGCAGGATCAGCGCCAGCCAGCCGGTGGAGTCGCCGAACCGCCCCCACCCCAGCAGGGCGGTGACCGCGTCGACGAGCACCAGCACCCCCGCGCTGGTCACCAGGGCGGCGGCGGTCAGCGCGAGCAGGTCCGCCAGGCCGGCGACGCGCCCGTGCTCGTCGCGACGGGGAAACTCGTCACGTTTGGTACCCATAACCGCCCTGCCAGGGTACGTCACCGCGCCCCGCGTCCCGGGCGGCCGTACCCGCCGCACCGGCGGCGCCGGCGGGGTGCGGTGCGGCCTGGGGGTGCCCGGGCGCCCGCCACAGGTGACCCTCGGGTAACAACCGCCCCACCGGTCACCTGGAGGAGACCATGACCCGAACCGCCTCCCCGGCTCAGCCGGTCACGCACCCGGGCGTCCCGCCCGGTCGCCGGGTGCGGGCCGCGGTGGCCGTGTTCGCCGCGGCCGCCGTCACGCTCGCCCTCACCCCGCCCGCGCAGGCGGGCGGCCCCGCGCAGCCGCCCGGCCGTCGCCTGGCCATCGAGGTCCTCTCCAGCGCCCCGCACCAGGTCAGCGGTGGCGACGCCCTGCTGCGGGTGGTCGCCGGCCCGCTCGTCGACCTGGCCGAGGTCCGGATCACCGTGGACGGCCGGGACGTCACCGACGCGTTCACCCCGGACGTGCCGGGGCGCAGCCTGACCGGCCTGGTCGACGGGCTGAAGCTGGGGGACAACGAGGTCCGGGCCCGGGCCGGCGCCACGGGCCCCACCGCCCGGCTCACCCTGCGCAACCACCCGATCGAGGGGCCGATCTTCTCCGGCCCGAAGCAGTACCCGTTCCTGTGCCGCACCGAACAGGCCGAGCTCGGGCAGCCGCTGATCGACAACCACGACGGCGAGGGCATGCGCGTGTACGCCCTGGACGCCGACGGCAACAAGACCGATCAGGTGCTGGGCTGGAGCCGCGACTGCTCGGCGACGACGCAGATCCGCTACTTCTACCGCACCACCGGCGGCCAGTTCAGACCGTTCCCCACCGACGGCACGGTCCCCGAGGACCTGGCCACCACCACCACGCTCGACGGGAAGACCGTCGACTTCGTGGTCCGTCGCGAGCGCGGGACGATCAACCGGTTCATTTACCAGATCGCCATGCTGGCGCCGGTATCCGAGGCGCTGGCCGGCACCGGCGCCACCGACCCGGACCACTCGTCCTGGAACCGCCGGGTCATCTACCTGTTCGGCGGCGGGGTGGGGATCGGCCACGACCAGGGCACACTGCCCGACAGCGCCATGGACCCGACCGCGCTGGGCCTCGGGTACGCGCTCATCTACTCCACCGGCACGCGCACCAGCGTGCACTACAACCTGCAGCTGGGCGGCGAGACCGCGCTCATGGTCAAGGAGCACTTCATCGAGCGGCACGGCGTCCCGCGGTACACCGTCGGCGTCGGCGGCTCGGGTGGCGCCATCCAGCAGTACATCTACGGCCAGAACCACGGCAACCGGGTCATCGACGCGGCCATCCCGCAGTACTCGTACCCCGACATGGTGACCCAGACCATCCACGTGGGCGACTGCGAGCTGCTCGAGTACTACATGGACGTCACCGACGGCGACAATCCGAAGTGGCGGGACTGGGAGAACCGCACCGCGCTCATCGGTATGAACGCCAGCGCCACCGTGCCCAACCCGTACCGGGGCGGGGCGCCCGGCTCCACCGAGTGCGTCAACGGCTGGCGTGGGCTCACCCCGCTGGCGCTCAACCCGACCTGGTCCGGCCCCTCGGTCGACCCGCTGTGGCAGCACATGGACCCGCCGGGCGTGGTCGACACCGTGCACTGGACCCACTGGGACGACCTGCGGAACATCTACGGGGTCGGCCCGGACGGGTTCGCCCGCAGCACCTGGGACAACGTGGGCGTGCAGTACGGGTTGCAGGCGCTGCGGGAGGGGGTCATCACCCCGGAGGAGTTCCTCGACCTCAACGCCCGGATCGGCTCGTGGAAGCCGCCGTCGCAGATGGTGCCCGAGGGCTGCCCGTTCGTTCCGGCGGCCTGCGCGGACCCGTCCCAGTTCGACCCGTGGAGCTCGCGGAACATGAACCTCTCACCGGACGGTGGCCGCACCCCGGCGCCGCGGGCCACGGGCGACCGGCAGGCGATCCGGGCCGCGTACGACGCGGGACTCGTGTTCACCGGCGACATCGACATCCCGATCATCGACTGGCGGCACTACCTGGAGGAGGAGCTGGACATGCACAACTCCCGCCAGTCGTTCGTCGCCCGGCAGCGGATGCTCGACCACGACGGTGACGCCTCCAATCAGGTCATCTGGTTCACCGACGCCCGGCCACAGGCGGCCGTCGACCAGACGCCGGAGGCGCTGATGGTCATCGACCAGTGGATGGCCAACATCGCCGCCCACCCGGAACGCGGGGTGGCCGGCAACAAGCCGCCGCTGGCGGTCGACCGGTGCTTCGACACGGCGGGCAACGAGATCGCCCGCGGGGACCACGTGTGGGACGGCATCCTCAACGACCGTCCCGCCGGCCCGTGCACCCAGCGGTTCCCGATCTACGGCACCTCGCGCACCGTGGCCGGGGCGCCGGTCACCGGCGACGTCTTCGCCTGCAAGCTGCAGCCGGTGGCCGCGGCGATCGCCCGCGGGGTCTACGGCGACTGGCGTCCCACCCCCGGGCAGCGGAAGCGGCTGGAGGAGATCTTCCCGACCGGCGTGTGCCGCTACTGACGACCGGTACCGCCCGGTGACCCGCCGGGGACCGGCCCGGAGCGGGCCGGTCCCCGGCGGTCCCGTCCCCGGTCCGCCCCAGGCGGGTCACGGGACGAGCAGCTGGTGCGCGGCGAGCTCCCGGTACAGCGGGTCGGTCGCCGCCAGCTCCTCGTGCCGCCCGGTCGCCACCACCCGGCCCCGGTCCAGCACCACGATCTGGTCGGCGTCGACCACCGTGGCCAGCCGGTGCGCGACGACGATCGTGGTCCGGTCCGCGGCCGCGGCGTCGATCGCGGCCCGGAGCGCCTGCTCGTTGCGGGAGTCCAGGTTGCTGGTCGGCTCGTCCAGCAGCAGGATGGGCGGCGCCGCCAGCAGGGTGCGGGCGATGGCCAGCCGCTGGCGCTCGCCTCCGGACAACAGCACGCCACCCTCGCCGACCTGCGCGTCCAGGCCCTCCGGGGCGCGGGTGGCCAGCTCGGTCAGGTTGACCGCGGCCAGCACCCGGCGCAGCTCCTCCTCGGTCGCGTCCGGGCGGGCCAGCAGCAGGTTGTCCCGGATGGTGCCGGCGAGCACCGGTGCCTCCTGCTCCACGTAGCCCAGCTGCGCCCGCAGCACGTCGCGGGGCTGGTCGCGGACGTCCACGCCGCCGACCCGCACCGCCCCCTCGTCCACGTCGTAGAAGCGCTCGACCAGCGCGAGCAGGGTGGACTTGCCGGCGCCGGACGGGCCCACGACGGCGGTGCGGGTGCCGTACTCGACCCGGAAGCTCACCCCGTGCAGCACCGGCTCGCCGCCCGGATAGGCGAACCGGACCCGGTCGAACTCGACCGCGGGCGGGCGGGTGCCGGCCGCGGGCGGCCGGGTCGAGCCGGTCGCCGCGGTGGCCGGGGTCCGCGGGACGGGTGCGGCGGACGCGTCCGGGCGCGACCCGGCCGTCGCGGCCCGCGCGGCGTCGGCGGCGTCCTCAGTGGGCAGTCGCAGCACGTCCTCGATCCGCTGCAGCGCCCCCAGGGCCGCCTGCAGCTGCGTGTACGCGGCCATCGCCTGCGCCAGCGGCATCATGAGGATGAACAGGAAGAGCACGAACGCGACCAGGTCGCCGAGGCTCATCGCGCCCGCGGCCACCCGCGCACCGCCCACGCCGAGCACCGCCAGGAACGCCGCCTGGACGGTGGTCGCGACGGTGGGCCCGACCAGTGACGTCAGCCGGGCCATCCGCAGGCCCGCGGCGTACGCCTCCCGCGCCGCACCGGACACCAGCGCGGCCTCCCGCGCCTCCGCCCGGGCGGCCCGGATCGTGCGCACCGCCGAGATGGCCCGCTCGACGGCCGAGGTCATCTCGCCGACCTTCGCCTGGGCGTGCTGCGACGCGGTGCGCACCCGCCGCGCGATCGCGACCGCGCCCAGCATGCCGAGCAGGCCGGCGACCGTGACCGCGAACATCAGCGGGTCCAGCGCCACCATCATGACCACCGCGCCGACGACCACCAGCGCACCGGAGGCCAGCTCCAGCAGGCCGGAGGTGACGACCGTCCGCAGCAGGGTGGTGTCGGCGCCGACCCGGGCGAGCAGGTCCCCGGTGCGACGCCGGTCGTACTCCGCGATCGGCAGCCGCAGCAGGTGGCCGGCCAGCCGGCGGCGGGTCGTGAGGACCAGCCCCTCGGCCCCGCGCTGCAACAGGTAGGAGATCACCCCGTTGACGCCCGCGATGCCCACCAGCACCGCCACGACCAGCAGCACGTACCGCCCGACCGGCCGGCCGGCGGCCAGGTCGTCGAGCAACAGCCGGACCAGCAGCGGCTGGGCGAGGGTGCCGGCGGCGGCCACCAGCGACAGAACGGCCGCCGCGACCAGCGGTGCCGCCTGGCCCCGCAGGTACGGCAGGAGCGCGGCCGGCCCGACCCGGCTCGGCGGGGGCTGCGTGGACGTCACCTGTCACCTCCCGGCCGCCGGTGTCCACCGCCCGGTCGGCCACCGGCGAAGCGTACGCCACCTGCCGGACCGGCGGACCCGGATTTCCGGCGGGCGGCCCTCGGCCGGATCGGAGGCGCGGTGCGTACCCGACCGCCTAGACCCGGACCTCCTGGCGGAGGAAGGCGACGTAGGCCGCGGCGAACATCACCACGGTGAGGGCGATGAGCGCGGTCATCTGGGGCCAGACCAGCAGCATGCTCTGGCCGATCGGCAGCTCGCCGGGGACCTGACGGAACGCCTGCTCCGGCAGGATCACGCCGAGCGTCCGCAGCTCCGGGCGCAGCAGGGCGGCGGTGATCTGCTCGTGGACGATCGCCGGTGACAACCAGCTCAGGGCCTGCCGGAGCTCCACGTTCTCCAGGGTGCCCTCGGTGGTGAACACACCCGCGAGCATCCGGATGAGCAGGCCGGCGAGCAGCGAGAAGACCAGCCAGGCGCCGATCGCCGACAGGGCCGCGGTGGCGGCGCGGCGCAGCACGACGGACAGCAGCAGCGCGAACGCCAGCCAGACGCCGATGTACGCCACCGTGACGATGAGGTAGACCAGCATCCGTCCGATGTCCTCGGCCGAGGGCACGATCCCCAGGCGGATGATGCCGACGGCGGCCACGATCGCCATCAGCGCGGTCAGGAGAATCCCGATGACCGCGATGCCGGCCACGAACTTGCCGTTGATGATGTCGTCGCGGTGGATCGGCTGGGCCAGCAGGCGGGGCAGGGTGCGCTGGTTGCGTTCGGAGCTGATGGCGTCGAAGCCGAACGCGATGCCCAGCAGCGGCCCGATCAGTGCCACCAGGTTGACGAAGGCGAACGGGGTGTTCTCCACCGGGATGATGAACAGGCGCAGGAACAGCGACGGCGCCTCGGACGCCGCCGGGGCCACCTCCCGCACCGCGCCGCTGACCGCGTAGACCGCCGCCACGCCGCTGAGCCCGAGCAGCCCGGCGACCACGAACAGGCGGGCCGAGTGCAGGTGGTCGGCCAGCTCCTTGCGGGCGACCACCACCCATCCGCGGGGCGGAGCGTCGGCCGGGCGGGACCGCACCTGACGGAGGGCCGACACGGCCGCGGCGCGCGCCCGCGCGAGGGCCGGCACCCTGTCGACGGCCGCCACCACCTTGCCGAGCGCCGCCGCCGACGCCGCGCGCAGCCGCGCCAGGGCCGGCATTCGGCCAACAGCCGCCGCCATCCTGCCGAGGGCCGCCGCCGCGGCGGCGCGCAGCCGGCTCAGGCCCGCCACCGCGCCGCGGGCGCGTTGCAGTACCTCAGTTGCTCTGCTCATGGAAGTAGCGGTGGTAGATCTCGTCCAGATGGCTCTCGCGTTGACGCAGGTGCCGCAACTGGTGCCCGGCACCGGTCAGCGCGGCGGCGACCTGCGGCCGGACGTCCTCCCGGCACACCGCCACCAGCAGCGGACCCTCCTGCTCGACCTTGTCCACGCCGGGGACCTTGCCCAGGTCCGCCGCTGCCGCGGAGAGGTCGCCGGCGACGCCGACCTCGATCACGGTGCGGCCGCCGGCGAGCCGCCGGGCCAGCTCCTCGACCGAGCCGACGGCGATGAGCCGGCCGCCGACGAAGATGCCCACCCGGTCGCACACCTCCTGGACCTGGTGGAGCAGGTGCGAGGAGAGCAGCACGGTCATGCCGTGCTCGTCGCGCAGGGACCGGATCAGTGCGAGGATCCGCTGGACACCCTCCGGGTCGATGGCGACGGTGGGCTCGTCGAGGATCATCACCGGCGGTCGGCGGAGCAGCGCGTCGGCGATGCCGAGCCGCTGCAGCATGCCTCGCGAGTACGTGCCCGCGCGCGCGTCCGCGGCGTCGGCCAACCCGACCTGGTCCAGCACCTCGCTGATCCGGTCCTCGGCGTCGCGCAGCCCGCCCAGGCGGGCGGTGTACCGCAGGTTCTCCCGCCCGGTGAGGTTCGGGTAGAACCCGACCGCGTCCGGGACGTAGCCGACCTGCCGCTTGACCGCGATCGCGTCCCGGGTCGGGTCGAGCCCGAGCACCCGGACGGTGCCGGAGGTGACCTCGGTCAGCCCGAGCAGGGTGAGGATCATCGTGGTCTTGCCGGCCCCGTTGGGGCCGAGCAGCCCGAACACCTCACCACGCCGGACCTCCAGGTCCAACTGCTGCACGGCGACCACGTCGCCGTACCGCTTGGTCAGTCCCTGGATCGAGATGACCGGGTCCGTCATGGCTCAGCGCCGCCCGTAGACGCGGAACACGTACCACAGACCGGCCGCGACCGCCACGATGATGAGGACGCCCACCAGCCCCCACCACCGCGACGTCTCCACCGTGTACCGGATGTCGACGCTGGTCCGCTGCCCCTCGACCTCGGCGGTGAGGGTCACCATGTAGTCGCCGGCGACCGCGTCGTCGGACGGCGTGATGAGGGCGTTGACGGTGGTGCTGCTGCGGGCGTCGACGTTCACCGTCTCCGGCTCGAACGTGACCTCCCACCCGCTCGGCGGGGAGGCGGAGAAGGTGACGCCGGCCAGGGGCGCCGAACCGTTGTTGACCAGCACGAGCGGCACGCGGGTCTGGCCGCCGGCGGTGCCGTCGGCGTTGAGCCGCTCGTCCGGCGTGGTCAGCGTCATGTCGACGTTCCCGGTGACCTCGGCGGTGAGCTCGACGCTCGCCTCCCGGCCGCCGCCGGTCGCCGTCAGCACGATCGGGTACGTACCGGCCGTGACGTCGTCCGGCGGGTCGGCGGTGACGTTGACGGTCGCGGTGCCGCCGCCCTCCACCGTCACCGTGGTGGCGCGCTGCTCGGCGCTCGGGTGGGCGGAGACGTCCCAGCCGGGCGGGCCGACCACCGACAGCGCGAACGTGGTCTCGCCGGGCAGCGCGTTGCGCAGGGTGACCGTGTAGTCGAAGGTGTCCGTCGCCTGACCCGACAGCGTCGCGAACTCCGCCTCCAGGGCGAGCGCCCCCTGGGCGCCACCGGTGACGGACAGGGTGAGCGGCAGGCGGCTGGCTGCGCCGTCGCCGTCGGCGATCAGCGTCACCTGGTGCCGGCCCTCGGCGTCGGGCGGGATGCTCACCTCCAACGTGACGTCGGCGTCACCGAAGACGCTGGAGATGACGAAGCCGCCGCCGCGGAGCGTCGTCTCCCACCCCTCCGGGGCGTCGACCCGCAGGTCCAGGCGCTGGTCCGGGGACGAGGAGACCGAGACGTCGAAGGTGACCTTGTCACCCGGCGCCACCGTGACGGCCGGGTACGGCGTGGTGAGCGTGACCGTCTGGGCGTGTGCCGCCGGCGCCGCCGCCAGGGGGACGCACAGCAGCACCGTGAGGGCCGCAAGGATCGAAACTGTCCGCCTCCGCAAGGAACCCCTCAGCGCCGGCGAGGGGTGTCCAGGCACCGGCGTTCCCGAGTGAAGCTCCATAGCGACGCGGATGCTAATAACACACAACGTCCCCCGGCAACAACGGTTCACGCCGCCTTTTCCGAACTGTTATGACCGGGACAGGCGCGACGGACCGGGCCGGGACCGGCCGGGTCGGACGGTCCCGCGACCGGTGTGAGACGCTCGCAAACGGTGCGGACGGGCCTC
Organism: Micromonosporaceae bacterium; assembly: GCA_047459215.1. Lineage (GTDB taxonomy): Bacteria > Actinomycetota > Actinomycetes > Mycobacteriales > Micromonosporaceae > Natronosporangium. The sequence goes on along the minus strand of VSBZ01000102.1, from coordinate 824 downwards.
GGCGGCCGGGTCTTTCGGCGACCGCCACGGTTGGCGGCGGGCGGTTCCGGATCGGGCCCCGGGCGGTTCGGGGCCAACCGGTCAAGACCACACGGTGTCCGTCAGGACCACACGGTCTGCCGCTGTCAGGACCACACGGTCTGCGGCTCGCCCCGCCGCTGCGCCAGCGACGGTCCGGGCTCGTACTCCCGCAGCACCTCGTACCTGGTGGTGCGCTCCACCGGCCGGAACCCGGCGTCCCGGATCAGCTGCAGCAGGTCCTCACGGGTCATGGTGGAGGGGGTGCCGTACCCGTCCGCGTCGTGGGTGATCTTGTACTCGACGACCGAACCGTCCAGGTCGTCCACGCCGAAGTACAGCGACAGCTGGGACAGCGACAGGCCGTGCATCACCCAGAAGCACTTCAGGTGCGGAACGTTGTCCAGCAGCAGCCGGGACACCGCGAAGGTCTTCAGCGACTCGGCCGGGGTCGCCATCCGGGTGCGGGCCTGCAGCCGGTTACGGACCACCCCGTCCGCGGAGTCGACGACATCGTGCTGGTAGCGCAGCGGGATGAAGACCACGAACCCACCGGTCTCGTCCTGCAGCTCCCGCAGGCGCAGGACGTGGTCGACCCGGTGCCGCGGGTGCTCGATGTGCCCGTACAGCATGGTCGCCGGGGTCCGCAGGCCCTTGGCGTGGGCCAGGCGGTGGATGCGGGACCAGTCCTCCCAGTGGGTGTCGTGGTCGACGATCTGGCTGCGGATCTCCCAGTCGAAGATCTCCGCGCCGCCCCCGGTCAGCGACTCCAGGCCGGCGTCCATGAGCTCGTCGAGGATCTCGTC
>VSBZ01000101.1:0-14076 GCA_047459215.1 Micromonosporaceae bacterium | reverse complement strand
GCCACGGGGGCCGGGTCCGGTGCCGGCGCGCGACCCCGAACGGTGTGAACGCCACCCGCCGCAGCAGCAGCGCGGCGGACAGGGCGGCGAGCAGCGGCAGCCCGGCCCCGATCGCCAACACGGTCCACAGTGGTGGCGCGGTGTCGGTGGGCAGCGGCAGCCGGCCACTCGCGTCCGGCCGGTGCAGGAGCGCCCGGCCCACCGCGTACACCACCATGCCGAGCGCGGTGCCGGCCAGCGCGGCGAGCCCGGTCTCGGCGACCACGACCGCGACGGCCTGGCGTGGGGTGGCACCGGCGAGCCGGATCCGGGCGAGCCGGCGGTCGCGGGCGGGCGCGCCCAGCCGGGCGCTCTGTCCGGCCAGCGCCAGCACCGGGATGCACAGCAGCAGCAGGCCGAACACGACCCCGGGTCGCAGGCCCGGCTCCACCAGCAGGTTGTGGGTGTACTGGTACGCGTAGCCGTCAGGAGCGGGGTCGACGCCCGGCATGGTGGGGTCATGGTCCGCCGCCTCCCGCACGGCGACGTCGGCGCGGGGCCGGATCGCGTACACCGTGGCGGCCGCCAGCATGCTCAGCGTCGCGAGGGCGGCGGCGAACGCGGTCAGCACGATGCGAACGGTGTCGGTGCGGCTGCCGGCGAGCGCCAGCCGCAGCAGCGCCGCCGGCCTCACCGCGCCACCGCCGCCCGCCCGCCGGCCAGCCCGAGCCCGGTGGGGTCCACCTCGCCGTCGCGCAGCACGACCTCCCGGTCGGCGTACCCGGCGACGGTGGCGTCGTGGGTGACCAGCACCACCGTGGTCTGCTGGGCGCGTGCCAGCCGCACCAGGTGGCTCAGCACCTGCTCTCCGGCGAGCGAGTCGAGCGACCCGGTGGGTTCGTCGGCGAACAGCACGCGCGGCTCGGTGACCAGCGCCCGCGCCAGCGCCACCCGCTGCTGCTGGCCGCCGGAGATCTCGCCCGGCCGCCGGTCCGCGACGTCGGCCACGTCCAGCCGCTCCAGCCACGACAACGCCGCCGTGCGCGCCTCGCGCCGGCGGGCGCCGTTGAGCATCAGCGGCAGGGCCACGTTCTCGACCGCGGTGAGCTCGGCGACGAGCTGCCCGTACTGGAAGAGGACGCCGAACTCACCGCGACGGAGCTGGGAGCGGCGCGCCTGCGACCAGGTGTCGATCCGGTGGTCGCGGTACACCACCTCGCCGGCATCCGGCCGGAGGATGCCGGCCAGCAAGTGCAGCAGGGTGGACTTCCCGCACCCGCTCGGCCCGGTCACCGCGAGGATCTCGCCCTCGTGCACGGTGAGGGTCACGCCTCGCAGCGCGGGGGTGGGGCCGTAGGACTTGACCAGCCCTCGGCCCTGCAGGATCGGTGTCACGGTTTCGCCTCCTGTCGGGTCGCGGCGACGCGTGCCAGCGTGGCGTCCAGCCAGCGCAGGTCCGCGTCGAGGTGGTTGATGGCCAGGTCAGCGGCGATGACGTCGGCCAGCGTGGCGTCGGGGGCGGTCTTGACCGCGGTGAGCTCGCGCAGCCGCGCCACGTGCGCGGCCCGCTGGGCGGTCAGGTAGGCGGCGGCCCGGTCCGGGCCGGCCACGAACAGGGCCACCATGACCTTGGCGAGCAGGGCGCCGGCCACGTACGGGGCCGGCGGCTCGACCGCGTCGAGCCACTCCTCCAGCCGCTGCCGTCCGGCCTCGGTGAGCCGGTACGACGTGCGGTCCGGGCCACCGGCGCGCTCGGTGGCCGCGGCCGCCACGAGACCGTCCCGGGCCAGGCGGTCGAGCGTCGCGTAGACCTGCCCGAACGGCACCGGCTTGGCCAGCGGGAGCCGCCTGTCGTAGGTGTGCTTGAGGTCGTAGCCGTGCCGGGGCCCGAGCGCGAGCAGGCCGAGGAGGACGTACGGGGTGACGGAGGTGGCGGCCATGGGCGCCACTATTCCTTGAGTGAATAGTTCCTGTCAAGCCGATCCGACACGCCGCGTCGACAGGCTCATGGTCCGGCCGGGCCACCGCACCGCGCCCGCATCCCGGCGCCGGGCGCCCCGTGTCCTCAGTCGCCGGACGGCGGGTGTCCTCAGTCGTCCTCGATGTACCGGGGTCGCGCGAGGACGAGACCGGCCACGGTCTGCACCACCACGACCGCCATCAGCGACGCCACCGGCGCCACCCATCCGCCCGTCAGGTCGTAGAGGATGCCCACCGCCAGGGGCCCGAGCCCCGCGATCAGGTAGCCGACGCTCTGGCTGAACGCGGACAGGGCCACCGTCCCCTCGGGCGTACGGGCCCGCAGCGCGATCATCGCCAGGGCGAACGGGAGTGTCGCCTGACCCGCCGCCAGGACCAGCACCCACAGCACCACCAGGGGACCGGGCGCCACCAGCACCCCGACGAACCCGATCGTGGTGGCCGTCCCCAGACCGATCACCAGCGGGCGGGGGTCGGACAGGCGGGCCGTGAGCGTCGCGACCACCAGCGCGCCGGGAACGCCGAGGCCGTTGACGAAGGCGACCACCAGGCCGGCGCTCGCCGGGGTGAAGCCGGCGTCCCGGTAGAGCTGCGCGAGCCACCCCATGATGGCGTAGCCGACCAGGGCCTGGGCGCCGAAGAACACCGCCATCGCCCAGCCCAGCCCGGACCGCCACGGCCGCACCCGGCGGACCGCCGCCGCGGCAGCGGCCGGATCGGCCGCGGTGGAACGGGTCGCGGTGCCCGGTCCGGGGCGGGCGCCGGTCCCGGCCCCCGTAACGGCCCGCCCGGCTACGGCGGCGGGCAGCCACGGGAGCGCGGCGACCGCCGCGAGCAGCGCCCACGCCCCCAGGCCCACCCGCCAGGAGCCGCCCAGCTCCGCCAGGGGGACGGCGGCGGCGGAGCCACCGGCCGTGCTGATGATCAGCGCCACCGTGTAGACGCCCGTCATCAGTCCCACGTGCGCCGGGAACCGCTGCTTGACCAGTGACGGCAGCAACACGTTGGCGACGGCGATGCCCGAGAGCGCCACGGCGGTGGACAGCAGGAACACCGGGGTGCTGTCGGTCGCCGCCCGCACCAGCAGCCCGCCGGCGAGCAGCACCATCGCCGCCACCAGGATCCGGGCGTCGGCGAACCGGCGGGTCATCCACGGGGCGGCGGCGGCGAACACCCCGAAGCTCAAGGTCGGCAGCATGGTGACCACGCCGGCCAGCGAGGGGGACCAGCCGAACGCGTCGCTGACGTCCTCCAGCAACGCTCCTAGGGTGGTCACGGCGGCGCGCAGGTTGAGGCCGACCAGCACCACCCCGACGACCAGCACCAGGCCGGTCAGGCGGCCGGCGGAGGGGCGACGCGCCGTCGCCGGGGCGGGCCGGCCCGCCCACCGGCGGACGCCGGGCGGCGGCGCGGCCGGAGCGGGATCGGTCAGCCGCGGCACCAGCTCATCATGAGATCCCGGGCGGGCGTACCCCGCGGCCGGGTACGGGTGCTCCCACCTGGAGAAACGGGCGCGGGCCTAGAACTCCGGGGTCGCCACCACCACGGTCACGTTGTCGGGCGCGTCGGCCGCGAGCGCGAGGTCCACCAGTGCCCGGGCGCACTCCTCCAGGTCCTCGACGCTGGCCAGGGTCTGCGCGATCGCCTCGACGTCGACGTAGTCGCTCAGGCCGTCGCTGCACAGCAGGAACCGGTCGCCCGGCTGAGGGGTCACCGTGGTGTAGCTGGGCTCGATGACGGCGCCGTGCATGGCCTGGGTGACCACCGACCGCTGTGGATGGAACCGGGCCTCCGCGCTGGAGATCAGACCCTGGTCGACCAACCCCTGCACGAACGTGTCGTCGCGGCTGAGCTGGGTCAGCTTGCCGTCCCGCAACAGGTACGCCCGGGAGTCGCCGATGTGCGCCAGCTCCAGCGTGTCGCCGCGGGCGAGCATCGCGGTGAGGGTGGTGCCCATGCCCTCCAGCGTCGGGTCGGCCTCGATGGCCTCCCGGAGCCGCTCGTTCGCCGCGGCCACCGCCTCCGCCAGCGACTGCGGCGGCGGGTCCGTGTCCATCTCCGCCAGCGTGCGGATGACGATCTCACTGGCAATCTCACCGGACGGTCCCCCGCCGACCCCGTCCGCGACCGCGATCAGCCGGGGACCCGCGTGCACGGCGTCCTCGTTGTTCTCGCGGACCCTGCCCCGGTCGCTGACCGCGGCGGCGCGGAGGATCACGCTCATGACAGGCAGTGTGCCGTACCGCCGCCAGCCCTGACCAACCCCCCGCCCGCCGGAGGTGAGCCCGCGCGGTCAGGACGCCTCCGCGGCCTCCTTCTCCTCCTCGTCCTCCAGCCGGAAGCCGATCTTGACGACCACCTGGAAGTGCGCCACCTCGCCGTCCGCGATGTGCCCGCGGATCTCGGTCACCTCGAACCAGTCCAGGTGGCGCAACGTCCGGCTGGCGCGGGCGATCGCCTGCCGTACCGCCGCCTCCACCGACTCCGGCGACGACCCGACCACCTCGGTGACCTTGTACGTATGGTTCACCGACACCTCACCCCCCGTAATCGGTCCACGGCTTCACCGTATCCGTGCCGGCCGCGCCGTACCGCGGGTCGGGCGCTTCCGCCCCCGCGGGATGACGGTTGCCGGTCCCGGGGATCGGGACGAGCACCCCGACGCCCGCCGGCGGTGCTGGTACCCCGACCTTCGTCGGCGGCCCAGACCGGACCGGGTGTCCGGGTGGGCGCCCCTCCCCCGGCACGGGCGCCCACCGAGCGGCCCGCGGGCCGGCGCAGCCCCGCCACGCGGCGTCGCCGCGGTCCTGCCGTCCGGCGACCGGTCAGGCGCCGGCGCGGGCGGCGTTGGCGAGGATGGCCTCGCGCAGGTACGCCGCCAGACCGGCCCCGTAGCGGTCGATGTTCTCGGTGAACCGGTGGTCGGTCACGTACATCTCGGCCAGGCCGCGGTGGATCTCGTACGAGCACTCGTAGAACCACCGGCTGATGTGCTGCCGGTGCTCCTCGGCCAGGTCCATGGCGTCCGGGCTGTCCGCCGGCACCCCGCTGGCCATCGCCTCGGTCAGCCGCCGGTACACGCGGTCGGACTCCTCCTTGAGCCGCCGCCAGTCATCCTTGGTGTAGCTCGCGACCCGCCGCTGCGACTCCCGGAACGCCTCGGTGTTGCCCCACCGCTGCTCGGCCTCCTCGGCGTACTGGTCCGGGTCGAAGTCCCCGAAGACCTCGAACCGCTCCTCCGGCGTGAGCTGGATCCCCATCTGGTGTGCCTCCATCATGAACTCCACCGCGTCGATCATCTTCTGAATCCGCTTCAGGCGCTCGGTGAGCAGCTCGTGCTGGCGCCGCAGGTGCGCGAGCGTGTCCGTCCCCGGGTCGGCCAGGATCGCCGCGATGTCCTCCAACGTGAAGCCGAGCTCCCGGTACGTGAGGATCTGCCGCAGCCGCTCCAGGTCCTCCGGCCCGTACCGGCGGTACCCGGCGGGGCTGCGCTCCTGTGGCGAGAGCAGCCCGATCTCGTCGTAGTGGTGCAGGGTCCGGACCGTCACGCCGCTGAGGCGCGCGACCTCCCCGACCGTGTAGCTCGGCCCTTCCACGCAGCCGACGCTAGACCCTCACGTAACGTAGGGGTCAAGCTCGAACCGCCCTAGGGCACGAACGGGCCGCCGATCCGCCAGTAGACGCCGTCCTCGCGGGCCAGCAGGTCCTCGTCCACCAGGTAGCGCCGCAGCGTGGCATGGTCCGGATGCCACGCCCGCAGCACCGCGTCAACCTCCCGCTCGGGGTACTTGACCCCGGGCTCGAACGCCGCGGCCAGGTGTTCCAGCACGATCCGGCGCTTGCGGTGGCCGGCCGGCAGCCGGCGCAGGCGGCCCTCGCGGATGAAGGTGCGCAGCACCGCGTCGCGGGACGGATCCGGGTCCAACGGTGGCTCGTCGACCCGTGCCGCCGAGGCGGCCTCCCGTGCCACCTGCTTGAACACCCCGGTGTCGGCCACCAGGCCGCCCTCACCGCGCCGCACCAGCCCGCCACGCTCCAGCCGCCGCAACGCCGTCGTCACGCGCCGGACCGGCAGGCCGGTGACCTCGGCGACCCGGTCCGGCGTGGCGGCGCCCAGGACGACCGCCGCGAAGGCCGCCATCCGGTCCGGCTCGGCCAGCAGACCGCACACCTGGTCCGCACGCATGTGCCGATGCTAGCCGCGCCAGGGCCCCGGCCGGCCGTCCCCGACGCACGGCCGCCCGCGGTGGCACCCGATCGGCAGTGGCCGGACTATATGCGGATATGCCGAACACTCCGGTGGCCATGGCCCCGGTGAGTCGGTCTTGCCGGTTCGCCTCGACTATGGACATGGCGGCTGTACCGCGCATTGGCCGCCTCGAGCCCCACGGCGACACGCAGTCGACCACAGTGGCTACCTCGCGACGCCAGAGGGCGGCGACACGCGTGTCCGGCCTGCGCGGGACGGGGCCGAGGGTGGCCGGTCAGCGGGAGGAGGCTGAGGCCCCCGGCCCTGGCGGCACGGTCATGAGGATCTCACTGGCCAGGCGCGCCGCACGGGCTCCCCGGCTGCTGCTCACGCCGGCCAGCGGGTTGTCCTCCAGCCCCTCGGCGAGCGCCTTCAGCGCCTCCGCCACGGTGCTCACCTGCTCCTCCAGGGCGGTGATCCGCTCCGAGATCGGCTCCAGCCGCTCCCGCAGCTCGCGGGCGGCCTCGGCGCGCCCACGCGCGGGCGCGCCCACCGGCTCCTCCGGCACCGGACCCGCGATCACGGTCCGTACCGGCTCCGGGAGCTGCGCCAGTGCCTCGTCCAGCTGCCCGGGCGACAGGTGCCTGGCGGCCACGCCGGCCACGGTGGCGGCGGCGTGCCGCACCTCGTCGACCGGGATGCGGGCCTCGTACGCGAATCTCTGCACGTACTCGTCCGGGCCGTACTTGATCGGCACCTTGTGCGGCTCCCAGCCGTCGTAGTAGACCCCGCGCAGCAGCTCGGGCAGCTGCGCGCTGAACTTGGCGGCGCTGTCGACGGTCAGCCGGTCGCGCAGCGTGTGCAGCCAGGCCCGCAACACCCGGTACGCGAAGCGGCGGTCCCGCGTGCCGAACGCGGCTGCGACGTCGGCCACCCACTTGTTGGCGGTGTGAACGGCGTGGTCGAAGATGTCCGAGTTGGCCATGACGCCTCCCTGCCACCGTACGGCGGGCGGGCGGTCCACCCCACCACCCATCATCGCCCGAGGCAGGGGGCCGGCGGGAAGGGTCGGAAGACCTGACACCAGGGAAACCCGGCACCCCGGCGGGTGCCGCCGGGCCACGGACGGCGACCCGGTGGGTGCCGCCGGGCTGCGGACGGTGACACCGGGGCCGGGCTGCCGAGGTGACGCGCCGACCCGGTCCGGGCCGTGTGCTGCCCGGCCTCAGGCGGCGAACAGCAGCGTCAGGCCGAGGTACGTGTACCCGACCATGAGCAGCAGCAGCGGGATCTGGCCCCACCGCGCGGCCTCGGGCGGGAACAGCCGGACCGCCCGGTCGTGGGCGGCCACCGCCCCCAGGATGTGGCCGGTGACCACGGCGACCACCTGCAGGGTCGCCACTCCGGTCGGGGTGACGAGCGCGAAGCTGACGTCGGTCGGCCGCAGGCCCCACAGGTTGTCGCCGGTCCCCAGCGGGTCACCAGCGAGGATGAACGTCCGCTGTCCTTCTATGACGGCCAGCGAGTAGTAGTGGGCGACCACGTAGCCGAGCGCGATCGGCAGCAGCGAGTGCGCGAACAGCGCCGGCAGCCGGCCGCGACCGCCCTCGACCCGCCCGGTGAGGCGGGTGACGAGCAGGTACGCGGCGGACAGGATGGCGATGCAGCCGAGGAGCCCGAGCGTGCCGACGAGGGTGGGCGACAGCGGCGAGGTCTGCACCATGCGGATCCACGCCGGCGCGCCGGTGAGGCTGTCGTACGCGGTCGAGCCCAGCAGCACCAGGACCACCGCGGCCAGGCCCGGCACGGGCGGCTGCGAGTCCAGGCCGTCCAGCGGGTTGCGCAGCGCCAACCGGCCGTCCCGGAGCCGGCCCAGCGGGGACAGGCGGGCGGCGAGGCTGGAGTAGACCTCGAACGGGTCGGCTTGCGCGAACCACGCCGAGCCGAACAGCGCCGAGCCGACGAGCATCAGCACCGCGTACGTGGCTATCGCCAGGCCGACGACCTCCAGCGTGGCACGGGTGGCGGGCACCAGCTCCAGCCACACGAACGCGCCCAGGAGCACCGCCGCCGGCCAGAGCCCCAGCCCGGCGGGCAGGGTCAGCACCCCGTCCGCCGGGTCCCGGCGGCCGACCCTGGCCAGCACCATGTGGAGCGTCCGCAGTGGGCTGACCGCCCGCCAGACCGGCCCGAACAGCACCGACAGCAGCGGCACCCACACCCACAGCAGCACGTACAGGGCACCAGGGGCGGGGTTCTCCACGGGCAGGTCCGGTCCGGCCACCAGGGCCACCACGATCCACAGCGCGATGACCAGCCCGGCTGTCCGCAGGCTCCAGCGGAAGGCCGGGGAGTCGAGGAAGCCGGCCAGCCAGCCCGGGAGCGCCAGCCCACGCTCGTCGCCGCGCAGCTTGGACCGCCGCCAGGCGAAGGCCAGGATGATGAACGTCGCCAGCAGCGCGATGACCGCGCCGGCCAGCGCGTCCTCGAACGGCAGGGGCAGGTCCTGGCGGCCACCGATCCCGTGGGCGAGCACGCCCACGGTCACCGAACCTCCAGCTGCAGCAGCATCAGTCCGGAGTGGTGGGTCTCCAGCTCGAACAGCCCGGAAATGTCGGCCACGAACTCGATCACCCCTTCCTCGCCCGGACCGATCTCGGCGGCGAGATCATACCCGTGGAGGTGGATCTCGTCCGGCTCGTCGCTGCGGACCACGATCCGGACCGTGGCGCCGAGGTCCACCCGGACGCGCTCGAACGGCGGGTCGGCGACACCGTCGGAGATCTCGATCTCCAGCAGCACCACGTCGGGGGTCGGGGACGGGGTCGGGGAAGGGGTCGGCGACGGCGTGCCGGTGCGGGTGGTGGCCGGTGGCGTCGGGCTGCCGGTCGGCTCGCCCCCGTCAGTGGACCCGTCACCGCCGCCACAGGCGGCCGCTCCGAGGACCAGGGCCGCGGCGACCGCGGCCGCGCGCAGGGCAGGTCTCCACATACCGGATGAGTCGCTGGCGGCGCCCGTCCGGTTCCCGGCCCGGGTCGACGGTCATACGGCGACCACCGCGGCCAGGACGCACAGCGACAGCACGATCTCCAGCACCCCCAGCCGGAGCGGGGAGGCGCCCCAGCGGGGCAGCACCCAGGCCCGCACCAGGAGCAGCGTGAACACCGCACCGAGCGGCAGGCTGATCCACGCGGCCACCGGCACCGCCGCGAGGTGGTACGTCACCGACGCCCACCGGTACACCGGGTTCCCGCGCTCCCGGATCATCGACTTGACGTGGAACACGGTGCCGAGGAAGTAGGCCGGTACGGCCACCAGGACGTGCCCCACCGCCGACGGTGACGCTCCGGCCACGGTGGCGGCGACGGGGATCATCAGGCTGCTCAGGGCCACCAGGGCGAGGTCGTTGCCGAGCGCCCGCTCGCGCCGCCGCCACGCGTACGCCACGGTGACCGCCAGCAGGGCCGCGAACGCCGGCGCGTACCACAGCACGTCCGGTCGGGCCGCCACCACCACCGCGGCCAACGGCGCGGTCACCGCCGCGTAGGCGACGAGCTGGGCGCGGAAGCGGCCCGGGCGCCTGGTCTTCACCGCCTGGCTGGCGTAGTACGACACCAGGTACCCGCCCAGCCACGCGCCCAGCAATGGCAGGTGCGGCCACCGCGCCCCGACCACCAGGACGGCGGCGAGGTACGGCAGGAGGAGCATCGCCCAGGCGCCGTGCTGCGGCGGCACGAACTGCCGCCACCGCCGCCGGCGCGCGGCCGGTCGTGGCGACCGGCCAGCCGGGCGCTGCGGCCGGCCCTCGGGCGACCGGCCCTCCGGGCGGCGCGGCCGGTCCGCCACCTGCTGCGACCGGCCGCCGGGCCGCTGGCGCCGATCCTCCGGCGCCCGGGATGGCCCCTCCGGGCGCTGCCCGGTCGCGTGCTCCCGCGGGGTGCCCGGCGGGAGCGGGTCCCGCGAGGTCGTCGGTCGGGTCACCGTCCGCTCACCTCCACGACTCCCCGGGCGCCCCGCTCCGCGTCGACCATGGCGTGGCTGAGGAACGGGTAGTGGCCGGCCTCGGTGAACACGGTCTCGACGAACCCGCCCGAGGCGGGCGCCAGGTCGAGGACCTGCGCCCCGCCGGGATCGTCCGGCCGCAGCATGAAGCTCCCCTCCTTGAACACGGTGTCGAACAGCCCTCCGACCACGTGGAAGGCGCTGGTGCGGTTGGGTCCCGCGTTGAGCACCCAGAAGCGGACGCGTTCGCCGACGCGGGCGGCCAGCGGCCGGTGGTCGTACTGGCCGGCGTACCCGTTGAAGACCACGGCGTCCGGCTGCTCCCGCTGCATCTTCGACAGGTCGCCGGGTTCGCCGTCGGGGCCGAGGTACAGCTCCGACTGGACCAGCACGTACTCGCGGTCCACGGCCGGCAGGTCGGGCGGGTCGATGATGACCGCGCCGTACATGCCGTTGCCGATGTGGTGGAGCATCGGCATGGTCGAGCAGTGGTACATCCAGATCCCGGCCCGGGTGGCGGTGAAGCGGTACGTGAGACGCTCGCCCGGGTCGATCGGCCGCATGGGACGGTCCGGCGCGAGCGCGCTGGCGTGGAAGTCGATCCCGTGGTCGACGCTGCCGTCGTTGACGAGCGTGATCTCGAAGACGTCGCCGACCCGGCCGCGGAGCACCGGCCCGGGCACGGTGCCGTTGTACGTCCACAGTGTCTGGCGCACGCCGGGCGCGACCTCCCGCTGCACCTCCTGTACCCGCAGCTCCAGCCGGTGCACCCGGCCCTCCGGCGGCGCCGGCGCGGTGGCGTCCCGGGCCTGGAAGCCCGGACCGGGGTCGGCCATCGGGTCGACCGGCACCGGTCCGGTCCCCTCCGGCGACCCGGCGGACGGCGGTACGTGGCCGTCGTGGCCCTGCTCGCCGCCGGGCGCGCCCTCGGCCACGATCGTCAGGGTCATCCCCGCCTGCCGGTGGCCGGGCAGCGAGCACCAGCCCTCGACCGTGCCGCCGATGACACCCGCGTCCAGCCGCACCGTCTCTCCCCGGCCGAGCGTGCCGGTGCGGGCGCCGTTGGCCAGCACCAGGTCGTGGCGGCGCTGGTCGCGGTTGGCCAGCTCGATGACCAGGCGGTCGCCGGCGGGCACGGTGATCACGTCCGGGTGGTAGCGCATCCCCTCGGCGACCACCTGGACCGTGGTGGTGTGCCCGGTGGGCGGGACGGTCGCCCCCATCGGGGATGTTTCGGGTGCGGCGCCCCGGTCGAGCACCACCCCGACGAGCACGGCCGCCAGGACCAGGGCCACGCCGGCCGCCACGCCGCGCCAGGGCGTGGCGGGCCGGTCCGCGCCCGGTCCCGGGCTGCCGGCACCCGTCGGCGGGGTGCCGGCGTCCGTCGGCGGCGAACCGGCCGGGTCACCCGTCGGCGGGGTACCGGCACCGGCCGGGGCCGGGGCACCGGTGGTGGGGGTCGGCAGCGGGGACGGTTCGGGCACGGTCACCTCCGGGTGGTGAGCAGGAGGCGGGTGGCGGGGACGAGGAACTGCCCCAGCGCCACCAACACGAGCAGCGACGTGGTGATGCGCACGTACGACGGCACCGGCAGCAGGAATCCCAGGAGCGCGAGGTTGGCGGTGGTGACCCGCTGCGCCCAGTGCCGTTCCATGAGGGCGGTGTGGCGGCGTACCACCGCCGGGCCGCCGCCCAGGGCCATGGGCAACAGGTAGGACAGCGCGCCGAGCAGCACCTGCCCGACGAAGCCGGCCAGCAGCGGCACCAGGACGGCGCCGAACCGGTCGAGTGCGGCCGCGGGGTCGTCCGGGGCCGACAGCAGTGCCCACGCGTCGATGGCGAGCGCCACCGCGAGCCAGCCGAGGGCGGCAGCGATCGACCAGGTGGCGAACGACGCCGGCGGCCGGTTGCGGGCGGTGCGCACCACGGGGACTCCGATGACCACCACCGCGGTCGCGGCGAGCGCCAGCCCGACGACGGCCACCGGACGCCACCATCCCAGCAGTCCCGCTCCCAGCAGGACCAGGCCGGCCACCGCCACCGGCAGGGCGCGGGTGGAGGCGCGCACCGCGCCGTCCACCATCCGGGTCCGCAGGACCGTCGGCCACAGGGTCAGCAGGGTGCCCAGGACGGTGAGCACCACCCAGCCGAGCAGGTTCACGTGGGCGTGGAACAGGAGCAGTCGCGGCCGGGCGTGGCCGTCGGCCACGAGCATCCACGCCCCCGCCGGGATCCCGGACAGCAACGCGGCCGCCGCGGCGAGGTAGTAGTGGACGGTCACCGTGAACCGCGGGGCGAGCGCCTCGCGCAGCCGGGCGCCGAGCCACCACAGGTGCGCGGCGACCGCCCCGGCGACCGCTGCCGCGCCGCCGACGCCCACCCACGCCGCGCCGCCCCCGGCGGTGCCGCCGGCGAGCACCGCCACCACCCCGGCGTTGAGCACGGCCAGGCGCACCGCCTCGCCGCGCCGCGTCGCCGGTGCCGGGCTGCGCAGCACCGCGACCGTGAAGTGGGCGCTCCACACCACGATCGCGTTGGTCACCGCGCCCAGCAGCAGCAGGTGGATGGCGAGCCAGCGCCAGGACGGGAGGAACGGGTGCGCGACCGCCACGACCACCAGGCCCGCCAGGTACGCCAGGGGCAGCGCGGCGGTACGGCGGTGCCACGCCGCCCGGCCGGTCCCGCCGGCGGCGCCGGCGCCGGCCGGGCCGGGGTGGCCGCCGGGGGACCCGACCACCGGTCCGCCCGGGGTGACCGGGCCGCGGACGGGGTAGCCGAGGTACTGCGTCACGCCGCCACCCCCCGGTTGTCGGCGGCCGCCGGAGCGCCCCCGGCACGGCGGCGCGCCGGCGGCCGGCGCGGCGCGGCGAGCCGCACGACGCAGGCGTCCGGCGTCGCGAACGGGACCAGCACGGGTTCGCCCCCGCTCCGGCCGGACTGCGCGTCACCGCCGGCGCGGTCGTCACCACCGGACGGGGCATCGGCCCCGGAGCGGGCCTCGCCACCGCCGGGGTGTGGGTCGCCGGACCGGGCGTCGACGCCCGACCGGGGGTCACCACCGCCGGCCGGCGCAGCGTCCGCGCCGGCGCCCTCCAGCACACCCCGGATGACGCCCTGGTGCAGACCGCACATCGCCTCCCGGTGCCTGTGCACCAGCTCGATGAACGGGCAGGCCCGCAGGCGCAGGTCGACCGTGCCGGTGGCGGACCCGGCGGAGACGTCGGGTGCGAAGCCCAACCGGTCCAGCACCCGCCGCAGCACCTCGACCGGCGCTCCGACCGCCTCCTCCGCGGCCAGCCGCCGGCCCCAGGCGCGCCCCGCCTGCTCGACGGCCGCCGGGGTGGGGGCGAGGTGGTCCAGCAGGGCGGCCGCCAGGGAACGGTACGGGGACGGGGCGGGTCCGGGAGCTGAGGAGCGGTACCGCCAGGCCGGCCGGCCTCGCCGGCCGGCCTGGCGGTACCGCTCCCGCACCAGCATCCCGGCGTCCACCAGCCGGTCGAGGTGGTCACGGGCGGTCGACAGGTGGAGCCCCGTGCGGGCGGCGACCTCGCCGGCGGTCAGGCCGTCCGGGCTGGACCGGACCAGGTGCAGCATGGCCGCGCGGGTCGGCGACCCGAGCGCCCGGTGCCGCGAGATCTCCACCGGCTCTCCCGCCGGTCCGCCCGCGGGTGCCGTCGTCGGTGCCGTCACGGCACCACAGGTTATAAGGGCAAGTGACCTCAAAAATAGGGCCGACCGGCCCGGGTGACGACCCTCACCCCCGTCCGGCGCCGGGCCGGGGCGACCGACAGCGCGTCGGCGACCGCGGCCAGCACGTCGTCCACCGTGATGCGGGCCAGTGCCGGGTGGGGTGCGCCGGGCACCATGCCGGCGTCGTCGCCGGCCGCACCCCGCCACACCGCGCGGGGCCACGGCCGTTCCGGCGG
>VSBZ01000100.1:0-14273 GCA_047459215.1 Micromonosporaceae bacterium | reverse complement strand
TTCACTCGGCCTGCGACTACCGTCCACCCGCCGAACACGAAGCCGCCTACTATGCTCAGCACAACACCCCGGTCGCCCCGGCCGGAGTGCAATAATCCAAGCCTCCAAGATCACCGGGGCGGTTCACTGAGCTAAGGGCCAGGAGGTCCGAGTGATCGGCGACGGCGAGGACAACGTATCGCCGGCGACGGTTGTCGCCACCAGGGAACTGACCAAGACCTACCGATCCGGCTCGGCGGCACCGATCCGCGCCTGCGACCGCGTGACCATCGATGTAGCCGCCGGGGAGATCGTGGCGCTGACCGGACCTTCCGGCTCCGGCAAGTCCACCCTGCTGCACCTGCTCGGTGCGCTGCAGACCGCGGACTCTGGCACCATCGAGGTCGCCGGGTGGCGGGTCACCGAACTCAGTCGGCGGAAGCTGACGCTGTACCGACGTTCGATCGGCTTCATCTTCCAGGGCTTCCATTTGCTGCCGACGCTCACCGCGATCGACAACGTCCTGGTCCCGCTCATACCTCAGCGACCCGGCTCGGCGGCGCGCGAACGGGCGCGATCGTTGCTAGCGGCGGTGGGCCTCGAGGGTCGGGAACACGCCATGCCATCCAGCTTGTCCACCGGCCAGCAACAGCGTGTTGCCATCGCCCGTGCGCTGATCAACGAGCCGAAGGTGGTCCTCGCGGACGAGCCCACTGGCAATCTCGACTCCCGGACCGGCCAGGAGATCGTCCGCCTGCTGCGTGACCTGCGGGACCGGACAGGAACCACAATGATCATCGCCACTCACGACCGGGATCTCGCGAGTCGCTGCGACCGGGTCCTTCGCATTCTCGACGGACGCGTCCAGCCGCCCGGTTGAGTCGATGGACGTCGCATGACCTGGCTACTGATCGGCGTCGCCGGCGTCGCGACCCTCGCCGCTACGGTGGTCCTACTCGCCCGCCGACATCTCATGATCTTCACCGTGGACGGAGTGAGTATGCTGCCGGTGCTGGAGCCTGGGGAGCGGATCCTCGTCCATCTCAGCCGTCGACGGATCGAGCGTGGCCGAATCGTCCTGCTGCAACGGCCCGACCCGGACCGAGGCTGGAACGATCTGCCGGTGCCCAGGCGCGCATTGAACACGCAGCAGTGGTACGTGAAGCGGATCGCCGCGGTAGCGGGTGACCCGATTCCGGAGCAGGTGGCTGTGGAAGGGGTGGTACCAGCCGGCTATCTGGTGGTCCTGGGCGACCATCCGTACAGTATCGACTCGCGTCAACACGGTCTGTGCCCAGTCGAGCAGGTCGTCGGTGTCATGGTGGGGCGTCTGTCCACCCGTCACCGTTCGGCCGCCTCGTGAGGTGGGACGGGCCGACCGGTGCCCGCCACCAACACCTCGACACCCTCGGCAGGTTTGCTGAGTAGGGGGCGAAGCCAGCAGGGAGCGAAACTCAGCTCGCGGCGGCGGTGCGGACCAGCGTGCGGACCTGGCGCAGCAGCACCGACAGGGCCGCCAGGTCGGCCCGGGACCCGTCGAACTGGGCGACGGCGTTCCGCACGCGACTGACCGACGCGGCGTTCGCCCGCTCCCACTCCGACACCCGCGTCTCCGGGGCCGCGCCGGACGCGGTCGACCCGAGCACCTGCGAGGTCAGGGCCGCCAGCGCCGCGTACAGGTCGTACCGCAGCGCCATCCGCGCCAGCGCCTGCCACCGGTCGTCCCGGGGCAGCTCGGAGATCTTCGACAGCACGGCGTCGACCCGGAACCGCTGGGAGAGGACGAAGTAGATCCCGGCCACCTCGTCGACCGCCTCCCCGGCGGGGTCGCGGCCGGCGCTCCGGGTCACCTCCACCACGTCGACGAGGCCGAACCCGTACATCACCCGGGTCGCCCAGTCCGCCACGTCCTCCGGCACGCCCAGCCCGACGAGGTGGTCCACGTGCCGGCGCAGCGTCTCCCGCTCCTCCCCGCGGAACAGCGTGCCCACCTTGGGCAGCAGCCGGCTGACACCCGGCCGCAGCGCCGCGATCTCCCCCGGCACGTCCAGCGGGGACCGGCGGTTCTGCAGCAGCCACCGCACCCCGCGGTCCAGCAGCCGGCGGGTCGCCAGGTAGGCCGCGGTCTGCCCGGCCACCGGAGCCCGGCCGTCCAGGTCCTCGATCGCCGCCCACAGGTCCCGCAGGCCGAACACGTCCCGGATCACCACGTAGGCCCGGATCACGTCGGCGGCCGAGGCGCCGGTCTCCTCCCTCGCCCGGTAGACGAACGAGGTCCCGCCGCGGTTGGCCACCTCGTTCACCAGGGCCGTCGACACGATCTCCCGCCGCAGGCGGTGCCCGGACATGTGGTGGGCGTACCGCTTCACCAGCGGGGTCGGGAAGTACTCCGCCAGCACCCGCGAGGTCCACTCCTCGTCGGGCAGGTCGGAAGCGGTGATCTCCTCCTGCAGCGTGTTCTTCACGTACGCGAGCAGCACCGCGAACTCCGGCGGGGTCAGACCCATCCCCCGGTCCGCCCGCGCGGCCAGCTCCGCATCGGTGGGCAGCGCCTCCAGCGTCCGGTCGAGGGCGCCGGCGGCCTCCAGGTCGTTGATCATCCGGCGGTGCACCGGCAGCAGCTGCGCCGCCTGCGTCCGCGCGACCGCCAGCGCCCAGGCCTGCTCGTAGTTGTCGCGCAGCACCAGCTCGGCGACCTCGTCGGTCATCTCCGCCAGCAGCGCGTCCCGCTCGGGACCCACCACCCCGGCGTCCCGCAGCAGGATCTTGATGTTGACCTCCCGGTCGGAGCAGTCCACGCCACCGGAGTTGTCGATGAAGTCGGTGTTGATCCGGCCACCGGCCAGCGCGTACTCCACCCGCCCCCGCTGCGTGAAGCCCAGGTTCCCGCCCTCGCCGACGACCCGGCACCGCAGCTGGGTGGCGTCGATCCGGCAGGCGTCGTTGGCCTTGTCCCCCACCTCGGCGTGCGACTCGGTGCTCGCCTTCACGTAGGTGCCGATGCCGCCGTTGTACAGCAGGTCCACCGGTGCGGCCAGGATCGCGCGGATCAGTTCCGGCGGGGTGAGCGCGGTGACCCGCTCGTCCAGCCCCAGCACCGTCCGCACCTGCGGCGAGATCGGAACGGACTTGGCGGTCCGCGGATACACCCCGCCACCGGCGGAGATGAGCGACCGGTCGTAGTCGTCCCAGGAGGAGCCCGGCAGCCGGAACAGCCGCTCCCGCTCCGCGTAGGAGACCTCCGGGTCCGGGTCCGGGTCGAGGAAGATGTGCCGGTGGTCGAAGGCGGCGACCAGCTTGATCGTGCGCGACCGCAGCATGCCGTTGCCGAACACGTCGCCGGACATGTCCCCGATGCCGACGACGGTGATCTCCTGGCGCTGCACGTCCACGCCCAGCTCCCGGAAGTGCCGCTTGACCGACTCCCAGGCGCCGCGCGCGGTGATGCCCATCTTCTTGTGGTCGTAGCCGGCCGAGCCGCCGGAGGCGAACGCGTCACCCAGCCAGAACCCGTAGCTGTGCGCGACCTCGTTGGCCAGGTCGGAGAAGGTGGCGGTGCCCTTGTCGGCCGCGACCACGAGGTACGGGTCGTCGCCGTCGTAGCGCACGACCCCCTCGGGCGGCACCACCCTGCCGTCGACGAGGTTGTCGGTGACGTCCAGCAGGGCGGAGATGAACTGCCGGTAGCAGGCCTCGGCCTCGGCCCGCCGCCGCTGCGGGTCCGGCGGGGTCTCACCGGCGGCCCCCTCCGGGCCACCGGCCGCAGCGGACTTGACCACGAACCCGCCCTTGGCGCCCGCGGGCACGATCACCGCGTTCTTCACCGCCTGCGCCTTGACCAGGCCGAGGATCTCGGTGCGGAAGTCCTCCCGCCGGTCCGACCACCGGATCCCGCCCCGGGCCACCGCGCCGAACCGCAGGTGCACGCCCTCGAACCGCGGCGAGTAGACGAAGATCTCGTAGCGGGGACGCGGCTCCGGCAGGTCCGGCACCGCCCGCGGGTCCAGCTTGAAGGCGACGTACGACTTGGGCCGCCCGTCCTTGCCCCGCTGGAAGAAGGAGGTGCGCAGGGTGGCCTGGATGAGCGCCAGATAGGACCGGAAGATCCGGTCCTGGTCGAGGTTGGTGACCTCGTCCAGCTTCCGGGTGATCTCGGCGACCAGCTCGTCGGCCCGGGCCTTGCGCTCGTCGGCCGACAACGGCAGGGCCGGGTCGAAGCGGGTGTCGAACAGCGACACCAGCAGCGCCGCGATCTCCGGGTGGGCGTTGAACGTGGCGTGCACGTACTCCTGGGAGTACACCGAGCCGGCCTGGCGCAGGTACTTCGCGTACGCGCGCAGCACCACCACCTGCCGCCAGGTGAGCCCGGCACGCAGCACCAGCGCGTTGAAGTCGTCCGCCTCGGCCTCGCCCCGCCAGGCCGCGGAGAACGCGTTCTCCATGTGACCGCGGACCTCGGCGAGGTCCCGGGCGTCGTGCGGCAGCACCAACCCGAAGTCGTACAGCCAGATCGTCCCGTCGGCGCGCGTGATCTCGTACGGGTGCTCGTCCCTGACCCGTACGCCGAGGGTGTGCAGCACCGGCAGGACCGCCGACAGGGTCATCGGCTCGCCGTACCGGAACACCTTGAACCGCACGTCCGCCGGGTCCTTGCGCCGCCGGAACAGGTGCATCTCCAGCTGGCCCGGCTCCTCCAGCAGCTCCAGCTTGGCGAGATCCTTGACCGCCTCCTGCGGGGTGTGCTGGTCCTTGTAGGTCTCCGGCAGGGCGGACGCGTACCGGCTGTGCAGCCGCTTGGCCTGCTCGTCGCCGAGCTTGCGCTCCAGGACCAGCCGGAAGTCGTCGTCCCACAACCGGGTCGCCTCGGCCAGCTCCTCGGCCAGGGCGTCCGGGTCGACGTCCCCGGGCGGGTTGGCCGGGTCGGTGCGCACGATCAGGTGCACCTGGGCCAGCAGCGAATCGCCGACCCGCGTGGTGTAGTCCACCCCGATCCCGTTGAGCTCGCGCAGCAGGATCTCCTGCATGCGCAACCGGCTGGCGGTATTGAACCGGTCCCGGGGCAGGTAGATGAGGCAGGAGATGAACCGGCCGTACTGGTCGCGCCGCAGGAACAGCCGCAGCTGCCGGCGGCCGGCCATGCGCAGCACGCCGATCGCCGCCCGGTAGAGGTCGTCGGTGGAGATGGCGAACAGCTCGTCCCGGGGGTAGGTCTCCAGGATCTCCATCAGATCCTTGCCGGAGTGGCTGCGCGGTGACAGCCCGGAGCGCTCCATGACCTCGGCGACCTTGCGCCGCACCACCGGCAGGTCGCGGACGCTGCCCCGGTAGGCGGCGCTGGTGAACAGGCCGACGAACCGGCGCTCCCCGGTCACGTTGCCCTCGGAGTCGAAGGTCTTCAGGCCGATGTAGTCCAGGTACGCGTTGCGGTGGACGGTGGCGCGGGAGTTTGCCTTGGTGATGATCAGGAGCCGCTTCTCCAGCGCCTTGGCGTACGCCTCCGGGCTGAGCGTGGACAGCACCCGCGGAGTGGTCCGGTCACTGCGCAGGATGCCCAGCCCGGTGCCGAGCTTGGCGACGAGCAGCTTGACCGGCTCACCGGTCTTCGGGTCGATCTCGTCCCCGTCGACCAGCTCGTACTCGCGGTACCCGAGGAAGGTGAAGTGGTCGTCGGCCAGCCACCGCAGCAGGGCGATGGAGTCGGTGATGTCCTTTTCGGGCACCGGCGGCCGCGGACCGCCGAGCTGCGCGGTGGCGAGCTCGTCGGCGATCGCCAGGGCGGCGGCCCGCATCTTGGGCCAGTCCTCCACCGCCTCCCGCACGTCCGTGAGCACGCCCTGCAGGGCCGCCCGCAGCTGCTCCCGCTCGCGCTCGCTGCGAATCGGGTCGATCTCGATGCGGATCCAGCTCTCCACCTGGTCGCCGCTGGTCGCCTGGTCCGGCTCCACCTCCGTGCGGATCTCCCGCAGCTCGCCCAGCGGGGTGCGTCGCACCACCATCAGCGGGTGCACCAGCAGGTGGATGTCGAACTTGCGGGTGGTCAGCGCGCCGGTGACCGAGTCGACCAGGAACGGCATGTCGTCCACGACGACCTCGATCACGGTGCGGCCGGCGCGGTCGGGCGGGTCGACCCGCAGCTTCAGCTCCCCCGGCAACCGCTGCCGGGCCAGCTCGCGGTGGCGGATCGCGGCGTCGACGAGGTCCTGCGGGGTGTGCCCGACCATGTCCTCGTCCGGTGCGAACCGCCAGTAGCGTTCGACCAGCTTCGCGTCCTGCTCCGTGCCGGCCAGGGCGACCGCCTGCGCCAGCAGGCGCTCGGGGCTCGTCACCGGCTCGTCGAGGTCCGTCTCATCCATCAACTCCGCCACCGCCTCCGGCGGGGGGCCGCTGTGCAGCGTGCCCACCGCGCCTCCGGAGTCGTGGTCGAGGGGGACGCGATCCCCCGCGTGACCCTCACCGGTGACAGGACCGCCGTCCATGGACGCCACTCCCCTTCCGGGCCCACCCCGTTGTGGGCTCCGTAGTGTCAGCCTAGCCTGCGGGCGCCGACCGGACGCCGACACGGCGACGGCGCGCGGCGCGCCGGTTGCGGGTGTGGCGCACACTCGAACCGGGCCATCGCGGAGGGGAGGTCCCGTGTCCCGAGCCGTCCGGTTCGCCGTCCGCGTCACCGCCGCGGTCGCCGCCACCGCCCTGGTCCTCACCGGCGTCGCCGCGTGCGGGTCCGACGACGAGGTGGAGCGGACGCTACAGCGCTTCCTGGCCGGCTTCGCGAGCGGCACCTGGGAGGACGTGGGTTTCGTCCCCCCCACCGGTTCGCCGCTGGACCCGCAGGTGGTCGCCGCCGAGATCGCCACGGTCGCCGGCGAGCTGTCCGAGTTCCCGCCGCAGTTCGAGGTCGGCGACGTCTCGGTCGACGACGAGACGGCCACGGCCGAGGTGGGGGTCGCCTGGCCGCTGGCGGACCCGGCCGCGTCGCCCCCGGTGTGGCGGTACGAGACGTCGGTGCGGCTGACCGGAGCCGGTGACGACTGGCGGGTCGTCTGGGAGCCCGCGGTGATCCATCCCGACCTCGCCGCCGGCGACCAGCTGATGGTCCGGCGTCAGCCGGCGGAGCGCGGCGACATCGTCGACCGCGCCGGTAACGCGCTCATGACCGCCCGCGACGTGGTGGACGTGGGGATCTGGCCGGCGCAGGCCACGGATCTCGACCGCGACCTCGCCGAGGTGGACGCCGCGCTGCGGTCGATCGGCGTGGAGATCGACATGGCGGAGCTGCGGGACCGGATCGAGGCGGCGGACCCGGACCACTTCGTGCCCGTGGTGACGTTGCGCGCGGGCGACTACGCCCGGATCGAGGACCGGATCGAGCCGCTCTCCGCGACCACCTTCCGGGAGCGCCAGCGCCACCTCGCCCCGACCCGTACCTTCGCCCGCGCCGTGCTGGGCATCGTCGACGAGGCGACCGCCGAGGTGATCGAGCACAACCCGGGCGTGTACGAGGTGGGCGACCAGGTCGGGTACGGAGGCCTGTCGCAGCGGTACGACGCCCAGCTGCGCGGCACCCCGGGGTACACGGTGGTCGCCGTCCACGCCGGGTCGGAGGGGACCGAGTCCGGGTCCGACGACCCCGAGGGCGAGCCCGCGGAGACGCCGCTGTACACGGTGGATCCCGTGCCCGGGACGGACCTGACGGTCACACTCGACGTCGAGGTGCAGGAGGCGGCTGAACGGGCGCTGCACTCCGACCCGCGCCGGGCGGCACTGGTGGCGATCCGGGTCAGCGACGGGTCGATCCTGGCGGCGGCGAACACCCACGGCGCCGAGGCCAACCCGGTGGACCTGGCACTGGCCGGCGCCGTGCCGCCGGGGTCCACCTTCAAGATGGTCACCGCCTACGCCCTGCTCTCGGCCGGGGAGGTGGAGCTCGACACGGTGGTCGAGTGCCCGCGCGAGGCGACGGTGGAGGGCCGGACCTTCCACAACGACGGCAACGTCGCGCTCGGCGACATCCCGTTCCGCACCGCCGTCGCCCGGTCGTGCAACACCGCGTTCGTGCTGCTGGCCCCTGCCCTGGGTGGCGACGGGCTCGCGGCGGCCGCCGCCGAGCTGGGCATCGGTGGTGACTGGGACCCGGGCCTGGAGGCCTTCACCGGCCAGGTCGGCACCGACGAGAGCCCGGTCGAACGGGCCGCGGCCGCGTTCGGGCAGGGCACGACGCTGGTCAGCCCGCTGGCGATGGCGGCGGCCACCGCCGCGGTGGCCGGCGGCAGGTGGCTGCCGCCGTGGCTGGTCGTGGACGGACGGGAGGCTCCCACCCCGGTCCCGTTGGACCGGGAGGTCGTGGCCGACCTGCACTCCGCGCTGCGGGAGGTGGTCACCGACGGCACCGCCACCGCGCTGGCGGACGTGCCCGGCGCGCCGGTCCACGGCAAGACCGGCACGGCGGAGGCCGGCGACCAGACCCACGGCTGGTTCGTGGGCTGGCAGGGCGACATCGCGTTCGCGGTGTTCGTGGAGGACGGGCAGTCGGGTTCCGGAAGCGCGGTCCCGTTGGCCGAACGGTTCCTGCGTGAGCTCAACTGAGCCGCCGCGCGCCGCCGGGCCGGGCGGGGCCGCGGACGCGACCTCAGTCGGGCCCGGTCCCGGCGACCGGTGCTCCGCCGGCCGGTCCCGCACCACCGGCGACCGCACGGCCACCGGTGGCGGTCCCACCGCCGGTGGCCGTGCCGCCGTCGGTAGCCGCCCCACCGGTGAGCGCGCGGTCACCGGTGGCCGCACCGCTCGTGACCGCGCCACCAGCGGACCCGCCGTCGCCGGGCGGAACGGCCACGGGAACCCGCGGCCGGGGGATCGGCGGCGCGGTCGCCGCACGCAACGGCTGCAACCCGGCCACCAGCGTGTCGGTGAGCTCGGCGGCGTAGGTGCCGTCCGGGTCGTGGTCGGGGTCGAAGACGGTGATCTCCACCCCCAGGCAGCCACCCCCGGCCACCAGGCCGGCGATCAGCAGCTCCAGCTCCCGGTGGGCGATCCCGCCGTCGTCGGGCGCGTCCACCGCCGGCATCACCGCCGGGTCGAGCACGTCCACGTCCACGTGCAGCCAGAACCCGGCCGTGTCCGCCAGCCGCTCCCTCGCCCACTCGGCGGTGCGGGCCGCCCCCCTGGCCCGCAGCTCGGGCGCGGTGCACACGTTGAACCCGGCCGCCAGCAGCTCGGTGCGGTACTCGTCGTGCCCCCGGATGCCGAGCACCACCACGTCGGGGTCACGGAAGTACGGCCGCCGGTTCTCGATCGCGGCCAGCTGCATCTGTCCCCGGCCGGTCACCAGGGCCAGCTCCTCGCCGCCGGCCGCCCCGACGTACGGGGCGTTACCCGGGTGGCGGAAGTCCGAGTGCCCGTCGACGAAGACCAGGCCGATCCGCTTCCCCGTGGACTCGGCGAGCCGGTTCATCGCCAGCGCGGCGCCGATGAGGATCGAGCAGTCCCCACCGAGCACGATCGGCACCTCGCCGGCGGCCACGATGGCGCCGATCCGGTCGGCGAGGCGCAGCGAGTAGGCCGCGATCCGGTCCCCCTGGCAGACGCCGTCACCGGGGCGCCAGTCGCCCGGGTCGTACCGCGGCGGGGTGAGGCAACCGGCGTCCCGCGCGCCCAGCCGGGCGACCAGGCCGTGGTCACGCAGCGCCCCCGGGGCCTTGGCGCAACCGGGCACCGACGTGGGGGTGGGCGGCCGCAGCCCCAGGTTGGACGGGGCGTCCAGCACCGCGAGGGGTCGCTGGCCGGGCGGGCCGGACAGGTCGGCGTGCACGGGCCACCTCCGCCGGTCAGAACAGCGCGTTGGCCAGGTCCCGACGCGCCTTGTTGACCGCGGGGTCGTCCGGTCCCGCGATCGTGAACAGCGACAGCAGGTGCTGCCGCACCCGGTCCCGCTCGGGCGTCTTGCGGCGGATGAGGTCGACCAGCCGGGCGTACGCCCGCTCCGCCTCGCCGCGGTAGACCTCGACGTCGGCCGCGGTCAGCTGAGCGTCGACGTCGTCGGGTGCCCCGTCGGCGGCCCGCAACGCGGCCGCGTGGTCGACCCCGTTGATCCGGCGGACGAGCCGTACCTGCGCCAGGCCGGCCTCGGCGGCGGCGTCCGACGGCGACTCGGCGAGGATCTTCTGGAACGCCTGCTCGGCCCGGTCGAGGTCGCCGGCGTCCAGCGCCTGCTCCGCCTCCACCAGCCGGGGGTCCCGCGGCTTGGTGACCTCCCGGCCGGCGGCCCGCAGGACCGCGTCGAGCCAGGGCCGCAGCTGGGACTCGGGCAGCGCCCCGGTGAACGCGTCGATGGGCTGCCCCCCGACCACCGCGTACACCATCGGGATGCCCTGGACCCGGAACATCTGCGCCAGCCGCGGGTTGGCGTCGACGTCGACCTTGGCGAGCACCCAGGCGCCGCCGTACTCCACGGCCAGCCGCTCCAGCACCGGGGACAGCTGCCGGCAGGGCCCGCACCACTCGGCCCAGAAGTCGATGACGACCGGCGTGTGCATCGACCGTTCCAGCACCTCCTGCTGGAAGGTCGCCTCGGTCACGTCGATCACGACCGCGGCCGCGGGAGCCGGTCCGCCCGACGCCGGCGCCTGCCCCGCGGCCCCCGCCGCGCCGGCCGGAGCGGAGGCCGGCTGCGCAGCCTGCGCCGGCCGGAGCGTGCTGAGGTCGACCGCACCCCGAGTGAAGATCGACTGGTTCTCACGTGGGTCGCTCATGGTTGCCAGTCTTGCACGCCGACCGCGCGAGAACCGGTCACACCACCACCGGTCGGTCACCGTGGGCGGTGGACGGCCGGACGCCGGACGACCCGTCCAGCCGCCCGGCCGGAGACGGCCGCCGGCTTAGAACCGGGCCGGCTCCCGGTACTCGCCCCACTCCTTGCGCAGCGCCCCGCAGATCTCGCCGAGGGTGGCCTCGACCCGCGCCGCGTCGAGGATCGCGGGGATCATGTTCTCGTCGCTGCGCGCCGCCTCCACCACCCGCGCCAGCGCGGCGTCCACCGCCGCCTGGTCGCGCTTGGCCCGGCGCTCGGCCAGCACCCGCTTCTGCTCGACCTCCACCTCGTGGGAGATGCGCAGGATCTCCAGCGGCTTGGTGATGGTCTCGGTGTGGCAGTTCACCCCGACGATCTTCTTGTCGCCCTTCTCGAGCGCCTGCTGGTAGGCGAAGGCGGCGTCGGCGATCTGGGCCATGAACCAGCCGTCTTCGATGCCGCGCAGGATGCCCGAGGTCATCTGCCCGATCGGGTACGGACCCTGGCCGGCCATCTGCCGGATCCGCTCGAAGATCTCCTCCGCCTCGGCCTCGAGCCGGTCGGTGAGCGCCTCGACGTACCAGGAGCCACCCAACGGGTCCACCACGTTGGTGACACCCGTCTCCTCCATGATCACCTGCTGGGTGCGCAGGGCGATCTCCGCCGCCTCGTCGGTGGGCAGCGCGAGCGTCTCGTCCAGGGCGTTGGTGTGCAGCGAGTTGGTGCCGCCGAGCACCGCCGCCAGGGCCTCGATCGCGGTCCGGACGACGTTGTTGTACGGCTGCTGGGCGGTCAGGGACACGCCGGCGGTCTGCGTGTGGAACCGCAGCCACATCGCCCGCTCGTCGGTGGCGCCGTAGACGTCCCGCATCCACCGTGCCCAGATCCGGCGGGCGGCCCGGAACTTGGCGATCTCCTCGAAGAAGTCGATGTGGGAGTCGAAGAAGAAGCTGAGCCCGGGCGCGAAGGTGTTGATGTCCAGCCCCCGGGACAGGCCCAGCTCCACGTACGCGAACCCGTCCGCGAGGGTGAACGCGAGCTCCTGCGCGGCCGTGGACCCCGCCTCCCGGATGTGGTAGCCGGAGACCGACAGGGGCTTGTAGCGCGGCATCTCGCGGCTGGTGAACTCCATCAGGTCGCCGATCAGCCGCAGGTGCGGCTCCGGCGGGAACAGCCACTCCTTCTGGGCGATGTACTCCTTGAAGATGTCGGTCTGCAGGGTGCCGTCCAGCTTGGACACGTCGACGCCCTGGCGCTCGGCCGCGACCAGGTACATGCAGAAGATGGGCACCGCCGGTCCGGAGATGGTCATGCTCGTGGTGATCGAGCCGAGGTCGATGCCCTCGAAGAGGATGTCCATGTCGGCGGCGGAGTCGATCGCCACCCCGCAGTGGCCGATCTCGCCGGCCGACCGCGGGTCGTCGGTGTCCCGCCCCATCAGCGTGGGCATGTCGAAGGCGACCGACAGGCCCCCGCCGCCGGCGGCGAGCAGCATCCGGTACCGCTGGTTGGTCTGGCGGGCGTTGCCGAAACCGGAGAACTGCCGGATCGTCCAGGTGCGACCCCGGTACCCGGTCGGGTAGAGCCCCCGCGTGTAGGGAAACTCGCCGGGCCAGCCGATCCGCTCGAACCCCGGGTAGTCGACCCCCTCCGGCGGCCCGTACACCGGATCGACGCGGACGCCCGAGAGGGTGGTGAAGTCCGCGTCCCGCTTGCGGGCCGCGTCGTAGCGGCGCTGCCAGCGTTCCCGTCCTGCGGCGATCTCCTCCGCGCGCATCGACCCTCCCGCGTCCGGCGCCGGTGCCTGTCGTGTCGATGATAGCCGTCACCTGAACGACCGCTAAGACGAGCGACGGACCGCCCGCCCCTCCGCCCCACCTGTCCGTCGCTCTGCCCACGGCGTACGTTGGGGGTGGTGAAGGGAGGCGCCCCGTGTCGGAGTCCACGTACGAAGAGTTCCAGAACGGCCGGCGCTCGTTCGACGCGGGCGACTACCTCGCCGCCGCCCGCATCCTCGCGCCGGTGGCCGAACGCGAGCCCACCAACCGCTCGGTGCTGGAGCTGCTCGGGCGGGCCTACTTCCACAGCGCCCAGCTGCGCCGCGCCGAGGCCACCTTCCGGCGGCTCATCGAGCTGGACCCGGTTGACGCCTGGGCCCACGTCGCGCTGGCCCGGTCGCTGGAGCGGCAGGGGCGGGAGCAGGAAGCGGGCCGGCACCGGCGGCTGCACGCGGCGATGAGCGGCGGCAGCCGCGACTGACCCGCGAGCGCGCCACTGACCCGCGAGCGACCGACCGCGCGCACCGACCCGACTGACCGCCCGTACGGGCGCGACCGGGCCGCCCGGGCAGCCGTTGGTGACCGTGCCCGACCGGACACGCGCGCGGCGGTGAGGCGGGGGCCCGCTCCCGACGCGGGGACGCGACGGCGGGACCGGGGCCGGCTAGGGTTGCGGACGTGAGTACGAAGACCGTTCCGCTCAGCGACGAGCTCCACCAGTATCTTCTCGCCCACTCCACGCCCCCCGCCTCGGTGGTGACCGACCTCATCGAGGAGACCCGTTCCCTCTACCCCGACCGCGTGGGACTTCAGATCGCGCCGGAACAGTCGCTGTTCCTGACCCTGCTCACCCGGCTGCTGGGGGTGCGCCGGGCGGTGGAGGTGGGCACGTTCACCGGCCTGTCGTCGCTGTCCATCGCCCTGGGCATGCCGCCGGACGGGCGGCTGATCTGCTTCGACGTCTCCGCGGAGTACACGGCCACGGCCCGCCGCTACTGGCAGCGGGCCGGTGTCGCCGACCGGGTGGAGCTGCGGATCGGCGACGCCCGCGAGCAGCTGCGGACGCTCCCGACCGAGCCGCACCTGGACCTCGTGTTCATCGACGCCGACAAGACCGGCTACCCGACCTACTGGTCCGAGCTGGTGCCGCGGGTACGCAGCGGGGGCGTCATCCTGGTCGACAACATCTTCCAGCACGGCCGCGTCGTCGACCCGGCCGCGGACGACGAGAGCGTCACCGCCATCCGGGAGTTCAACCGCAGCGTGCTCGCCGACGAGCGGGTGGAGCTGGTGATCCTGCCGCTGGCCGACGGTCTCACCGTGGCGCGCCGCCGCTGACGGGCGCCGCTGACCGGTCACAGGCCGCCGGTGGCCGGACCGCCACCGGTGGGACGGCCGCCGGGCGCGGGCACGCCACCACCCGCACCGGTACCGGGGGCCGCAGCGCCCGGACGTCCACCGTGGGCCGGCGTCGCACCGGCCACCGCCGCCGTGACCCGCGCCAGCGAGTGCTGCGCCGACCCGTCCACGAGCCGTACCTCGGCGTCGCAGGCGGCGGCGGCCTCCGGGTCGTGGGTGGCGAGGATCACGGCGGCGCCCCGGTCCGCCTCCGCGCGCAGCAGCTCCAGCACCAGTCGCCGGTTGCTCGCGTCCAGCTCGCTGGTGACCTCGTCGGCGAGCACGACGTCGCCGCGCAGGGCCAGACCCCGGGCCACCGCGGTGCGCTGCTGCTG
>VSBZ01000099.1:0-14275 GCA_047459215.1 Micromonosporaceae bacterium | reverse complement strand
CGGGCGAGCCGCCGCGGTCAGGTGCGAGGGTACGCGGACGCTTCCCGCCCGGTTCCGTCGGTGTCCCCGACCTGCGCGGTGCTCCGGGCACCGTCGTCCCGTTCGTCGTCATCGGGTCACCAGCACCTGAACCTCCACCACCCGGACGCTGGTGGACACCGGTGGCAGCGAGTGATCGAGGAACCCGTCCCTGCCGAGGCTCGGCGCCTGCCAGTAGGTGCGCCAGTGCGCCACCAGCTCCACCGGGTAACGCCCGTCAGGCAGATCCCGACTGGGCTGCTGATAGTAGTGGTGGCACACGCCGGAGGGCTCCAGATAGTTCAACCCCGGCCGCCAGGCCTCGTTCTGCTCCCGGGAGCAGCGCACCACGGTCCCGTCACCCAGGCGCCACTCCAGCTCGTGCACCCACGCCTCGATGCTCACGCACAGCGAACCGTCGCACCCGGAGCCGGTCAGCCTGCCCCATCCGGACGGATCGGACTCGTCCACGGCCAGCCACACCGGCATGCCCAACGGCACCGAACCGGTCGCCGGCGGCGCGGTGACGATCGTCGGGGCGGTGATGCCGAGTGCGGCACGGGCGTTGAGCGCCGCCCGCACCGGGTCACCCGCCGGCCGCGACCCGGTCGCCCGCCACGCCGACAGCTCACCGTGGAAGCCGGGCAGCGCGGTGTCGTCGATGCTCTCGGACCACCGCTGGTCTCCCAGGCACATCAGCTTGTACCACGCACCTGGGACGTCGGGGTCGTCGCCCGGGGAGGCCACACCCGTGTCACCGCCGGTCACCTGCCAGAGCCATCCCCAGCAACCTCGGGTCGGCTGCCTGCCTTTCTCCGGGTCGTCGATGCGCTGCGGGCGGTGCCGGTTCAGGTAGCCCCATCCGAACCGGCCCAGCCGGACATCGCCCACCCACCAACCGAACCGGCCACCGAAACTGACCCTGCTCCTGCACGGCACATACGCCCCCAGGTGCCGGCAGACCGGGTTGGACGGGTCGTTGACCGCCGGGTTGTCGCTCAACCACTGAAAGCATTCCGCCGAAGTCGGCGCCACCGCACAGGCGTGGTCAGGGTCCCCCGACGCCTGCGCGGCGGCCGGCACAGGCATCAACACCAGCGGCGCGACCACCGCGGCCGCCGCCACCGTAATCCGTACACTGCGCCCTAGCACTGCTTCGCCGCCTCCTCCCGCTCACCGTAGAACCAGCCCGGCAGGCCCGCACCGTCGACCACCCATTCGCCTTCGTCGTTGGTCAGCAAGTAGTGCCTCGCTAGGTGCCGGGCCGGATACTCGCGCGGGTCGTCGCCGTTGACCTCACCGGTGTCGATGTCCACCGGGACGAAGTTGCCCCAGTCCAGGCAGGTATCCACGACCAGCTGCGGCCCGAGGTCGGTGTCGTTGCGCTCCAGCAGCTTCACCCAGACCACCTCGATGGTGCCCTCGTACCGCCGGTTGAAGAACCGGTCCTGTTCGAAGGAGCTCCTGATCAGGTTGGCAAACGGTGGGGTTGTCAGGTCGTCCAGCCCGTCCAGCGACGGGTCGGACCTCACCTTTCCTGCGGCCGTAATCCGCAGGTAGGCGTCGATCACCTCCCGTGCCGCCGCCTCGTCGGGGTCCACCGTGGCGGTCGGGGACGGCGTCGGCTCCGGGCTGGCCGGCGGTGGCAACCGCTCCCCCGAGTCATCCCCACACGCCGCGCTCGCCACGCTGAACGCGACCATTACCGTGGTGGCGACAACCGTCCTCGTTGTCCATCCGGTGGCCACGACGCCGCCTCTCCTCCCCAGTCCCGGCCCGGACGTACCGGACCAACGACCGTCGATGGCAGGGGAGTCTAAACTGGCCACCACCCACGGCACAACCGGCGACCGGCATCCACCGCACCACCCGCCCGACAACGCCGCGACGGAAGCTCAGTGAAACACCGCGCCGCCACCACTGGCCTGCCGGCCGAACGCGGTCGGGACCATCAGCGCGTGCGACCCGTGCAACGGCAACGCCGCTGCCTCCTCCTGCGTGAACCAGCCGGCGTCGGTGGTCTCGGTCGTGGTGGTGACCAGCTCACCGCCGGTCTGCTCGCACTCGAACAGGAGATGGTAGACGTGCAGCGCCCCGTGCCCGTACCCCGCGCTGCGGTTGTCGAACACGCCGAGGACGCGTACCGCCCGTACCACCAGCCCGGTCTCCTCGTACGCCTCCCGGACCGCAGCCGCCGACGGCGACTCCCCCACCTCGGCCAGCCCACCCGGTAGCGCCCACCGGCCGTCGTCCGCGCGCCGGATGAGCAGCAACCGGCCCGCGGGGTCGAACACCGCGGCGTCCGCCCCCGCCAGCGGAGTCCGGAGCCCGAGATCGCCCCGGTAGATCCGTTCGATCGAGGCGGTGTCGCGCCCGTCGACCAGGGAGGTCAGCTCGGCGGCCGCGCGCAACACCCGCTCGTACCGGTCGGTGTCGTACCCGTTGTCGGCGAACCGGAGCCCGGCCACGGCCACCGCCCGCAGGTCCTCGGCCAGTCGCGCCACCCGCGTGCCCAGGTCCGGTGCCATCGTCGCCCCCAAGCCGTACGTACGGATTGCAAGCGCCCGCACCACCTGTCACGATCGACCCGTGCCACGGGTGAGCCCCGACCAGTTGGAGGCGCGCCGCCGGGAGATCCTAGCCGCGGCGCGGTCCTGCTTCGCCCGATATGGGTACGAGGGGGCCACTGTGCGGCGGCTGGAGGAGGAGACCGGCCTGTCGCGAGGCGCGATCTTCCACCACTTCCGGGACAAGGAGTCGCTGTTCCTCGCCGTCGCCGAGGACGACGCGGCCGAGATGGTCGAGACCGTGGCCCGCAACGGCCTGGTCCAGGTGATGCGGGACCTGCTCGCCCGCGCGGCCTCGCCCGAGACCATCGGCTGGCTCGGCACCCAGTTGGAGGTGTCCCGCCGGCTGCGCACCGACCCCGAGTTCGCCGCGCGCTGGGCCGCGAGGGTGGAGGCGGTCGCCGCCGCCACCCGGGAACGGCTGGCCAGGCAGCGCGAGGCCGGGACGCTCCGCGACGACGTCCCGGTCGAGGTGCTCGCCCGGTTCCTGGAGCTGGCGTACGACGGGCTCGTGCTGCACCTGGCGATGGGCCGGCCGGCCGGCGACCTCGGTCCGGTGCTGGACCTCATCGAGGGCGCCGTCCGCCGACCCACGGACCAGCCATGCGGGGACCAGCCGACTGCTTAGCCAGCCGACGAGCCAGCCACCCAAGGGACGAGCCAACCTGGGCCTAGCCGGCCGACCGATGGCAGGCACGGCGCCGCCCGGCCACCATGGTGGTCACCGGCGCGTACGGGAGGTCGTCGTGGGCTTCGAGCCGGTCGATGTCTGGGGCATCGACGGTACCGCATTCCTCGTCGCCTACTGGGCGGTGGCCGCCGTGATCATCGGCGCAGGCTACGTCGTCGCATTCCGGGTGGACACGCAGTCACCTCCGATGGAGGCTCACCTGCTGCGGCCGCACGAGATCGGCTACCTCACCGGTGGGGCGTGGGGTGCGATCTTCGTATCGTTGGCCTGGCTGCGCGCCACCGAGGCGATCGACGCCAATCAGGGTGCGCTGTCCTACCTCGGTTGGGCGCTGCCGCACGGGAACCGGTTGGACCGGGCGGTCGCCTGGGCGGCGACTCGCGGCGTCCCGGTATGGCGGCTCGCCGAGGACCGGGCGGTGGTACGCGCCGTCCGGCAGCTGCGGCATGAGCTGGTCCGGGCGGGTCTGGTTATGCGCTCGCATCCCCGCCTGTGGCTCGCGGTCGCGGGTGCCGCCCTGGTGGGCGCCGGGACGGCCCGGTTCGTCTCCGGGCCCGTCGCCGACCTTCCGCTCATGGTCTCCGTCTTCGCGGTGGCCGCGGCGTCGCTCCACATCTGGCACCTTCTCGCCGTCCCTCTCACAGGATCCGGTCACCGCGTGCTCGCCGAGCTGAAGGCACAGTGGTCGTCCGGGCCAGACTGGCAACTCCACCGGTCCGAGGCCACCTACGCGGACGGGCCGTACGATGCGGCCATGCGCGTGGCGCTGACCGGCCCGCCCGCGCTGCTCAAGATGGATCCGGAGTTCGCTCACGCGGCCGGCCTCACACCACAGTCCCCTGGCACGACCTTGGCGGTGGCGGCGGCCCCATGGCTGGCTACCTGGGCGGACCCAGGGCCGCCCTCCACGACATCCTCACCGGAGGTGGGATCGACGGTGGTGGTGGCGGCTGGAGCACCGACGGTATTGGCGGTGGTGGTGGTTTCGACGGCGGCGGAGGAGGCGGCGACGGCGACGGTGGCGGCTAGCTTGCGGCGACCCGAATGTGGCGCGCTGGCCGCAGCCTGCCGGACCCGGCGAACCGCGGGCCGCGCGCCATCCGCGCCCCCGCGCCTCAGTGGCCAAGCGAGCGCATCATCGCCTCCGGGTACCGCTCCCCCTTGACCGCGCCACCGGCACGGCAGCCGACAGCCGTTCCAGCTGCTCGTCGGTGAGCCTGATCGTGTCCGCGGCCGCGTTCTCCTCCAGGTACCGCACCCGCTTCGTGCCGGGGATTGCCACGATCCTCGCCTGCGCCAGCACCCACACCAGCGCCGCCAGTGCGGCGTCGACGGTGGCCGGCTGACAGCGCCTGACAGCGCCTGGCAGCGGCGTGTGCGGCGTCTGGCAGGCGGCTCCCGCACCTTCGGTGGTGTCACACCACCGAAGGGACGATCGCGAGATGACCTACGCACTCCAGGCCGAGGGCCTGGTCAAACGGTTCGGGAAGACAACCGCCCTCGCCGGCGTGGACCTGGCCGCCCGGCCGGGCACGGTGCTCGGCGTACTCGGCCCGAACGGAGCGGGCAAGTCCACCGCCGTTCGGATCCTGGCGACCCTGGTGCGGCCGGACGCCGGCCGCGCGTGGGTCGGCGGGCACGATGTGCTCCGCCATCCCGCCCGGGTACGGCGCCTGATCGGCCTGACCGGGCAGTACGCGTCGGTCGACGAGAGCCTCACCGGTACCGAGAACCTGCTGCTCATCGGTGCCCTCCTGGACCTGCCCCGGGCCGAGGCGAAGGCGCGTGCGGCCGAGCTGCTGGCCCGCTTCGGGCTGACCGAGGCCGCCGACCGGCCGGTCAGGAGCTACTCCGGCGGCATGCGGCGCCGGCTCGACCTGGCCGCCAGCCTGGTCGGGAACCCGCAGGTCGTGTTCCTCGACGAGCCGACCACCGGCCTGGACCCGGCCAAGCGGGAGGACGTCTGGGGCATGATCCGCTCGCTGGTCGACGACGGGGCCACGGTGCTGCTCACCACCCAGTACCTGGAGGAGGCCGATGCGCTCGCCGATGAGATCTCGGTCATCCACCACGGGCGGGTGATCGCCCACGACACGCCGGCGGGGCTGAAGCAGATCGTGGGCGGGCAGACCATCGTGGTCCGACCCAGCGACCCGCGCCGGCTGGGCGAGGCGGCCGCGATTCTCCAGGCGGAGACCGGCCACGCCGCCGACATGCCCACCCCGGGCCTGCTCACCGTGCCGGCGAGCGGCGACGCCCAGTTCGCCGCCGTGGTCGCCAAGCTCGCCGCGGCCGGCATCGGCGCGGTCGAGCTGGCGCTGCGCCTGCCCAGCCTGGACGAGGTCTTCTTCACGCTCACCGGCCACCACGAGAGGGAACGGGAGGCCGCATGACCACGACGACCGTCCTCGCCCCGACCTCCACCGGTCCGGCGCGCCGGGGCACCGCCCCGCCCCGGCCGTTCCGCCTGCTGCGGCACAGCCTCGCGCTGGCCCGCCGCAGCCTGATCAAGATCAGGCGTACGCCCGAGCAGCTGCTCGACGTGACGCTGCAACCGGTCATGTTCATCGTGGTGTTCGTCTACCTGTTCGGTGGCGCGGTTGCCGGCTCCACTCACGACTATCTGCAGTTCGTGCTGCCCGCGCTGGTCGCGATGGGGGTGGTGTTCGGGTCGATGCAGACCGGGGTCAACCTCAACGACGACATCAAGAAGGGCGTCTTCGACCGGTTCCGCAGCCTGCCGATCAGCCGGTCGGCGCCGCTGATCGGCTCGGTGCTCGGCGACCTCGTCCGCGCGGTGGTCGCGTCCGCGGTACCGATCGGGTTCGGGTACGCGATCGGGTTCCGGATCCAGACCGACCCGTTCCAGACGCTCGCCGCCTGCCTGCTGATGGTCGCGTTCGCGTTCTGCATGAGCTGGGTGTTCGTCCTGGTCGGCATGCTGGTCCGGGAGCCCGGCGCGGTGCAGGGCATCTCCTTCCTGGCGCTGTTCCCGTTCGCGTTCGGCACCAACGTCTTCGTACCCACCGACACGCTCCCGG
Organism: Micromonosporaceae bacterium; assembly: GCA_047459215.1. Lineage (GTDB taxonomy): Bacteria > Actinomycetota > Actinomycetes > Mycobacteriales > Micromonosporaceae > Natronosporangium. The sequence continues at coordinate 7,958 of VSBZ01000099.1, read as the reverse complement.
GCTGGCTGCAGGCGTGGGTGCGCGTCAACCCGATCACCTCCCTCATGGACGCGGTGCGCGGGCTGATGCTCGGTGGCCCGGTGGCTGTCCCGGTAGCGCACACCGTGCTGTGGGGCGCGGGGATCCTCGCGGTCTTCGCCCCGCTCGCCGTCCTGGCCTACCGTCGCCGCACCTGACCGGCGGCATCGAGCGCCAGCATCGCCAACGCCCGGGGCCGGTCACAGGACCGGCCCCGGGCGTAGGCCGCCTCGTAGGCCGCCGCGCCCAGTGCCGCCCGGACGGCGGTGGCCACCCGCTCGAGGTCCGCGGACAGCAGGTCCGGCCCGCCGCGCAGCACCTCCGACGCGCCGAGCACCACCGCGGCGCGCTCGGGCGACCCGCGCCGCAGCCACAGCTCGGCGAGGGCCACCGCGGTCCTGGCGATGACGGGCATGTCGGTGAGGCGGTGTGCGGTGTCCAGCGCCGTCGCGAGGTACGACTCGGCCGCCGACAGGTCGCCGCAGGCCAGGGCCAGGTGGGCCTGGCCCACACCGACCATCACCGAGAACTGCGTCGGCGCAAGGTCGCCGAACTCGGTCGACGCCTTCCGGTAGAGCTCGGCCGCCTCAGCCAGGTCCCCCTCACACCGGGCGATCTCCGCCAACGAGCACCAGACGAAACCGAGGTAGACCGGCGCCGTCGGCTCGGACCGGAGGAGCTCCCGCAACTCGGCCCGTGCGCGCCCGACCTCGCCTCGCCGCGCCCGGATGACCGCTGCCCTGGTCCGGGCGAGCAGGATGTCCTCGGTCGCGCCGACCTCGTGCATGAGGTGGATCGACTCCGCCAGCGTCGCGAGGGCCGCATCGAAGTCACCGAGCTGTGCCTGCAGCTCCGCCAGCCCGCTCAGCGCCGTTCCCAGACCCCACCGTTCACCGAGGTCCCGGAACAACCCCGCGGCCGTCTCCAGCTCCGCCCGGCGCGCCACCGGATCGCCGTCGTTCTCCATGACGAACGAGCGCAGCAGGTGCAGCATCGCGGTCGTCCACTGATCCGCGGCCGGGAACGCCTTGTCGATCACGACCAGACCCCGCTCGCGGTCGTCCGCGAACGTCGCGAGCATCGGCTCCACCAGCACCAGAATCGGATGGAGCGGCCCCTGCTGGCGTAGGTCCGCGATCGCGGCGAGCACCTCCTCGGCCAGTGCCCGCTGCTCATCGGTCTGGCGGGCCCAGATGCCGTTCAGGACGCAGGCCGCCTTCGCGATGGCGCGCGGCTCCGGCGGTGAGTCACCGGGCACCGCCAGCGCCTGCCGCGGCCAGGCGGCCGCCTCGATGCGGTCACCCCGCATCATGAAGTAGGTGGTCATCGCCGCGGCGAGCCGGACCGCGGTGGCCGCGTCACCGCGGTCGCAGGCGGCGTTCAGCGCGCCGAGCAGGTTGTCGTGCTCGACGGCCAGCCGGGCGAACCACACCAGTTGCTCGGCGCCGCGCAGCCGCGGCTCGGCCGTCTCCGCCAGCGACAGGAAGTACCGGGCATGGGCCGCCCGGGACCGGTCGACCTCACCCGCCTCGACCAGGCGGTCCCACGCGTACGCACGGATCGTGTCCAGCAGGCGGTACCGGGGCTCGTCGTGGTCGAGCACCTCCAGTAGCGACTTGTCCACGAGCGCATCGAGCAGGTCCTCCACCCGTGTGCGCGGCAACCGCTCGTCCCCGGCGACCGACGCGGCGGCCGGTACCGCGATACCGCCGGGGAAGACCGCCAGCCGCCGCAGCAGCCGTTGCTCGTCCTCGCTGAGCAGGTCCCAGCTCCAGTCCACCACCGCCCGAAGTGTCCGGTGCCGCGGCAGCGCGGTCCGGGAACCGCCGGTCAACAGCCGGAACCGGTCGCCGAGCCGCTGCGCCACCTGCGCCTCGGACAGGGTGCGCAGCCGGGCCGCCGCGAGCTCGATCGCCAACGGCAGGCCGTCCAGGCGGCGGCAGATTTCCACCACCGCGGCGACGTTGCCCTCGTCCACGGTGAAGCCCGGGCGGACCGCGGCGGCCCGGTCGGCGAACAGCTGTACCGCCGGGCTCGCCAACGCCTCGGTCAGCGTGGCGGAGGGCGCGGGCAGCGGCAGTGGCGGCACCGGGGACAGCGCCTCGCCGATCAGCCCCAGCGGTTCCCGGCTGGTGGCGAGGATCCGCAGCTGTGGACACCGCCCCAGCAGCTCCTCTGCCAGCCGTGCCGCCGCCTCCACCAGGTGCTCGCAGTTGTCCAGCACCAGCACCGTCGGGGCACCGGACAACGCCTCCACCACCAGGCTGGTCACGTCCCCCGAGCCGGTGAGGGAGGGGCGGGCGTCGGTGAACCGCACCCCCGGCTGCCCGAGCGCGTTCCACACCGCGTACGGCACGTCCGCGGGACCGGTCACTCCCGCCAGCTCCACCAACCACACGCCGCCGGGTGTCCGGTCCGCCAGCTCGGCCGCGACCGAGACGGCGAGCCGGGTCTTCCCGGAACCGCCGGGGCCGACCAGGGTTACCAACCGGCCCCGCGCGAGCTGGGTGAGCACCTGTTGCCGCTCGGCGGCCCGGCCGACGAAGCTGGTGAGCGCCGCCCGGAGGTTGCCGCGCGGTACGGCCCGGCTGGGCACCGCGGCCTCGCCGCGCAGCACCGCCCGGTGCAGGGCCCGCAGCTCCTCGGAGGGGTCCACCCCCAGCTCGGTGGCGAGCCTGGACCGCAACCGCTCATAGGCGGCGAGGCCTTCGGCCGGCCGCCCAGCCGCGACCTGCGCCTGCATGAGCAGGGCCGTCGGCCGCTCCCGCAGCGGATGCGCGGCGGCCAGCTGCTCCAGCTCCGCCACCAGCCTCGGGCCGTCACCGTTGCGGAGCTCCGCCTCCAGCCGGTCCTCGGTCGCCACCAGCCGCAGCTCCTCCAGCCGGGCCGCCGGCGCCACCGCGTAGCTGAGCCCGGCGACGTCGGCCAGTGCCGGACCGCGCCAGAGCGCCAGCGCCTCGCCCAGCACGACCGCGGCCGCCTGCGGATCGCCGATCCGCAGCAGTCGCCGGCCCTCGGCTGCCAGCCGCTCGAACCGGGTCGCGTCCACCGCATCCGGCGGAAGGTCCAGCACGTAGCTGCCCGGTTCTGAGCGGAGCACGCCGGCCACCGGTAGCGCCCGCCGCAGCCGTGACACCAGTGACTGCACCGCGTTGGCGGGGTCCGACGGCCGGTCACCCTCCCACAGCGCCTCGGCCAGCGCCGCCGCCGGTACCGGTTTGCCCACGTCGAGGGCGAGCCGGATCACCAGCGCCCGCAGCCGGGCGCCGCCGATGGCGACCGGCCCGTTGTCGCCGGTGACCTCGAGCGGCCCGAGGATGCCGATCCGCACCTTCCCTACTCTTCCATGCCGGGCGGACCGGCTCCGGACGGCGCCGGGCCCCGCGGTCAGTGGCCGAGCGCCCGCATCAGCGGCTCCGGGTAGCGGTCGCCCTTGACCGCGCCGACCGGGACCGCCGCGGACAGCCGTTCCAGCTGCTCGTCGGTGAGCCGGATCGCGTCCGCGGCCGCGTTCTCCTCCAGGTACCGCACCCGCTTCGTACCGGGGATCGCCACGATGTCCTCGCCCTGCGCCAGGACCCACGCCAGCGCCGCCTGCGCCGGTGTGCAGCCGATCTCGGCGGCGACCTCCTTGACCCGCTCCACCAGGGCGAGGTTGGCGGCGAAGTTCTCCTTCGAGAACCTCGGCGCCGTCCGCCGGAAGTCGCCCTCGGCGAACTGGTCGGGAGAGGTGATCGTGCCGGTGAGCCACCCGCGGCCGATCGGGGAGTACGCCACCACGGCCACGCCCAGCTCCCGGCAGGTGGCCAGCATCTCACCCTCCACCACGTCCCGCGTGAACAGGGAGTACTCCATCTGCACCGCGGTGATGGGGTGGACCGCGTGCGCCGCCCGCAGCGTCGCCGGGCTCACCTCCGACAGCCCCAGGTACCGGACCTTGCCCGCTGCGACCAGCTCCGCCATCGCGGACACGGTCTCCTCCACCGGGGTGTCCGGGTTGCGCCGGTGGGCGTAGTACAGGTCGATCGTGTCCACGCCCAGCCGCTTCAGCGACGCGTCGCACGCCTGGCGCACCCAGGCGGCGGAGGTGTCGATGAACCGCTGGCCGTCCGGCGACATCCGGTGGCCAAACTTCGTGGCCAGGAACACCTCGTCCCGGCGCTGCCGCACCACCGGCCCGATCAGCTCCTCGTTGTGGCCCCACCCGTACATGTCCGCCGTGTCCAGGTGGTTGATCCCGAGGTCCAGGGCGCGGTGCAGGGTCCGCACCGACTCGGCGTCGTCGCGTTCCCCGTACGCGAAGCTCATTCCCATGCAGCCCAGGCCGATCGCCGACACCTGCGGCCCGCCCGCTCCCAGGGTGCGCATCCTCATGCGTTCCGCCCCACCTTCCGGTCAAGGTCGGTCCTGTAGGTCACGCCCGCCGACGCACCGCGCCCGGGCGACGCGGGCGTCACCGGGCTCCCCGTCCAGCCTGCCCGACCGCCACGCCGGGCGCGACAGAGACGCCCGCATCGGCACCCTACGGTCATCGCACCGTCACGGTCACCGGGATGCGGATCTCCGGCCGGGCCGGGTCGGTCGTGGTCACCAGCAGGGTCGCCCGGTACGTCCCGCCGGCCGCCAGCTCGCGGGCGTCCACCAGCACCCGGCGCAGCTCCAGCCGGCCCGGTGCCACGGTCCCGTGCCCGTCCTCGACCCGCAACCACGGCACGTCGGTGACCAGCCCCGGGCACCGCTCCCCCGCCACCGGTAGGAACAGCGAGTGCAGCAGGTTGCCGGTGCCGCCGACGGACCAGATCTCGCCACCGGTACGCCCGTGCGTGCACACCCCGGCCGCGCCGAACGCCCGGTCGATCGGCAGCGCCGCCTCCTCGACCACGGTCCACTCCCCACCGCCGTCGAACGCGGACAGCGGCAGCCGCTGCACGGTCCGGGTCTGGATCTCACCGAAGAGGGACGGCTCGTTCCCGCCGATCGCGTACAGGGCGGTGTCGGTGGCGGCCAGCGCCAGCGACGACCGCGGGGCCGCCAGCGGTGGCCCGAGCGTCCACTCGCCGGTGGTCATGTCGAGCCGCTGCACCGCGTCCAGCACCTGGTCGGTGGCGTTGCGGTCGAGCCCGCCGACCACGTACAGGTACGGGCCGACCTGCGCGTACCCGCTGGACCGGGCGGCCACCGGCATGGGCGTGCCCGGCGTCCACGTGTCGGTGGCGATGTCGTACACGTCCACCCGGTCGTAGGTGTCGAACCACCCGCCGGCGGTGCCGCCCACCAGGTAGATCCGGCCGTTCCACACGCCGGCGGCCGCCTCCGCGACCGGCCGCGGCAGCGGCGCCGCCTCGCTCCAGGTGTCCGTGCCGGTGTCGTAGACCAGGTGGCGGTCGGTGCCGTCGCCGCCGAGCAGGTGGATCCTGCCGCCCTCGCACACGGCCACGGCGTCGGTCCCCGGCTCCGGCACCCGGGCCAGCTTCTCCCAGGTGTCGGTCACCGAGTCGTACCGCAGCGTCTCCCGGCTGACCTTCAGGGCGGCGTCGACGCCGCCGAACAGGTAGAACCGGTCGGGGTCGGTCGGGCACCGGGCGTACGCGTAGTTGCGCAGCCCGTCCGGCACGTCCGCGCCCCGGGTCCAGCCGGCGTCGGCGGCCGCGGCGGGTGCGGAGGCGCCGGCGGTGCCGAACGGCAGCGGGTCCAGCTGGTAGCCGGTGGCGGCGAGCTGGAAGTCGTACGGCGCGGCACCGTCGAGGTTGTCCAGTCGCACCGGCACCCAGGTGTACTGGCCCGCCTTCAGGGTGACGTCGACCGACTCCGGGGTGACCGTCGCGCACGGCGCGTCGGCGGGCAGCGTGACGTCCACGACCGACTCCCTGCCCGGCCGCACCATGACGGTGCGCCGCACGTCGACGAACCCGTCCGCGGACACCGTCACGTCGTACCGCCGGAACGGGCCCTTGCCGGGACCGGGGGTCGCGCTGTCCAGCCAGTACGTGTACCGGCCCGCCTCGTCGGTGACGGTCGCGGCCTCGACCCCGTCGGAGGTGAACCGGACGGTCGCGCCGGCCAGCGGTTCGCCGCCCTGCTCGCAGCGGTCCAGCCCGGTGACGACGCCGGTGACCGCACCCCACGACTCCGGCGGGGTGACCTCCATCGTCACCTCGACCGGCTCGGTGGCGAACGGGGTGTCCTCCAGCACCGTCAGCCACGCCCGCCGCGGCCCGGGCTGGTCGACACCGGCGGCACCCGCGTCCAGGGTCACGGTCACCTCGACCGACCGGCCCGGTTCGACGGTGACCGCGGCCGGCGTGGCCGACAGCCACGGCACCGGGTCGCCGGTGGAGGTGTCGCAGTCGTCGAACCCGGGCAGCTGCTCCACCCACGGCACGTTGCCGACCGCCGGGTTGAGGAACCCGCCGACCTTGTAGAAGCCGCAGGCGCTGGCCATCCGCTCCACCGGGAACAGCGAGTTGGGCAGCGAGCCCCACTGCCCGGCGGACGGGTCGTAGTAGAAGCCCTCGTTGCTGCGGAACCCGCCGACCACCCCGCCGGACAGCAGCAGCAGCCCGTTGGCCGCGGTGTACCCGCCGCGGGTGACGGTCAGCGGCAGGTCGGGGATCCGGTACCAGGCGTCGGTGACCGGGTCGTAGGCGTACGCGCGGCTGAGGTGCCCGCCGTCGGCGCCCTGGCCGCCGGCGCAGTACAGCAGGCCCTCCACCGCGCCGCACGCCTGGTAGAACGCCGGCTCCGGGTAGTCGGCCACGGTTCGCCAGGAGTCGCGCTCCGGGTCGTAGACCATGACCGTCGAGGTGGCCAGCTGGGTCTCGTCGTTGTCGGTCCGCCCGCCGACCACGTACAGCTCGCCGCCCAGCACGGCGTGACCGGGCGCGGCCACCGCCAGCGGGGCGCGGGCGCCCTCGGACCAGGTGTCGGTCGCCGGGTCGTAGATGAGGACGGTGTCCATCGCGCCCGAGCCGGCCGGGCCGCTGCCACCGACCACGTAGATCCGGTCGCCGATGGCCGCCACCGCGGCGGAGTCCCGTTTGGGCATGAACGAGCCGGTCAGCTCCCACTCGTCCGTCGCGATGTCGTACACCTGGTTGCGCTGGCTGACACCGCTGGAGCCGCCGATGACGTACAGCTTGCCGTCCAGGACGGCGGCGCCGGTGTTGGTCCAGTTGAGCACGGCGTCGGACAGCTGCCGCCACCGGGCCTCACCCGGGTCGACCTGCGGGGCGTCGGCGGGGCCGGCCGCGTCCTCCGGGTCGGGCACCACCCCGGGCGGGGTGTCCGGCAGCCGCGCCAGCGGCGCACCCGGGGCGTCCAGCACCTGCCGCAGCGCCTGCCGTTCCCGCTCGTCCGGGCCGGCGTACTCGACCAGCCGGAAGGTCGCCGGCGCGGTGCCCACGTTGGTGACCGTGAGGGTCGCCTGGTGCCGGCCGCCGAGCTGTAGCCCGGCCCGCACCTCGTCGACGCTGATTCGCAGCTCCCCGGTGGGCAGCGCGAAGTCGAGCCGTACCACGCCGTCGCCGACCACGTCGACCGTGCGGGTCTGCGCCGGGTACTGGCCGAGGCGGTGCTCGGCCTCGTAGCTCTGCGGACCGGTCTGGCTGCTGAACAGCCAGTAGAAGCCGTCGGGCAGGGCGGCGTCGTCGGGAGTGTCCACCGTGGTGGCATGCTCGTCGGCGCGCTCGGTGTGCCGGACCGTGGCGCCGTTGATTCCGGCCCCGGTGCGGTCGTCGCTGACGGTGCCGACCACCAGGCCGCCGGGTACGGGCGCGCAGGCCCGCTCCCCCACCATCACCTCGTCGACCTGCCACCAGCCGTTGAAGCTCACGTCGTTGCGGTAGTGGAAGCGGACCCGTACGTCGGCCTCGCCGGCGGCCTGCGGGACCGCCAGCTGGGCCAGGTGCGGGCCGCGCAGGCTGCTGGTGCGGCTCCACAGG
>VSBZ01000098.1:0-14378 GCA_047459215.1 Micromonosporaceae bacterium | reverse complement strand
CGTCACCACGCCGGACAGCGGCGCGGTGACGGCCCGGTAGGGCGTACCCCGCCGACGATCACCAACCGTGAGGGGCACCGCCGGAGCGAGCCGCCGTGACCGCCGACCGCCGGGTCGGCCGGTCAGGGCTCGACCACGCGGGCCAGGAAGTAGACCGCGCCGGTGCGCCGGTGTCGCACCAGCAGCAGGAACGGCCGGTCCACGTGGAACGGCACCGGCGGGCTGAGGTCGGCCGCCGTCGCCACCATCATCACCGCGGTCGCGGCCGCGCCCTCGAAGCCCTTCTCGTCCACGCGTAGCACCGCCTTGTGGACGACCTGCTCCACCCAGAACGGGCGGTGGTCGGTGATCCCGGAGAAGTCCGCGACCTCACGGTCGAACGCGGCGGTGATCCCGAGTTCCGCCAGGTACCGGTTCAGCGTCACCTGGTGCTCGATGCGGAACCGTGGGAGGGCGAGGTCCAGTTTGGTCGGTCGCGAGGACCGGTACAGCGCGTCCAGGACCGGCCACGTCAGCCGCGCGTCCTCCGGCCGGAGCCCCTCCGGCGGCAGGAGCACGTCGACGTCGACCTCGCCGGCGGGCAGGGTCGCCATCCGCCAGCCGTCGGCCTCGGCGTACCCGAACCTCTGCTCGTTCCGCATGGTGGGCACCGGTCGGGTGCCCGAGAGCGCGTGGAACGGCGCCGGTGCGGTCAGGTGCTCCGGGAACTGCCACAGCCACGCCACCTTGAGGTACAGGGCGTTGACGATCACCGCGACGAGGTCGGGATGGACGGCGCCGGCGGCGAGCAGGTCCCGGATCAGTCCCCGGGTCGTGCGCGCCACGTCCTCGTTGATCTCCCTGCGGGCACCCTCCGGGTCACCGGCGAAGTCCGCGGTACGCACCGTGCCGCCCGGCCACTCCCGCACCGTGTCCAGGTAGCCCGGCTGGAACCGCCACTGGCGGCGCATCCACAGCGTGTTCGCCACCGCCGCCTCGGCCCGCTGCGGTGCCGCCGCCTCGGCGAGCACCTTCGCCAGCCCGGCCAGGTCGCCGCCGGGCGCCAGCGCGGCGGCCAGCTCGTCGTACGTGCGGCCGCGCGCTCCCGCCGCGGCCAGGCCGAGTGCCGACGCCACCGAGTACGGCGACCAGGAAAGGTTCTCCTCCGCCGGGAGGCGGTCGTGCAGGGCCAGCGCGAACTCCAGGTGTGGCCGGTGCATGGCCACAGCCTACGCGGACCGGCCCTTGCCGGACGGCTGCGCGGTTACCGTGGCGGCATGAGCAACGTGCCCGGGTGGTTCCAGGTCGCCGTGTGCGGCCCGGCCGCGTGCACCCCCGAGGACGCGGCGCGCGCCCGGCGGGTGGGCGAGCTGCTCGCCGCCCGCGGCGCGACGGTCATCTGCGGTGGCGGGCCGGGCGTGATGGCCGCGGTCGCCGCGGGGGCGCGCGCGGCCGGAGGACTGGTGATCGGGGTGCTGCCGGGCCCCGACCGCTCCGGCGCCAGCCCGGACCTGTCCGCGGTGGTCGTCACAAACCTGGGCCAGGCGCGCAACGCGGTGATCGTCCAGTCCGCCGACGCGGTCATCGTGGTCGGTGGATCCTGGGGGACACTGTCCGAACTGGCCCATGCCATGCGCCGCGGCGGCGTCCCGGTGGTGGTCCTCGGCGGCTGGCGAATCCTCGACCGGGACGGCCGTCCCGTGCCCGGCCTGCTGGTCGCCGAGTCCCCCGAGCAGGCGGTCGACCTCGCCGTCGGGACCCACGCGCCCCGGCCGCACCCTCCGGGAATCTCCGGTCGCGACTGATCACCCGGGTCCGGTCACACGTCGGCCACCACCCGGCGAGACCCGGTGCGCTCCGGCCCGGCCACCACCGGCCCTCCGGGGGTCGGGCACCGGACACGTACAATCCGGGCGTGGATCCGGTCCGGCTCTACGCCGCCGAGCTGAGGGCGCTGCTGGCCGAGGGCGAGCGGCCCGTCGCCGCCGCCATGTGCCAGCAGGCGTTCGGGTCGGACCGCCTGGAGCGTTCCCCGGAGGAGATCGAGCGCCTCTTCCGCTTTTTGCCCGGCAAGCTGCGCCGGGAGGCGGTGGGGCTGCTCACCGGCGAGCAGCCGGCCCGCGACCCACGGGCATGGGAGAAGGTCCTCGGCCTGGTGGTGGACGCGTTGGGCGGCGAGCTCGTCAAGGCCGATCCCGACGAGGTGATCGGGGGGATCTCGGCTGCGGGGCACGTCGGCTCGGTGGCCCACCGGCTGGCAGCGGCCCTGAAGGGCCGGACCCCCTACTGTGTCGTCACCGACCGGCGGCTCGTCTTCGCCGAGCTGAGCCACCGCGACAGCGCGTTCACGGAGGTGACGTCGATCCCCCGGGTCGCCGTTCTCGCCGCCCGCCGCGAGGGCAAGTTCCTCCAACGAGGACGGGTGGTGATGGACTTCGTCGACCTCTCCCGGATCGCCCTCATGACCGGTATGTTGTTCACCGGTGCCGCCAACCGCCTCGTGTCCGCTTTGAATGGTGGCCTCGTGCGGGAGTAGCACCCGGCACGTGGCCGCCCTGAGTGGGAGGGAGCACCCATGTCCGGGTTCACCGTCGAACCGGAGGTACTGGAGACCTTCGCCGGCACCTCCGACGGTCGGGCGTCCGATCTGAGCCGAATCCGCCAGACCATGGGCGACATCAGGGTGGGACCGGACGCGTTCGGCCACATCCCGTTCCTGGGCAGCCACATCTACGGCGTGTACGACGAGCACGTGTCCTCCTGCGAGGAGGCGGTGACCGAGGCGGCGGGCGCCATGTCGGCGGTCGCCAGTGGCATCCGGGCGGTCGCCACCGCCTACCTGGAGGGTGACCGGGCGGCCGGAGCGGACGCCGAGGCGCTCCAGCGCGCGCTGGACTCGGTGAGGTTCGGGGAGGGGTCATGAGCGTCGGGACCGAGTACGCCAACCGCCTGGAGCAGTGGTTCCAGTCGGCACCCGGGCCGGTCCAGGAGGTGCTGAGGCCGGCCTTCGACCCGGCCAACGAGCTGTTGAAGTCGGTGGCGGGCGACCCGGAGGACCTCATCCGGGCCGGTGAACGGTACGTCGAGATCAGCCGTCAGCTCATCGAGGTCGCCGAGCAGCAGCGCGCCGACCGCCGCATGCTGGCAGGCGCGTGGGAGGGCGAGGGTTACGAGGCCTTCAGCGCCCGGGCCGACCGCATCGAGCAGGCGCTCCGGGACGTGGCCGAGGCGACCGGCAGCACCCAGGAGGTGCTCGAGGCGGCGGCGCGGGCCTGCGTCGAGGGTGCCAACCTGATCATCGACGTCATCGTGGCTCTGATCTCGTTCGCGATCGCCACCTTCGTCGTCAAGGCCGCGCTCGCCGCCCTGACCTTCGGCGCCAGCATGGCCGCCTGGGTGGCGGAGCAGATCGCGGCCGGTCTCGCGGCGCTGGCGAGGATCAGCCAGATCGTCGCCCGCGTGGCGCAGCTCCTGCAGCGGGCGGCCCAGATCTTCCAGAACCTCGCCCGGACCCTTAAGGCGCTGGCCGAGGTGTTCAAGGAGCTCCGGCTGCTGCTCAAGGAGCTGGACGCGCTGAAGAAGACGGCGAGCACCGTGCAGGGATTCTTCTCGAAGGCGCACGCGGCCGCCTTCACCGCGCGCGCCACCGCGTACGGCGTCACCAACGCCACGGTCCTCGGCGGCACGGTGCCGATGCCGCTGGGATCCACAGTGGATGCCGTCGGGACCGCGTGGGACGTGGTCGAGAGCGTGGGAGACGTGGAGGACGCCGCGGACCGGGCGTCCGGCGGAGGAAGCTGACCGGAGGCGCCCGGAACGGAGAGCCGACCGGCCCGCCGGACAAAGCAGGCGGTGTGACGGGGCGCGCCCCCGCGTGCCTGTGGACAACCGCGGCCGCCAACCCCGGCACGGAGACGTCGTACCGCGCGAGCAGCGGGACCGGACCCTCAGCGTTCGAGCCTGCGCAGCCGGGCCTCGACCGCGTCGAGGGTCCGCTCCAGCTCGCCCAGCCGGTGTGCGAACAGCTCCTCCATGCCGGTGAGCTCCCGGTCCCCGGCCTCGCCCACGGCCGCCGCGACCAGCTCGTCGCGCGCGGCGTCCGCCCCGTCCAACGCCGCGTTGACGGCCTCGACGATCCGCTCGCCCAGCGTGTAGTTGTCCAGCCGGCGTGCCGCGGCCGAGAAGGACAGGCCCACCAGCCGGCCCGCGCCGTCCACGACCGCGGAGACGGCGCCGTCGGCGGACTCGGCCTCGAACTGGCGGGCGGCGAACTGCTCGGCCTGCCGCCGGGCCTCCTCGACCCGTGCCGGCAGGTCGGCGAGGACCCGCTCGAGGCGGTCCAGCGAGCCGGTCAGGCGGTCCAGCGGCCCGGTCACCGGTACCTCCCCCGCCACGGTCCGCCGTCGGCCGCTCCGTCGGCGGCCGGCGGTGGGACGGCGTCCCCGGCAGCCGGCGGTCCGAGGAACGTCCCCGCTGCCGTCACCAGCGACGCGGTGTCCGCGTCGAGCGCCGCCCGCAGCCGCTGGGCGTACTCGTCGCGGGCCGCGGCGATGGCGCCGTTGATCGCGTCGACCAGGTCCTGGACGTCGCCCGACCGCAGCGCCCGGTCGCTGACGTAGACCTCGCTGAGGCGCAGCCGCCCGGTCACGGTCACCCGGATCTCGCCGCCGTCCACCTCGTACGTGGTGGCGCCCTCCTGCGCCGCCCTGGTGGCGGCCGCCAGCGCCTCCTGCTGGCGGCGCATCTCCGCCTCCGCCCGGGCGGCGGCGTCGGGCAACGGATCGGTGGACACGCGACCCCCTTTCCGGGTACGGATGCGCCGTTCGTCCCGTCCACCTTACCGGTCCGGACCGGTCGGGCGGGCGCCGCGAACGCCGCCGGCCGCGCTTGGCACACTGGCCGGTATGGGTGGCCCGACCTTCCCGTACCGGGACCTGCCGGAGTTTCTGAGCGCCCTGGAGAGCGCCGGTGAGCTGCACCGGGTGCGGGTGCCGGTCGACCCGGACCTGGAGATCACCGAGATCGTCACCCGTACCGTCCGCGCCGGCGGGCCGGCGCTGCTGTTCGAGCGGCCCACCCGGGGCGACATGCCGCTGGCGATCAACCTGTTCGGCACCCTCCGGCGGACGGCGATGGCCCTGGGCGTCGAGGACGTCGACGAGATCGGCGCGCGGATCAGCGACCTGATCCGGCCGGAGCTGCCGGTGGGCTGGGCCGGCATCCGGGACGGGCTGGGCAAGCTGCTGCAGCTGAAGTCCGTGCCCCCCAAGCGCGTCCGTACCGCCCCCTGCCAGCAGGTGGTCTACCGGGGCGACCAGGTCGACCTCAACATCCTGCCGGCGCTGCGGACGTGGCCGGGCGACGGCGGGGTCTTCCACAACTTCGGGCTCACCCACACCGCCGACCCGGAGACCGGGCGACGCAACGTCGGGCTGTACCGGCTGCAGCAGCACTCCCGCAACACGCTGGGCCTGCACTGGCAGATCCACAAGGACTCCACCGCCCACCACGCACGCGCCGAGCGGCTGGGCCGCCGGCTGCCGGTGGCGATCGCCTTCGGGTGCGATCCCGTGGTCAGCTACTGCGCCTCCGCACCGTTGCCACCTGATATCGACGAGTATCTGTTCGCGGGCTTCCTGCGGGGCGAGCGGGTGGAGCTCGTCGACTGCCTGACCGTGCCCCTGCAGGTGCCGGCGCACGCCCAGGTGGTGCTCGAGGGGTACGTGGAACCGGGCGAACGCCTGCCGGAGGGGCCGTTCGGCGACCACACCGGGTTCTACACCCCGGTCGAGCCGTTCCCGGTGCTGCACGTGGAGTGCATGACGACCCAGCGCGACCCCATCTACCACTCGATCGTCACCTCCAAGCCGCCGCAGGAGGACTACGGGCTGGGGAAGGCGACCGAGCGCATCTTCCTCCCGTTGATCAAGTTGCTGATCCCGGACATCGTCGACATCGACATGCCCGAGCCGGGGGTGTTCCACAACTGCCTCATCGTGTCGATCCGCAAGCGGTACCCCAAGCACGCGCAGAAGGTGATGCACGCGATCTGGGGCGCCCACCTGCTGTCGTTGACCAAGCTCATCGTGGTGGTCGACGAGGACTGCGACGTGCACGACTACCGGGAGGTGGCGTGGCGCGCCTTCGGCAACGTGGACTACGCGCACGACCTGGTGGTCACCTCCGGCCCGGTCGACCACCTCGACCACGCCTCGTACCAGCAGTTCTGGGGCGGCAAGGCGGGCATCGACGCCACGCGCAAGCTCCCCACCGAGGGCTACACCCGCGGCTGGCCGGAGGAGGCGGTGATGTCGCCGGAGATCGTGGCGCGGGTGGACCGGCGTTGGCGGGAGTACGGGCTGTGACCCGGGCCGGTGCGCGCGAGGCGGCGCGGAGCGACGGCGGCGGCGGTGCGCTGCGGACGGTACGCGCGTTCCTGCGCCTGGTGGCCATCGAGCACTCGGTGTTCGCCCTGCCGTTCGCGTACCTGTCGGCGCTGTCGGCGATGAAGGTCACCAGTGGACGGATCAACTGGGCGGACCTCGTGCTCATCACCGTGGCGATGGTGGGTGCGCGCACCTTCGCCATGGCGGCCAACCGGATCGTCGACCGGCACATCGACGCGCGTAACCCCCGTACCGCCGGACGGGAGCTGGTCACCGGGGCGGTGAGCCTGCGCACCGCCAGGGTGGGCGCGGCGGTGGCGCTGGTGTGCTTCCTCGCCGCCGCGGCCGCGCTCAACCCGCTGGTCGCCGCGCTCGCGCCGCTCGCCGTGGTGCCGCTGGTGGTCTACCCGTACGCCAAGCGGTTCACCGACTGGCCGCACGCGGTGCTGGCCGCCGCGCAGATGGTCGCGCCGGTCGGCGCGTGGCTGGCGGTCACCGGCACCTTCGCCGACTCGGGGCCGGCGTTCGTCCTCGGCGCGGCGGTGGGGTTGTGGATCGGCGGGTTCGACCTCATCTACGCCTGCCAGGACGCGGAGGTGGACCGCCGGATCGGGGTGCGCAGCGTGCCGGCGCGGTACGGGGTGCGGTTCGCGCTGCAGGCGGCCGTGGTGGCGCACGCGTTCACGTTCAGCCTGTTCGTGTGGTACGGGTACCTGGTCGGGCTGCAGGTGCTGTGGTGGGTCGGGCTCGCGGTGACCGCCGCCGCCTTCGCCTACGAGCACTCGATCGTCAAGCCCGACGACCTGTCCCGGGTCAACCGGGCGTTCTTCACCGTCAACGGCGTGGTGGGGATCGTGCTGTTCGCGTTCGCCGCCGTCGACCTGCTCGTCACCGGTGGTCTGCGGTGACGCCGGCCCGCCGCCCGTGGATCGTGGGGGTCTCCGGCGCCTCCGGCACCCCGTACGCCGCCGCGGTCCTGCGCGGCCTGCTCGACGCCGGCGAGCCCGTCGACCTCATCGTGTCGCGGGCGGCCCGGCTGACCCTGCTGGACGAGACCGGCCGCCCGTTCCGGGACGCGCACTGGCGGGGGGACCTGGCCGCCTGGCTGGAACGCGACCTGTCCGGTGACGACGTGCGCTACTGGCCGGTGGGCGACCTCGCGGCCGGACCCTCGTCCGGCTCCTACCCCGCGCGCGGCATGGTGGTGGTGCCGGCCAGCACGGCCGCCTGCGCCGGCATCGCCATCGGCCTCTCCAAGGACCTGCTGCAGCGGGCGGCGGAGGTCAACCTGAAGGAGCGCCGGCCGGTGGTCGTGGTGCCGCGGGAGACCCCGGTGACCCGCAGCCACCTGGAGCACCTGATCGCGCTGCACGACGCCGGCGCGGTCGTCCTGCCGGCCAGCCCGGCCTTCTACGGTGTCGGCGCTGGCGCCACCGCCCAGCAGCTCATCGACTTCGTGGCCGGCAAAGTGCTGGACGCGGTGGGGGTCCCGCACACGCTCCTGCGGAGGTGGGCCGGGCGGTCAGGTGTCCTCGGAACGGGCTGACTCCTCGTCCTCGCGGCGCAGCTGCTCCACCTGTCCGCCTTCCAGCAGGGCGCGCACCTCGGACTCCCGGAACCGGCGGTGACCACCCGGCGTGCGGATGCTGCCGATCCGACCCGCGGCCGCCCAGCGGGTCACGGTCTTCGGGTCGACGCGGAACAGTGCGGCCACCTCGCCCGGCGTCAGCAGACGGTCTCCAGTGTCCACGTCCCCCTCCTCACGGTCCCGAGCGGGCACGACTACCAAGCCCCTCATTTGGCGCAAATCCGCACGTCAACTACCGTAACGCGTTCCGTGTCCCGCCGAACAGCGGATGATCACCACCCCGGTCCGGTAGTATTCGCACGTCATTACCATGTTTCATCCCGGTTCTTCCGTCGCGTGGTAGGTTCCCCGTGTTGGCGACTTCTACACCCGTGACGGGTCGCCACCGGTTGTGGCGGTTAGTAGGTTGGTCGCCGTGGACGCCATCGATCGGCAGCTGATCGACCTCCTCCGCGCCAACGCCCGGCTGTCATACGCGGAGCTCGCCCGCAAGGTGGGGTTGTCGCCTCCGTCCGTGCACGAGCGGATCGCGAAGATGGAGTCCACCGGCCTCATCCGCGGCTACCACGCGGACGTGACCCCAGAGATGATCGGCCTCGGCGTGACGGCCCTGATCGGGGTCGCACAGGAGCCCGGCACCGAGATCGACGACGTCGTGGCCGCGCTGCGCGCCCTGCCCGAGATCGAGTCCTGCTACTTCCTCGCCGGGGACGAGTCGTTCCTGCTCAAGGCCAGGGTGGGGAACATGGCCGAGCTGGAGCAGCTCATCGTGCGGCTCAGCCGCACCCACGGGGTGGCGCGCACGCGCACCACGGTGGCCCTGTCCACCAAGTGGGAGGGCCGGCCGCAGCCGGTACGCGAGACCGCCTGAGCCGGAACGCCACTGACCGAAGACCGCCGAGCACCGCAGACGCCCCGGCGGCCGCCGTCACCCGTCCAGCGTGCGGGCGTACGTGCGCCGCACCTCCGCCACCGACCAGGCCTGGAACGGGCACCCGGTGGCCGCGTGCGGCGGGTCGCCGTCGGCGGTCTCGCTGACCGAGCCCAGGCCCCACTCCGACAGGTGGGCCACCAGCCCGTCGAGCAGGCCGGCGGTCGACTGCCCGGCCGCCGCCAGCGCGTCCGCGTACGGGCCGATCAGCCACGGCCACACCGTGCCCTGGTGGTAGGCACGGTCCCGGCCGGCCGGGTCGCCGCGGTGGACGCCCTGGTAGCCGGGCGCGTCCGGCGCCAGGCTCCGCAGCCCCAGCGGGGTCAGCAGGGCCGCGGCCAGGTTCCGCAACCCGTGCGGGTCCGGCGTCATCGGCGCGTACGGCAGCGCGTACGCGAACAGCTGGTTGGGCCGGCAGGTCGCGTCGCCGGGCAGGTCGTACAGCCCGCCGGCGGGGGCGGGGAAGGTGCGCCGGAACGCCGCGACCGCCGCCCGGCGCCGGGCCGCGTACGGCTCCGGGTCGTCGCCGACCCGCCGGCACAGCTCGGCCAGCGCGCCCAGGGCGTTGACCCACAGCGCCGCCACCTCCACCGCCTTGCCGGCGCGCGGCGTCACCGGTACCCCGCCCACGCGGGCGTCCATCCAGGTCAGCGCCTGCCCGTCGGCGCCCTGGGTGAGCAGGCCGTCGGCCGGGTCGACGCGGATCCCGTACCGGGTGCCGGCCAGGTGCCGCCCGACCACCTCCCGCAGGACCGGCAGCAGCTCCGCGGCCAGGTCCGTGTCGCCGGTGGCCGCCACGTGCCGGTCGACGGCGTGGACGAACCACAGCGTGGCGTCGGCGGTGTTGTACTCCACCCGCCCGGTGTCGGCGGTGTTGGCGAGCATGCCCTCCGACAGGGTCCCCGCGTACGCCCGCAGCAGCCGCCGGCCCTCCTCCGCACGGCCGGTGCCCAGGAACAGGCCCTCGTACGAGATCATCGTGTCCCGCGACCAGGCGCCGAACCACGGGTAACCGGCCACGACGTCGGGCCCGGCCCCGCCCGCCGCGGCCGGCACCTCGGGCCCGGGCGGCGCGTACGGCCGGGAGGCCGGCGTGACGACGAAGGCGTCGGCGGCCACGGTGAGCGTCGCCTCCACCGGGTCGCGCCCGCGCGCGGCGAGCCGGCGGTGACGCTCGCGGGCGGCCGCCACGACCACATCGGCCGGCTCCGGCGACCGGGCGAGGTCACCCGCACCGACGGCCCACCCCGACACCGGCAGCGCCTCTCCGGTCGACAGCCGGGCGGTGAACCGGCCGGCGTGCCAGAGATCCTCCGTCGGGTTGAGCCCGCGGATCGCCTCCTCCCGGTGGTAGGCGCCGTACCACCACTCCCCGGCAGGCTCCCACCCCGGCCCGGACAGCCGGTACGCGTCCTCGACCACCACCCCGCCCGCCACCGGGCGCACCACCGGGGGCGGCCCGGCGGCGGTGCGCTCGCCGTGG
Organism: Micromonosporaceae bacterium; assembly: GCA_047459215.1. Classification (GTDB taxonomy): domain Bacteria; phylum Actinomycetota; class Actinomycetes; order Mycobacteriales; family Micromonosporaceae; genus Natronosporangium. The sequence goes on along the minus strand of VSBZ01000098.1, from coordinate 4,011 downwards.
GCGTCCCGCCACGTGCACAGCACGTCGACCGACAGCTCCACCGGCCCGCCGGCCAGCAGCCGGTCGACCACGGCCAGGTGGGGCCGGCCGTGGCGCATCGCCAGCTCCCGCTGCAGCACCACCTCGCCGACCCGCCACCGCCACCGGGGCAGGCCGTCGACCAGGTCGAACCGCTCCAGCAGCGCGTACCCGGCGGGGTCGACGGCGCCGGAGGCCCACTGGTGCGTTCCCAGCCGCACCAGCCCGCCGCCGGGCAGCCGCACGACCGGGTCCAGGGCGGCCAGCGCGACCCGGCGCCGGGCGGGGCCGGCGACGGCCGGCACCAGCAGCCCGTGGTAGCGACGGGTGGCCAGGCCGGCGACCGTACCGCTGGCGTACCCGCCGGCGCCGTCGGCGACCAGCCACTCGCGGGCCGCGCCGGCGGCGCAGTCACCGCACACCTGCGGTCCGAACCCGATCGGGATCATCGGTGCCATACCACCCCCATACCCACTCACCGCCGTGCCGTGCGGGCCACATCCGGGCGTGCGGGCGCCGGCCCTGCCGGGCGGGCAGGCAAGAATGGCCGGCGTGGCAGACGGTGAACCGGAGCGCGCGCGGAGTGACGCCGAGCGCGCCCGCCTGCGCGAGGCCGACGAGGGCATCGCCGACTGGCGGGCGTGGGGCCCGTACCTGTCCGAGCGGGCGTGGGGGACGGTCCGGGAGGACTACAGCGAGTACGGGACGGCGTGGGACTACTTCCCGTTCGACCAGGCCCGGTCGCGGGTGTTCCGGTGGAACGAGGACGGGCTGGCCGGCGTCTGCGACCAGCGGCAGAACTTCTGCCTGGCGCTGGCCCTGTGGAACGGCCGGGACCCGATCCTCAAGGAGCGGATCTTCGGCCTGGCCGGCCCGGAGGGCAACCACGGCGAGGACGCCAAGGAGTACTGGTGGTACACCGACTCCACCCCGACGCACTCGTGGATGAGCTGGCGGTACCACTACCCGCAGGCGGAGTTCCCGTACGAGCGGCTGCGGGCCGAGAACGCCGCGCGCGGCCGCGACGAGCCGGAGTTCGAGCTGGCCGACACGGGCATCTTCGACGACGACCGGTACTGGGTGGTGACCGTCGACTACGCCAAGGCCGCCCCCCGGGACCTGTGCGCGGTCATCACCGTGACCAACCGCGGACCCGAGCCGGCGGAGCTGCACGTCCTGCCGACGCTGTGGTTCCGCAACATCTGGGCCTGGGACCCGACCGACCACGAGCTGCCGCAGCTGGTGGCGGCCGGGAACCGGGTGGTCGGCCGGCACCCCCGCCTGGGCGAGCTGGTCCTCGAAGGCGACGGCGAGCCCCGGGCCCTGGCGTGCGACAACGAGACCAACACGCTGCGGCTGTGGGGCCTGCCCGGGCGGTCGCCGTACCCCAAGGACGGCATCGGTGACCACGTCATCTCCGGCGCCGACACGGTCAACCCGACCGGCCGGGGTACCAAGGCGGCGCTGCACTACCGGTTGACGGTGCCGGCCGGCGGTAGCCACACCATCCGGCTGCGGCTGGTGGAGGTGCCGCCGGGTACGGCCCCGGACCGGCTGGACCTGGGCGACGGGTTCACGCGGGTGGTGGCGGCCCGCAGGGCCGAGGCGGACGCGTTCTTCGCCGAGCTGGTGGGACCGGACCTGCCCGCCGACCGGGCGGCGGTGGTGCGCGCCGCAATCGCGGGTCTGATGTGGAGCAAGCAGTTCTACCGCTACGACGTCGGGCGGTGGCTGGACGGCGACCCGACCGCGGTGCCGCCGCCGGAGGCGCGCCGCCGCGGCCGCAACAGCCACTGGCGGCACATGTACTGCGCCGACGTCATCTCCATGCCCGACACGTGGGAGTACCCGTGGTTCGCCGCGTGGGACCTGGCGTTCCAGTGCGTGGCGATCGCGAAGGTCGACCCCACGTTCGCCAAGCAGCAGCTGCTCCTGCTGCTCAAGGAGTGGTACCTGCACCCCAACGGGCAGATCCCCGCGTACGAGTGGGCGTTCGGCGACGTGAACCCGCCGGTGCACGCCTGGGCGGCGCTGCGGGTGTTCGCCATCGACGGCGGCCGGGACCTCGGCTTCCTCGCCCGGGTCATGCACAAGCTGCTGCTCAACTTCACGTGGTGGGTCAACCGCGTGGACACCACCGGCAACAACCTGTTCGAGGGCGGCTTCCTCGGGCTGGACAACGTGGGTCCGTTCGACCGGTCGGCCGGGCTGCCCGTACCGGGGATCCTCGAGCAGTCCGACGGCACCGGCTGGATGGCGATGTACGCGCTGAACCTGATGGAGATGGCGCTGGTGCTCGCCGAGCACGACCGGGCGTACGAGGACCTGGCCAGCAAGTTCTTCGAGCACTTCATCTACATCGCCGGCGCGGCGTACACGCACGGGCTGTGGGACGACGGGGACGGGTTCTTCTACGACGTGCTGCGCCACAGCGACGGCACCACGGTGCCGCTGCGGGTGCGGTCGGTGGTGGGGCTGCTGCCGCTGGCGGCCAGCACCACCCTGAGCGCGAAGACCCTGCAGCGCCTCCCCGAGCTGGGTGCGCGGATGGACTGGCTGCTCGCGCACACCCCGCAGCACGCCCACGTGGTCACCCCGTCGGAGCTGTCCGGGGACGTGCCCGGGGACCGGCTGCTCGCGCTGGTGGGGCGGGACCTGCTGGTGCGGATCCTGTCGCGGATGCTCGACCCGGCGGAGTTCCTCTCGCCGTACGGGCTGCGCAGCCTCTCGGCCGCCCACCGGCACGAGCCGTACGTGGTGCGGCTCGGCGGACAGGAGTACCGGGTGGGGTACGAGCCGGGAGAGTCCACCGACGGCACGTTCGGCGGCAACTCCAACTGGCGCGGGCCGGTGTGGTTCCCCGTCAACTTCCTGCTCATCGAGGCGCTGCGGCGCTACGGGGCGTTCTTCGCCGACCTGAAGGTGGAGTATCCGACCGGGTCGGGACGGAGATGCACGCTGGAGCAGGTGGCCGACGACCTGACGCGGCGGCTGGTGTCGCTGTTCCTGCCCGGGCCGGACGGGGCGCGCCCGATGTACGGACCGCCGGGGACGCTGCGCAACCGCCCCGGCTGGCGGGAGCTGATCGACTTCCCGGAGTTCTTCCACGGCGACACCGGGTACGGGCTGGGCGCCATGCACCAGACCGGCTGGACCGCCCTGGTCGCCAACCTCATCCTCGGCGGCTGCCGCCCACCCGACCCCCGCGACTGACCCGCCGTCACAGGTGTCGTCGGTGCTCGCTTTCACGCGGTGGCGGGAAGCAGGACGGCGTCACCCCACGTGCGTCAGCAGGCCGTGGCGGTCTCTGAGGATCAGGGCGGGGAAGCGTCGCCGGCCGGTGCGGGTAGGCGACGGTGCCGCCACATCTCCGACAACGGCAGGGCAGCAAGACGGTCGCCGAATGAGCCGCCCTCGTGACCGAGGTACAGGACATAGCCTCCGGCGAAACGGTCGCCAAGGCGGTCACGGAGCCAGCTCAGGTGCCGGAAGTCCGCCTCCGTCACGGTGGAGGACGCCTTGGCCTCAATGCCCACTACCAGGCCGTTGCGGCGCTCAAGGATGAAGTCGACTTCCCTGCCGTTGCGGTCCCGGAAGTGTCGCAGCGAGATCGGCGCCTCTGAGGCCGCGAGGAGGCGGAGCAGTTCGCAGTAGACGAAGGTCTCGAACAGACCGCCGAGCGCGGGATGGCCGAGTCGCGACAACGCCTGCGCGTCCACATCCAGCAGGTGCGCCGCGAGCCCGGAATCAGTGATGTAGACCTTGGGCGCCTTCACGGCCTTGGGGGACGAGTGTCAGTTTCCGGAGTCGGTCGTATGTTCGATCGAGTGATCCGTTGGGCTGGCGTGACGAACATCTTTATTGCGGCGCAGCATAAATTATTGCGCTGCATAACACTGTCCGTTAAAGATTTGCTTGGGGGCAGTTCGTGGTGAAACTACCGATGCTGCACGTCCTGTATCTCGTGCATGACTTGTCCGATCCCGCGACCGG
>VSBZ01000097.1:0-14442 GCA_047459215.1 Micromonosporaceae bacterium | reverse complement strand
CAGTCCGCGAACCTGCCGGTCGGTGCCGGCGTACCGCTGCCGACGGCGGGTGGGACCGTCCGGCAGCGGCACGCCGCGGTCCCGCCAGGCGCAGCCGGCCGCCAGCGGGCAGGACCCGCACCGGGGCGCGCGTGCGGTGCAGACCAGCGCGCCGAGCTCCATGAACGCCGCGCTGGCCCGCGCCGCGGCCTCCGGGAGACGCGGCAGCAGGGCCTCGGTCGCCGCCAGGTCGGCCGCCGTGGTCACCGGACCCGCGTCCGGCCGGCCGCCGGCGTACCTGGCCACGAGCCGGCGCACGTTGGTGTCGACGACGGGGTGGCGCTGCCGGAAGGCGAACGCGGCAACCGCCCGGGCCGTGTACGGACCGACGCCGGGAAGCGACAGCAGCTCCGGCAGGCTACGGGGAACCCGGCCGCCGTAGCGGTCCCGCAGCAGTCGGGCGCACTCGTGCAGCCGCAGGGCCCGGCGGGGGTAGCCGAGGCGGCCCCACGCCCGGATCGCCTCCGCCGGCGGCGCGGCCGCCAGGTCCGCGGGCTCCGGCCACCGGTCCATCCAGCGGGACCACACCGGGACGACCCGCTCCACCGGCGTCTGCTGCAGCATCACCTCGGAGACCAGGATCGGCCAGGCGCCGGTGCCCGGCGCCCGCCACGGCAGGTCCCGCGCGTGCCTGGAGTACCAGCGGATGGCCGCCTGCGCCGCCTCCGTCACGTCTCCCCGCTCCCCGTCGCCGCTGCCCCGCGTGCGTCACCCTCGGGCGTGTGCGTCCCGTCGCGCCCTCGTGTCCCGCGATGCTAGCGACCGCTGCGCGGCCCGGCCCGGGCTGGCCGTACACTGCAGCGGTGGCTGAGCTCGCCGTCACGGTGGTGGGACACGACCGGCCAGGGATCGTGGCCGACGTGTCGAGGATCCTGGCCGGACTCGGCCTCAACCTCACCGACTCCACGATGACCCGGCTGCGCGGGCACTTCGCCATGACGCTGGTGTGCACCGGCGACGCCGAGCCGGCCGCCGTGGAGTCGGCCCTGGCGCCGTTGTGCTCGGACGGGTCGCTGCAGACGACGGCGTGGCAGGTGCGCCCGGAGGAGGAGATCCCGGCGGAGGGGTCGCCCTACGTGGTGAGCGTGCACGGGGCCGACCGGCTGGGGATCGTCGCGGCGGTCACCGGGGTGCTCGCCCGCGCCGGTGGCAACATCACCGACCTGACCACCCGGCTGGTCGGCCCGCTCTACGTGCTGGTCGCCGAGGTCGACCTGCCGCCCGGCACGGAGACCACCGTCGCCGGCGAGCTCGCCGGGGTGGCGGCCGAGTTCGGCATCGAGGTCTCGATCCGCCCGCGCGAGATGGACGTGATGTGAGAGGCGAGCCCAGCGTCTCGGAACGGACCCGCATGGCGGTCGGCGTGGTGGGGCGGGTGCGCCCGGTGGTGACCGCCCCGCACCCGGTGCTGAGCCGGCCCGCCGAGCCGGTCGACCCTACCGACCCCGCCGTGGTGGCGCTGGCGGCGGACCTGCTCGCCACCATGCGTGCCTCACCCGGCTGCGTGGGCGTGGCGGCTCCACAGGTCGGTGAGTCGGTACGGCTGTTCGTCGTGGACGTTACCGGGCACCCACGGGCCCAGACGACCCACGGGCCGTTCGCGCTCTGCAACGCCGAGATCGTCTCGGGTACGCGCCGCCGGCGCGGCCGGGAGGGCTGCCTGTCGGTGCCGACGCTGACCGGAGACGTCACGCGGGCCACCCGGCTGGTGGTCACCGGCTACGTGCCGGGCTCCGGCGAGCGCGTCACCCTGACCACGGACGCGTTCGAGGCCCGGGCACTGCAGCACGAGATCGACCACTGTGACGGGTTGCTGTTCCTCGACCGGGTGGCCGGCGCGCACGCGATCCACCTGCGCCGCCGCTACCTGTGACGCCTCGCGCCCGTCCCACCCCTGCCGTGTGCCGTCCCACGCCGGCCGGCGGGCCCGGGGCGGGCTCCCGGCCGGCGCGGCGCCGCGACACCGTCGCCCGAGGTCGATAGCGTGGAGAGGCCATGAGACTGACCCCCGTCGGCCCCCTGCCCGCCTCTGTCTACTGGCGGCGGCGGGCGATCGTCCTCGCGGTGGCACTGCTGGTGATCTTTCTCGTGGCACAGGCCTGCATGGCGGTGGCCGGCGGCGGCGACGAGCGGTCGTCCGGGAACACACCGGGCCCGGACGCGTCCGCGTCCGATGCGCCGGCCACGCCACCCTCCACACCGGAGCCGGGCGGCACGGCGCCGGCGGCGTCGGGGCTGGACGGCGGCGGGGCCGCGCCCACCACCCCGCCCGGTGACCAGTGCACCGACGACGAGATCGAGGTGACCGCACAGGCCGAGCGCACCGAGTTCGCCGCCGGTGAGCCGGTGCGGTTCGACATCGTCATCACGCACGCCTCCGACCGGGAGTGCACCCGCGACCTCGGCGGCGACCAGCGGGAGCTGTACCTGGTCGAGGGGTCCGGTGCCACCCGGGTCTTCTCGTCGCGGCACTGCGACCCGCCCCGGGGTACCGACGTGCGCACGCTCTCGCCGGGCTTCACCATCTCGTTCTCGTACGTGTCGTGGTACGGCAACCGCAGCGACGTCTGCCGCGACGGCGCGCCGGCCGGTGACCTCGTGGCGCCCGGCACCTACCGGCTGTACGCCAGGCTGGGCACGGCCTACAGCGAGCCGGTGGTGATCACCATCCGATGAGGTGGACGGTGCCCGTCGACCGCCAGCGTCCGACCCCTCGGCTACGGTGCCGGACGTGACCCGAGCGACGAAGGCGGCCCGTCCCGCCCGCCGGACCTACCACTGCGACGTCTGCGGGTACCAGCCGCCGAAGTGGACGGGCCGGTGCCCCGAGTGCGGTGAGTGGGGATCGGTTGTGGAGTCCCCGGCGGCCCCCGCGCCGGCCGGCCCCGCGGTCACCCCTCTCGCCCCGCTGGAGCCGGCGCGGCCGATCGGCAGCTACAGCGTGGCCCCGGCCCGGGCCCGCCCGACCGGGATCGCGGAGCTGGACCGCGTGCTCGGCGGCGGGCTGGTCCCCGGTGCGGTGGTGCTGCTGGCGGGCGAGCCGGGCGTGGGAAAGTCGACCCTGCTCCTCGATGTGGCCCAGCACTGGGCCGCCGGTGCGGGACGGATGGCCGGCGGGTCGCGCGGGGAGGGGAGCGGTCCCGACGGCGATCCGGGCCCCGCCCTGGTCATCTCGGCCGAGGAGTCGGTCGGTCAGGTCCGCCTGCGGGCCGAGCGCATCGGCGCCCTGCACCCGCGCCTGTACCTGGCGGCCGAGACGGATCTCGCTGCGGTGCTGGGTCACCTGGACGCGGTCAAGCCGGGCCTGCTGGTCCTCGACTCGGTGCAGACCGTGTCCGCGCCGGGGGTCGACGGCGTACCCGGTGGCGTGACCCAGGTGCGGGCGGTCACCGCCGCACTGGTGTCGGCGGCCAAGCAGCGGGGGATGGCCGCAATGCTGGTGGGGCACGTCACCAAGGACGGCAACGTGGCCGGTCCACGGGTCCTGGAGCACCTGGTCGACGTGGTGCTGCACTTCGAGGGCGACCGGCACTCGTCCCTGCGGCTGGTGCGGGGGATGAAGAACCGGTTCGGGCCGGCCGACGAGGTGGGCTGCTTCGAGATGCACGAGGGCGGCATCACCGGTCTGCCGGACCCGTCCGGCCTGTTCCTCAACCGCCGCGCCGACCCGGTCCCGGGCACCTGCGTGACGGTGGCGATGGAGGGACGGCGCGCCCTCGTGACCGAGGTGCAGGCGCTCAAGGGTGCGGCCGTGGCCGGCTCGCCACGCCGGACGGTCAGCGGTCTGGACCCGGCCCGCCTGGCCATGGTCCTCGCCGTGCTCCAGCGGTGCCGCCCCCGCATCCGCCTGCACGACCACGAGGTCTTCGCGGCGACGGTGGGTGGCATCCGGGTGGTGGAGCCGGCGGCCGACCTGGCGATCGCGCTCGCGGTCGCCTCCAGCGCTCTCGACCTGGGGATCGCCGCGGACCTCGTCGCCTTCGGGGAGGTCGGCCTGACCGGCGAGATCCGCCGGGTGTCGGCGGTGTCGCGGCGGCTGTCCGAGGCGGCCCGGCTCGGCTTCCGGACCGCCCTGGTCCCGGCCGGGTGCGGCCCGTCCGCCCCCGGCGGGGTGCCCGACGGGCTGGTCGTGCACGAGGTCGCTGACCTCGGGCAGGCACTGGACCTGGCCGCGCGTTCCTGACCGCCCGCCCGCCGGCCGGTCGCCGCCGACGACGGTCACAGCAGGTCGGTGACGCGGACGTGGCCGGGCGCCCAGGCCGCCAGCGACGCCAGCTGCTCCGCCGGCGTGCCGACGAACTCCCCCATGCGTACCGCCAGGTCGAAGGCGGCGACCGTGCGCCGGTCCGGGCCGGCGTCGCGCATCGTCGACCGGAGCACCGAGCGGTCCAGGACCCCCGGCCGGTCGCCGGGGGTGGTCCGGCCGGCGGCGCAGCGGATGAGCAGCACCGCCTCGCCGCGGGCGGTGTATCCGGCGATCTCGGCGACCGCGACCCACGGCAGCACCAGCGTCCGCCACACGCCGGGGCGTACCCGCAGGGCGTAGTGGTTGGCCTCGACCAGGGGCCGGCGGAACGCCGCCAGCGCGTGCCACGCCACCACGACCGCCCCGATCACGGTCGTGGCCAGGGGTACCAGCGCCAGCGGGTTGGGCCGCCCACCGGCCAGCCGGACCGGCTCGCCGCCGAACAACAGCCAGGCCACCGCGGCGGCTGCCGACACCGCCACCAGCGACCAGGCGGTGCGACGAAGTGCGCGGCGGGGGGCGGCACGACGCCACTGGAGCCTTCCCGCGGTGGCCATCTGCCGACGCGTCCTCCGTGCGAGGTGCCCCACGCAGGCGTGCACACTATCCGTTGCGCGCCCACCGCGCCAGCACCGTACGGGTGGACGGTCTCTACACTGTGCGAGTGGCTACCGACAGGGAAGCTGGGGGGCGGGCCAGCGGAATGCTGGCTGCGGGCGGCCTGAGTTCGGGCAGCCTCACCAACGACCCGTTGCGTGCCACTCTGGCGTTGATGGCGCCGGGGACGGCGTTGCGCGACGGCCTGGAGCGGATCCTGCGCGGCCGTACCGGCGGGCTGATCGTGCTCGGCTACGACAAGGTGGTCGAGTCGCTGTGTACGGGCGGGTTCCCGTTGGACGTGGAGTTCTCCGCGACCCGGTTACGGGAACTCTGCAAGATGGACGGCGCGGTGGTGCTCAGCAGCGACGGGACCCGCATACTTCGCGCAGCGGTACATCTCATGCCGGACCCCTCCATTCCGACCGAGGAGTCCGGGACCCGTCACCGGACCGCGGAACGGGTGGCCAAGCAGACCGGCTATCCGGTGATCTCGGTCAGCCGCTCGATGAACATCATCGGGCTGTACCTGGACGGTCAGCGTCACGTCCTGGACGACTCGGCGGCGATCATGTCCCGGGCCAACCAGGCACTGGCCACGCTGGAGCGCTACAAGCACCGCCTCGACGAGGTCAGCGGCACGCTGTCCGCGCTGGAGATCGAGGACCTCGTCACCACCCGGGACGCGGTGACGGTGGTGCAGCGGCTGGAGATGGTGCGGCGCATCGCCGACGAGATCGCCGGGTACGTCGTCGAGCTCGGCGTGGACGGGCGCCTGCTCGCGCTGCAGCTCGACGAGCTGATGGCGGGAGTGGACGCCGAACGGGTGCTGGTCGTGCGCGACTACCTGCCACCCGGCCGCAAGGTCGACGAGGTGCTCCAGGACCTCGACCTGCTGTCGGCGAACGACCTCATCGACCTCGTGGCGGTGGCGAAGGCACTCGGCTACCCCGGCGGTGCCGACGCGCTGGAGGTGCCGGTGAGCCCGCGCGGGTACCGCTTGCTGGCCAAGGTGCCCAGGCTGCCCGGTGCCGTCGCGGAGCGGCTGGTCAACCACTTCGGGAGCCTGCAGCGCCTGCTCGGGGCGACCGTGGAGGACCTGCGGGCGGTCGGGGGCGTCGGTGACGCCCGCGCGCGGATGGTCCGCGAGGGCCTGTCCCGCCTGGCCGAGGCGTCGATTCTCGACCGCTACGTCTGACCGTCTCGAGCGCCCCGCGTGCCCGCACGCGGCCGCCCGCGATCCCCGCGCGCCCGCTCCCCGGCGCCGGGTCAGTGCTCCTGCTCCAGGTCCATCGGCGTCCGGTGCTCCGGCCGCTCGGGCGGGGCGACCGGCACCTGCATGGACAGCTCCACACCGTTGTCGAATCGCAGCACCAGCGGTATGCGGCTGGTGGCGTTGACCGCCGCGCGGAGGTCACCCAGCCGCAGCGTCAGGGGGGTCGCCACCCCGGGCGGGATCACCGCCTCGCCCGCGATCTGCACCCTCGCCGCCTGCTCGGAGGAGGCCGACACCAGCCGGACCGGTTCGAGACCCTGGTTGACGATCCGCATCTCGACCGGCACCTGTCCGCCGACCCGGTACCCCTGCGGCTGGTAGGGCACCAGCGCGTTGCGGACGACCACCGAGCCGTCCTCGGCGTCGACGTTCACCCCTGGCACGGCCGGGACCACCCGGGAGGTGGGTGCGTCCTGACCGGCTCCACAGCCGGCGAGTCCGAGCCCCAGCAACGCCGCGGCGACGATCGCGGCACCGCGTGACCGCTTGCGCATGGCGTCCCTTCCACTGATCGCTACCGGGGTCAGCCTAGCGTGGGACGTCGGCCGATCCGCGGCCACCCTGGGTCTCCGCGCCCGGCCGGGGCTCACCCGCGGGCGCCGCCGGCCAGCAGCAGGGCGACCGTGAGCACGGCGACCACGAGGAACGCGCGGAACAGGGCGGTCGGGCGACGGCCGCGCGCCGCCGCGACCCGGTCGGCGTACCAGCCGAGCGGCAGCACCGCGACGCCCACCGCCAGGGCGGCCACCCCCCAACCCGTCGGCGGGCCCGGCGGGCCGAGCACCACGGTCACCACGGCCGCCAGCAGCAGGCCACCCGCGGCGGCGGTGGAGGCACGCCGGCCGATCCGGTGCGGCAGCCCACGGACGCCGGTCGCCGCGTCGTCCGCCAGGTCGGGCAGGACGTTGGCGAAGTGGGCGCCAGCGCCGAGCAGGGCGGCGGCGCCGAGCAGCCAGGCGGGCGGGGTCGCGGGTACCGCCAGCACGACGAACGCGGCCAGGGCCGCGAACGACAGGCCGTACGGCAGCACCGACAACGGGGTGCGCTTGAGCGGCCAGTTGTACGCCAGGGCACTGGCCAGGCCGACCGTGGCGACCGCACCCGCGGCAGCACCGGCCAGGTGGGCCAGCACCACGGTCGACACCGCGGCCACCACCGCGGCGACCGCGACGGTCCCACGGGCGACCTCGCCGGCAGCGACCGGCTTGTCCCGGCGTCCGGCAGCCGCGTCCCGGTCGGCGTCGATCGCGTCGTTCGCCCACCCGACCGCGAGCTGGCTGGACGCCACCGTGGCGGTGACCAGCGCCGCGGTGCCGACGCCGTGACCCACGGCCAGCGCGAGCAGTCCGGACGCGGCGGTCACCGCACCCGCCGGCTCGGGATGGCAGGCGCGGAGCAGCGCGGTCACCACGGTGGCAGTAAACACCCGCGTCGGTCCGGCCGCGACCGTCGACGTCCGACACGCTGCGTGATCACTAGCTGTCTGAGCGAATCCATGACACTCTCTGTGCATGGGCCCGCCCGTCCGCGTACGCAACGACCCGCGACAGTACGACGAGCTGGCCGGGGAGTGGTGGCGCCCGGGCGGAGCGTTGGCCGCGCTGCACTGGATCGCGCAGGCCCGGGCCGGGCTCATCCCACCGGCCGCGCGGGATGGCGCGCTGCTGGTGGACGTGGGCTGCGGTGGCGGGCTGCTGGCGCCGCACGTGGCACGGCTCGGGTACCGCCACGTCGGCGTGGACCTGACCGCGTCCGCACTGCGCCAGGCGGCCGCGCACGGGGTGGCGGTGCTGCGTGGGGACGCCACAGCCCTGCCGCTCCCGGACGCCTGCGCGGACGTGGTGAGCGCCGGTGAGATCTTCGAGCACGTCCGGGACCTGCCGGCCGTCGTCCGGGAGGCCTGCCGCGTCCTGCGACCGGGCGGCCGGCTGGTGGCCGACACGGTCAACGCCACCGCGCTGGCCAGGTTCCTGGTGGTGACCGTGGCCGAGCGGGTCCCGGGAGCAGCGCCGCCGGGCATCCATGATCCGGAGTTGTTCGTGCCGCCGGCCCGCCTGGTGGACCTGTGCGCCCGGTACGGCGTCGTGGTCCGGGTGCGCGGGCTGCGACCGGCCACCGGTCCGCTGCTGCGCTGGCTAGTGACCCGCCGCGGCCGGGTCCCCATGGTGCCCAGCCGGCTGACCGCCGTGCTGTACCAGGCGTGGGGCGTTCGCGCCGCCGACGCGTCGAGGGAGGCCACGACGGATGAGTGACCTGGTGGCGACGGCGGCGCGGCTCGCGCCCCGATTCGCGGCGCGGGCCGCCGCGTACGACGCGGCCGGCGAGTTCCCGGTGGACGACTTTGAGGACCTGCGCCGGGCCGGCCTGTTCGGTGTGCTCGTGCCGCCGGAGCTGGGCGGCGCCGGGGCGGGGTTCGCCGACTACGCCGCGGTGGCCTACGAGCTCGCCCGCGGCAACGGCGCCACCGCGCTGGTGTTCAACATGCACGCGTCGGTCACCGGCGCGCTGGCCGCGGTCGACTCGACGCTGGCAGTGACCCTGGGCATCCCAGAGTCGGCGCTGGCCGCCCGGGACGACCTGCTGCGTGCCGCGGCCGGAGGTGCCTGGTACGCGGTGGCGATGAGCGAGCGGGGTGTCGGCTCGCGGCTGTCGCAGCTGTCCACCTCGTACGAACCGGACGGGGACGGGTACCGGATCAGGGGCGCGAAGACCTTCGTCTCCGGAGCCGGGTACGCCGACGGGTACCTCGTGGCGGCCAGGCGGGCGGATGACCAGTCGGTGGTCTCCCAGTTCCTGGTGCCGGCCGGTACCGAGGGCCTGCGCGTGGAACGGACCTGGGACTCGCTGGGTATGCGGGCGACCCGCTCCGACGACCTCCACCTGGACGTCCGCGTGCCGGCGACCGCCCTGCTGGGTGGGGTCGAAGGCCTGGCGCTCGTGGTGGCCCAGCTGATGCCGCACTGGCTGGTGGCCAGCTACGCGGCGGTCTACGTCGGGGTGGCGCGGGCGGCCGTGGACGCGGCGGTCGAGCACCTGGTGGCGCGCGGCCTGGGCCACCTGCCCGCGGTCCGGGCGCGGATCGGGCGGGCGGACGCGGCCGTGGAGGCGGCTCGGCTGGTGGTGGCGGAGGCGGCGAGGCGGGTGGACGCGGCACCCGGCGACCCGGAGACCAACCGGTGGGTGTGGCGGGCGAAGCTGGTGGCGGGCACCACCGCCGGCGAGGTGACGGCATCGATGCTGGAGGCGGCCGGGACGTCCGCCTCCCGGCGCGGCCACCCGCTGGAGCGCCTGTTCCGGGACGGGCGCTGCGGGTCCCTGCAACCGGCCACCTCCGACGTGTGCGCCGACTGGCTCGGCGTGGCGGCCCTGGGTGGGGACCCGGACCGGGACGGGAGCGCGCCGCGATGGTGACCGGCGCGGTGGTGGCGGGCATCGGCGTGGCGGTGCCGCCCGCGGTGCGCCAAGAGGACCTGTGGACCGGCTTCTTCGCCGACCACTACGCCGGTACGGGGCAGGCACTGGCCCGGCGGATCTTCCAGAACGCGGGCGTGGTGACCCGGCACGCCGTGGTCAGCCCGTTGCTGGAGGACGTGTCGCAGTGGTCGACCGGCAAGCGGATGGAACGCTACCTGGTGGAGGCGCTGCCGCTGGCCAAGGAGGCGGTCGCCGGCGCGATGGCGGACGCGGGCATCCGGGCGGCCGACGTCGGGCTGCTCGCGGTCTGCTCCTGTACCGGGTACGCCACCCCCGGGCTGGACATCCTGCTCGCGCGCGACCTGTCCCTGCCGGCCGACTGCCAGCGGCTGTTCGTCGGCCACATGGGCTGCTACGCCGCGGTCGCCGGGATCGCCGCGGTCGCCGACGCCGTGGCGGTGCGTCGGCGGCCGGCGGTGCTGCTGTGTGCGGAGCTGGCGAGCCTGCACCTCCAGCCGTCGACCCTCGACACCGCCCAGATGGTCGCGCACGCGCTGTTCTCGGACGCGGCGGTGGCGGTGGCCCTCGTGCCCGGCGCGCCCGGCGACGGCGGCCCGGGCTACGTGGTGCGGGACGTGGTCTCGCTCACCGACCCGTCCGCTGTCGATCACATGACCTGGTACGTCACGGATCAGGGCTTCCGCATGGGGCTGTCACCTGACGTCCCCAGCGTCATCGGACGACATGTCCGTCCCCTGGTGTCCGACCTGCTGGCCCGGCACGGCCTGGCGACCGCGGACGTGGACGGCTGGGCGGTGCACCCGGGCGGCCCGCACATCCTCGACGTCGTCGAGCGTGAGCTGTCCCTGCCGGCCGAGGCGCTGTCGACCTCCCGCGCCGTGCTGGCCGAGCACGGCAACTGCTCCTCTCCGACCGTGCTGCTGGTGCTCGACGCGCTTCGCCGCGCCGGAAGCCGGACGGTGGTGATGGCGGCGTTCGGACCCGGGCTGACGCTCTACGCGGCGCTCCTGTCGGCCGGACCGGCGCGCCCCTGAGGGTCGCGGTCCGCTCGTCACTCCAGCCGGGTGAGGCTGGCCAGGAAGGGCTCCACCGACCCGGCGGCCGGGTTCACCTGGACGATGCCGTCCCGGTCGGCGAGGACCACCGTCGCCGCGTCGGCAGGGGGTGCTCCCAGGCCGAGCTCGGCGCGCAGCTCGCCCTCCGGGTCCGCGAGCAGGCGGAGCCGGGCACCGGTGGGAAGGTCCGCCGGCGCCTGCGGAACGGACCGGTCGATCACCACCACGGTCACGCCGGGTGGCGCCGCGTCCGCCGTCTCGGCGATCAGGCGGTCGCAGCGGCAGCGTTCCACCAGCAGGAAGGCCGCCGGTACGAGGCCCGCCACGTCGACCGGCCGGCCGGAGTCGTCCGTCAACCGCAGGTCCGGGAGGTTGGCCGAGGCCGGTGGCGGATCCGGCTCGTCGGACGGCCGCGGAAGGACGACCGCCAGCAGGCTCACGAGCGCGATGACGATCGCCAGGCACAGGAGCACCGTCGTGGCGAACGGCGGCCCGTCGCCGGAACCCAGGCGCCATCTCCGGCGGGACGGCTGTTGGGTCCTCCCGCCGTACAGCTGGGCGCGCACCAGCTCGGCCTCGTCGGCCAGCTCCGCCGGATCGTCGGGGATCCGGATGCCGTCGGGGAGCCGGGGCAGGTCCGGGTGGTCGTCGATCGGTTGCTCGGACGGGCGCTCGCCGTCGCGGGGCGGGCCGTCGCCGTCTCGGTCGGTACCCATGGCGGACTCCTCGACGCGGTCTGGTGCGCCTCCTCCTACTGTGGCGCGGGTCGGTGCCGGTTATCCAGACCTGGACGCGGTGCCCGGTCCGGCCCGGCGGCCGGTGCGACCGGTGGACGGACGCGCCGGCGGTGTCGCGGAAGCCGACTGCTGCCCGTGACCGACCGATCACGTAGAAGAGTGGCGATCGGCGTGACCGGGGCCACGCACCGCGTCCGTCCCGCCCGCCGGGCCGCCGCGCAGCCGGGCCACGACCGCGCCACGAGACCCCTCTCACGTCGCTGACCAGCGACAACGTCACCCGGCGCGGTGGAGAGGCGCGAGGGCGACATGTTATCCTGGACACAGCGAAAGGGGTTTCGAACCTATGGATTTCTCTGTCGGCGAGACCGTTGTCTACCCCCACCACGGGGCCGCACTCATCGAGGCAATCGAGACCCGGGTCGTCAAGGGCGAGGAGAAAAAGTATCTCGTCCTCAGGGTCGCGCAGGGTGACCTGACGGTGCGGGTTCCCGCAGAGAACGCCGAGATCGTCGGGGTGCGCGAGGTTGTCGGCGAGGAGGGGCTGTCGAAGGTCTTCGATGTCCTGCGTGCGCCTCACACCGAGGAGCCGACCAACTGGTCGCGCCGTTACAAGGCCAACCTGGAGAAGCTCGCCTCAGGCAACCCGATGAAGGTCGCTGAGGTGGTCCGCGACCTGTGGCGCCGCGAGCGGGAGCGCGGTCTGTCGGCCGGCGAGAAGCGGATGCTGGCCAAGGCGCGTGACATCCTCGTCGGAGAGGTCGCCCTCTGCGAGAAGAGCACCAAGGCCGAGGCCGAGATGCTCCTCGACAAGGTGCTGGCGGAGAGCTGACGGAGACGTGAGCCGAGCCACACGTCGCACCTCCATCCGGTCAGAGTGACCACATCGGACGCTCCGCGCCGTGACGTGGCGGTGATCCTCGCCGCTGCCGGCGCGGGTGTCCGTTTGGGCCCGGGAGACCCGAAAGGGTTGCGGCGGCTGGGCGACCGGCCTCTGCTCGTCCACGCGGTCCAGCGGGTGGTGGCCGTACCCGCCGTGGGCTACCTGGTCGTCGCGGCCCCGCGGCACCTGACCGACACCGTTCGCGACCTCGTCACCGCGGCGTTGCTCCGCGGCAGCGACGGTGCCGCTCCGTCGCCACCAGAGTTCGGCGTGGTCCCCGGCGGCGAGAACCGACGCGGCTCGGTCGCCGCCGCACTGTCGAGCGTTCCCGCCGACTTCGACATCGTCCTGGTCCACGACGCGGCCCGTGCCCTGGCCCCACCGTCACTTGTGGAACAAGTGGCCGCGGAGGTGAGGAAGGGCCACGACGCGGTCATCCCGGTGGTCCCGGTCACGGACACCGTCGTCGGCGCCGATCCCGACGGTGGGTACGTCGGCCACCTGGACCGGTCCACGTTGCGGGCGGTCCAGACGCCCCAGGGGTTCCGCCGCGCCGTGCTCGAGAGGGCCCACGCCACGGTGACGGACGACACGCTGACCGACGACGCCGGGATGGTCTCCCGGATCGGCGTCCGGCCGCACCTCGTCCCCGGCTGCGACCTCGCCTTCAAGATCACAACCCGGCACGACCTCGAGGTCGCGGCGGCGCTGGTGCGGGCGGCCTGACCGGTCCGCCCGGCCGGCGTCAACGCGGTCCGGTCAGCACTCCGGGTCCGTCCGGCGCCCTGCCGGCTAGGCTGCGGACGTGACTCAGCCTCGGGTCGGGATCGGGACCGACGTCCACGCGTACGACGAGGGCCGGCCATGCCGCGTCGCCGGGCTGGACTGGCCCGGCGTCCCCGGACTCGCCGGGCACTCCGACGGCGACGTCGCCGCCCACGCCGCCTGTGACGCTCTGCTGTCCGCGGCGGGCCTGGGAGATCTCGGCGCCAACTTCGGCACCGGTCGACCGGAGTGGGCCGGTGTGGCCGGGACCGCGTTGCTGGCCGAGACCGCGCGCCGCGTCCGTGCCGCAGGCTTCGAGATCGGCAACGTCTCGGTCCAGGTCATCGGCGAGGCTCCCCGGGTGGGCACCCGACGCGACGAGGCGGAGCGGGTGCTCTCGGCCGCCGTCGGCGCGCCGGTCACGGTGTCCGGCACCACCACCGACGGGCTCGGCCTCACCGGTCGCCGGGAGGGAGTGGCCGCCGTCGCGGTGGCGCTGGTGTACCCGCGGACCACCGTCACGGCCCCGCAGCGTGACGCGACCGGACGCAGCGTATAGGCTCGCGGAGTGTCCGGTTCGCACATCGAGCGTGCGGAGCTGCTGGCCGACCTCGGCCGGTACCAGGAGGCGGCGGAGGAGCTGTCCGACCTGCGACCCGACGATGTGGCCGGTTACACGCTGCTGTCCCGCATCAGGCTGGCCAGCGGGGATCTCCGCGGCGCGTTGGCGGCGGCGGACATGGCGGTCGCGGCGGCGCCCGATGACATCGGTGCACAGGTGGCGCGCGGGATGGCGCTCGCCGACCTCGGCCGGGTGGATGAGGCGGCCGAACAGGCCGAGCGCCTTCTGCGCCACGGCAGCGCCGACGGCTACGCGTGCACCAGCGCGGCCGCGATCCTGGCCCAGGTGCGCAACGGGCAGGTGGCACTGGACGCGGCCTGGCAGGGGGTGCGGCTCTCGCCCGACCAGCCGCGGGCCCACCTGGTCCTCGGCGTGGTGGCCGCCGGCCTCGGCCTGTCCGACATCGCCGCCCGGGCGTACCGGGAGGCCCTGGAGCTCGACCCGCGCCTACCGGTCCCGCAGGCGGCCGCGGGCATCGTGCGCACCGAGCAGCAACGGTACGTGAGCCTGCTGTCCCGGCTCACCGGCGAGACCCCGACCCGCTCCCCGGGACGCCGGACCGGGCCGGTCCCGCCCCGGCAGGGCGGCGGCGCGGGCGGCGACCGGGCGAGGCGCCGGGCCTCCGGTCCGGACGGCGGGGGGCGGCCGCGACCGCGTGGCGCGGACGCCGGGCAGGGGCCGGCCCGCCCACCGGGACCGGCCGTTGAACGCGACCTCCCGAGCGGCCGGCGCGTGGGCGACCCTGGCGCGGGACCCGGCCGCGGTGCCGCACCCGGCGCCCGCCGAC